>DUOK01000278.1 GCA_012838865.1 Bacteroidales bacterium | reverse complement strand
GGCACCGGTCACCAAGCAGTTTTTAGGGCAGAACGACAAACAGGTGCTGGTCAAGGTGTATTTGTCGGGCGACCTGAATCCGGGTTTCAGTAAGTTGGCGCGGGCCACGCGCGATATGCTCGACGAATTTCGCCTGGCTTCGGGAGCCGCTCTGCGCTATGAGTTTGTAGATCCGGCCGATTCGCCAACGGCGAAGGAGGAATTGGCCGAGTACGAGCTGGCTGCTGTGCCGGTCTTTGAGACCCAGGCCGATGGGCGCCGCATCCAGTCTAATGTTTATCCTTACGCGCTGTTTAATATCGACGACTATGAATTGCCGGTAAACCTGCTCGACAATCTGCCGGGGCGTTCGGGCGCCGAGAATCTGAACAGCTCCATGGAGGCCCTGGAATATAAGCTGAGCGATGTGATGCGGCGCTTGCTGACCGATGAGGTGCCTGCCGTGGCCTTTCTGGAAGGGCACGGCGAACTGGACATGCTGGATGTGTACGACATCAGCGAGGCCCTCTCTTACCATTATCAGGTCGATAGGGGCAGTCTCACCGACGATCCCTACATTCTGGACAACTATAAGGCGGTGATCATCGCCAAGCCGCAGGAAAAATTCAGTGAGCGTGAAAAGTTTGTACTCGACCAGTACCTGATGCGTGGCGGTCGCCTCCTTTGGCTGGTCGATGCCGTTCAGGTGACCCTGGATAGTCTGCGTTCGGCCACGCAGACGGTGGGACTGGCTACGGATGTGAATCTGACCGATCAGTTGTTCCGTTACGGAGTGCGCATCAACCACGAACTGGTGCAGGATGTGCAGGCGGCCATGATTCCCGTGAATACTGCTGGTGCCGGTGAACAGGCACGACTGGTGCCGGTGCCCTGGATGTTTCATCCCCTGCTCAATACCAACCGCGAACATCCGGTTACCCGCAACCTTAATGTGGTGCGGGGTGAGTTTGTCAGCAGCATCGATACGGTGGGTGCGCCCACCGGCCTGCGGCGCGATGTGCTTTTGCGGACCAGTCAGTATGCCCGGCGCCTGCCGGTACCCGTCTTTATTTCTCTGGCCATGGTCAACGAAGAGCCCAACCGGGCAGCTTTTGGTGATCCCCACCTGCCGGTAGCCGTGGCCCTCGAGGGCCGTTTCCCTTCCGCTTTTGCCAATCGGCCTGTGCCTCCGGGGCTTCAATTCAGCAGCGACGATCTTCGGCGGGAAAGCAAGTCCACACGCATGATTGTCGTGTCCGACGGCGACATCATTCGCAATGAGGTGAGAATGCGCCACGGCAGCAATCCCCAGCCCATGCCCCTGGGTTTTGATGAGGTGGGCAACCAGCAGTTTGGCAACCGCGATTTTATACTAAATGCCGTGCATTACCTGGCCGATGAGGAGGGTTGGATGGCCCTGCGTTCGCGTTCCTACCAGTTGCGCCTGCTCGACCGGGAGAAACTGGCCTCGGAGCTGGAGTTTTGGAAATGGCTGAATTTGTTGCTCCCGCTGGTGTTTTTGGGTCTCTTAGGCCTGGTGTTTCCCCTGTGGCGAAAGTGGCGCTACGGGCGGGCGGCCGACCGGACATAAAAAAGTACGGAGCCCTTGTCTTTCTTTCTTTGATTATTCCTATCTTTGAAAATGGAGGAGGCGGCTTGCGGGTGGCTTGCTTTGCTCACATTTATAGTGAAATAGCCCGCTGCACTTGTGAAATAATCTATTAAAATATTTATCGATGAAGTTTGTTGTATCCAGTTCCGAGTTGCTGTCGCATTTGCAGGCCATCAGCAGGGCCATTTCTACCAAAAGTCAGTTGCCCGTGCTCGATTGTTTTTTAATTGAGCTGAGTGGAAATACTTTGAGCATGACGGCCTCCGATTTGGAGGTAACCATGACCACCACCCTCGAAACGGATGAAACAGTGGAAGAGGGACGGGTGGCCTTTCCGTCCAAGATGCTGCTCGAAATTCTGAAGAAGTTGCCCGAGCAACCCCTTACTTTTGTCGTGGACAGCAACACTTTGGGTGTGGACATTCAGTCGGAGCGCGGTAAGTACAACTTTGTGGGTCAGCCGGCCGACGATTATCCAAACCTGCCTCAGGTAGAGGAGGATAAGGCCAGCAGCATGCGGGTGCCTGCTTCGCTTTTGCTCACCGGCATTACCAAGACCTTGTTTGCCACTGCCGACGATGAATTGCGTCCGGTGATGAACGGCATCTTGTTCGAATGCAGTCCCGAAAACCTCACCTTTGTGGCTTCGGACTCGCACAAACTGGTGCGCTACCAGCGTCTCGATGCCAAAACCGAATTTGAGGCCTCTTTCATATTGCCCAAAAAGCCCGCTTCCTTGCTCAAGAATGTACTGCCCCGCGAAGAGGGCGATGTGCAGGTGGAGTTCGACAACAAGAATGCTTTTTTCACCCTGCCCAACTACCGCCTGGTCTGCCGACTGGTAGAGGGCAATTACCCCACCTACAACGCCGTTATTCCGCAGGACAATCCCAACCGGGCGGTGGTCGATCGTGTCGATTTGGCCAACACTTTGGGACGGGTATCCATTTTCTCCAGCCAGTCGTCGAACCTCGTTAAACTGCACTACAGCAGCGATGAGGTGATGGTTTCGGCGCAGGATCTCGACTTCTCGGTGTCGGCCTTTGAAAAGCTCCGTTGCCAGTACGATGGCGACGAAATGGAGATCGGCTTTAAGTCGTCCTTCCTGGCCGATATTCTGGAAAACATCGATTCAAGCAACATCATTATTGAGATGTCGGATCCCTCACGTGCCGCCATTGTGCTGCCCTTCGATAAGAACGATTTCGAGGACGAGCTGATGCTGCTGATGCCGATGATGATTAATGCCTAAAAGAACGCTGCTTCCCTGCATTACAGCGTGAGTCGCGCACTTATAAAGAAGGTGCGCCCGGGACTGAAGGTGGCAAAGGTCTCCGGGTCGCTGTAGTCGAAAAGGTTGTCGATGCCGGTCTGGACCTGCAGCTGCCCGGGCAGCTGCAGACGCAGGTTGGCGCGCCACAGGGTAAAGTCGTCCAGGTAGGATACACTTTCGGCACCGCTTTCGGCATCGTAAATGCCCCGCGACATCTTCCCCTTATAGCTGCCCTGCAGGTGAAGGGCCGGATGCAGCGGCCAGTCGTTTCGTTGGTAGTGTAGGGCCAGCACGCCGCTGTGGGGGCGACTGCCCGTAAACTGGCGGTCCTTTTTCTGGTCGCGTGCCTTAACCAGGGCGTAGCTGGCGTTGACTTCCAACCGGGACAGCGGGCGCCAGCGCAGAAGCAGGTCCATGCCGCGAATGTCTGCCTCCTCAATATTCTGGTAGTAGTAAATCATGGCCGGATCGGTCGCCGCGTCGTAGGTTTCCATCACCTCCGTAATCATATCTTTTACCGCGTTGCGGTAGAGGTGGAGCGAGACGCTCAGGTCGCGCCGGTTGTACTCGGCCGACAGGCCGGTGAAAAGACTGGTTTCGGGGATGAGGTCGGGATTACCAAATACATAGATGGGGAAGGAGGTCGGTGCCTGGTATTCCATGTGGCGGTCCTTAAGCGTGGGCGACTTGTAGCCCGTACCTACATTGCCCCGGAAGCTGAAGTCGCCCCAACTCACCCGTGCCGCCGTTTGCCAGGTGCCGTGGTAGCCGTAGTCCGAGTTGTAATTCAGTCGCAGTCCCCCACTCAGCGTCAAGTGCTCGCCCCACTGCCAATTTTCCTGCACATAGCCCACCCAGTCGCTTTGCTCCAGAGTCGCCGCTATTTTATTGCGCGGCGCCAGCAGCGCCTCACTCAGGTATTCCAAACCCACCGACATCCGGGAATGTTCGCCCAGTCGGACCTCCCCCGCCAGTCGCCCGTTGTTAAAGCGGAGACTGTATTGCAGGTCGTGCCGCTGCGCGTCTTTTTCGAAAATCCGATAATGATCGCTGTGCCAGACCGCCTCGAGTGTACTCTTGTTGGGCAAGTGGTAGCGGGCTTTGAGATTGTAGTCCACCGCATCGTTCATTTTGTTGTTGCGCATGGGAAGGGAAGCATCCACGTGGTTTTTGTAGAGGTGGCCCTGGGCGCTCAGCTCCAGCTTGGGTGCCGCCTGCCAGTGCACTTCCTGGCCCAGTTGATGGGTGGTGGTCCGCTCCATGGTGCGGCCGTCGGACCGCCTATTGTTGAGGTCGTAGCCCTCGGTGTGGAAATGGCGCAGGGTGGTGCGACTCCCCACGCTGCCCTCCTTAAGGGTGAGGGCGGCTTCGGTCTGCGTAGTGCCAAAATTGCTGTAGCGCGTGTAGGCTTCGAGAAGGGGGGATTGGCTAATGGGGCGACTGAGTAGGTGTACCACGCCGGCCATGGCGTTGGAGCCGTAGAGTACCGAGCTGGCTCCGCGCACAATTTCGATGCGTCCGGTGTTGAGGAGGCCCAGGCGTTGGTAATCGATGTTGGCATTGCTCTCGCCCGAGATGCGGTTGCCGTCGCGCAAAAACAAGACATAATTGCCCGGCAAACCCATCATGCTGATGTTGCTGCCGTAGGCACCGTGCGAAAACTCAATGCCCGGAAGCTGGTTTTCCAGCACCTGCGTCACCTCCCCCCAGTCGCCCCGCCGCAACTGTTCCTGTCCCACCACCTGCGTAAGCACGGGCGAGGTCCTTAAAGGCCGCGGATGCCTGGTGCCGGTCACCACCACCTGATTGAGGTCGTACACGGCAGCTAGGGAATCGGGTGGAAGAGGCTTGGTGGTCGGGCCCTCCGGCGTTCTGGCCCCGAGGCTGGATGCCAGGAGCAGGGCCGACAAGGTCAGCAGGAAAGTATGCTTGTACATGGTTTTCAGCTTGAAAAAAAATGGCAAAAGAGGGGTGCTGCAGTGCAGCCTTAAGAAAGATGCAGTGTTCCGGTGTAGGGGGACTACTGCTGACTGTATTCTTTTGCCGGTGGGCCACGCCTTTGCTTGCTTTGCGCATAGTGGCAGGAGCAGCTGCGCTCAGGTGCTTCCATACGCAGGAGGGTCCGTGCGGCACTGAACAATTTTTGAAGGCGGGAGGGCACTACATCTGCAGCAGGTCCGCTTTGCGTCCTTATTTCCTTTTTGGCAGGAATCTTTTGCAAAAAGTAACCGGCCTCAAACTCAGGGGCCCCGGCAACAGCCTCTACCCTTTGTTCCTGAGCGCTGTCCCCAGGCTCGGTACTGCCGGCCGACCAGTCGCCCCACCACGCCGCCAGCGTAGTCAGCATCAGCAGCAGATACGGAAGAAAAGGAGCTGTGGAACCAAGTAGAAACATAAAAGTTAATCGGATATTTAAGTCCGCAAAACTAGCTCTTTTTAGGCAATTCTCAAAACCTGCCGGCAGCGGGTGGCTGTGCAAGTCGGTCAGTGTGCCGGCTTTTTTGTATATTTGCAGCCTCAAATGTTTAGGAGGCAGCATGACGGCAACAAAGAAAAGAGTGGTAGTGGGATTATCGGGAGGCGTGGACTCCAGTGTGGCAGCTTATGTGTTGAAGCAACAGGGCTATGAGGTGCTGGGTTTGTTTATGAAAAACTGGCACGACACCACCGGTGTGCTCAAGGCCGACTGTCCCTGGCTCGACGATAAGTTTGATGCCGAGGCGGTGGCGCGCAAACTCGACATCCCCTTTCATTTTGTGGACCTGAGCACCCATTACCGGGCGCGGGTGGTCGATTACATGTTTGCCGAATACGAGAAGGGACGCACGCCCAATCCCGACGTGCTCTGTAACCGCGAAATAAAGTTCGACGTGTTTATGGAGGAGGCCCTGAAACTGGGGGCCGATTTCGTAGCCACGGGTCACTACTGTCGCAAAGAAACCGTTGAGGTGGACGGGCAGCCCGTTCACCGTTTGCTGGCGGGACTCGATCCGAATAAGGACCAGAGCTATTTCCTTTGTCAGCTCTCGCAAAAACAACTTGAGAAAGCCCTGTTTCCGATCGGGGATTTGCAGAAGCCCGAAGTGCGTCGCATTGCCGGTGAGCTCAAGTTGGTCACCGCCCACAAAAAAGATTCCCAGGGCATTTGCTTTGTAGGCAAGGTGGATTTGCCCGTGTTTCTTCAACAAAAGTTGCAGGCCAAAGAAGGCAAGGTTTTTTTGGTGGAGCCAGATGCCGAGCTGTTGCAGCGCTCGTGGAACGAGGC
>DUOK01000032.1 GCA_012838865.1 Bacteroidales bacterium | reverse complement strand
TGGTTAACTGGAGCTCTACCGTAATCAACATTCAGGAGAAATACGACAATCAGGAGGATCTGCTGCGCGTTTGGGCACCGCAAACCATCTTCGACAAGGAAGCCGGAAAGTACATGGTTTACTGGTCCATGAAGCACGGCGACGGGCCCGACATTATTTACTATGCCTACGCCAACGAGGACTTTACCGACCTTGAAGGGGAGCCCAAAACGCTGTTCCTCCCTAAATCGGGACGCTCCTGCATCGATGGCGACATCGTTTTTAAGGATGGTCTGTACCACATGTTTTACAAAACCGAGGGACATGGCAACGGCCTCAAACTGGCCACCACAAAGTCGCTCACTTCGGGCGAGTGGACCGAGTACGACGACTACAAGCAACAAACCTCCGAGGCTGTGGAAGGGTCGTCTGTATTTCGCCTCATAAACAGCGACACCTACATCCTGATGTACGATGTGTACATGGCCGGGCGCTATCAGTTTACCGAGAGTACCGACCTGCATAATTTCTCGGTCATTGACGAAAGCATCTCTATGGATTTTCATCCCCGGCACGGCTCAGTAATTCCCATTACACGTAAGGAACTGATGCGGCTGACCGACGAATGGGGAATGCCGGCTGAATTTCCGGGAATTCCAAACAATCCGGTTTTGGAAGGCTACTTTGCCGACCCGGAAATCATTTACTCCCACCAACATCAGAAGTACTACCTCTATCCAACCAGCGACGGCTACCACGGTTGGAGCGGCACCTATTTCAAGACCTTCTCGTCGGAAGACCTTGTTAGCTGGGAAGAGGAAGCAGTTATTCTGGACCTGAAGAAGGATGTGGCCTGGGCCGACCGCAATGCCTGGGCGCCTTGTGCCATTGAGGTGAAAAAAGGAAAGAAGTACAAATACTACTACTACTTTACCGCTGCGCAGAAAATTGGGGTGGCCGTGGCCGACCACCCTGCCGGTCCCTTTACCGATTCGGGGCAGGCCCTCATCGATTTCAAGCCTGAGGGCGTTCAGCACGGACAGGAAATTGACCCCGACATCTTCATCGACCCCAAAAGCAAAAAGCCTTATTTGTATTGGGGCAATGGTTACCTGGCCGTGGTTGAGCTCAAGAAAAACATGACCGAAATAAAGCCTAACACGATGAAAGTACTTACCCCTTCGGACAACACCTTTCGCGAGGGCGTTGAAGTCTTTTACCGCGACGGCTTGTATTATTTCCTGTGGTCGGAAAACGACACCCGCGACGAAGACTACCGGGTACGCTACGGCACCTCCACCTCACCCACCGGTCCCATTGAAATTCCGGAGAACAACCTTATCCTGTCCAAGCGTCCCGAAAAAGGCATCTACGGCACGGGACACAACTCAGTTATTCAGGTGCCGGGCAAGGACGAATGGTACATTGTTTACCACCGTTTCAGCCGTCCCAATGGCATAGATATGGGAAGCGATGCAGGCTTCCACCGCGAAGTAGCCATCGACAAAATGGAATTTGATGAGCAGGGCCGCATTAAAGTAATTGAGCCGACCATCTGATAAATCACAATTTTGGCACTTACTTTGCCGCTTGTTTTTTGCATAGCTCAAAAACAAGCGGCAAATTGCGTTAAATCCATAAATACAGCATCATGAAAAAAAGCATACTCATTTTAACTCTGGCTTTTCTGTTGCAACCGGGCAAGGCCCAAAACCAGGACCCCGATGTACTAAAAAGCGACGCCTTAATGGCGCAAAGCATCGATGATTTTGCCTCTGCAGCCCAACTTTTTGAGGCAGCTGTTTTGGCCTACGAAGAAAAAGGCGTTTTCGACACCCTGAGTGTTTACCGGGCAGGGATCAACAACATTCGTCTTAAGAAACACGAAAGAGCACTGGAGTATCTTAATAAAATGGTTTTAAAACAAATCGAATCGGCCGATTTGTACCACGCTATGGCCGATGCCTTTATTGGACTCAACAACTTTGAAGAGGCCCAAATTCAACTCGAAAAAATTCCGGCAACCAATCCCGAAGAAGCCCCTCAGGCCTACCGGAAGCTGACAACAGTTTGCTTCAATGGCCGCAATTTTGAGGATGCCATTATGTATGCCGACAAAAGTTTGGAAAACCAACCCGGAGACAGCCACATACTACTTATAAAAATGATGGCTCAGGCCCAGTCGGGCAAGGTCAATGAAGCCATCAAAACGGGCGAGGACCTCCTGGCGCTGGATCCAGAAAACCCTCGTGCCAACGAACAGGTAGGCCTCTTATTAAGCCGCATTACCGACATGCAGTACGATCGGGAAAAGAAGC
>DUOK01000277.1 GCA_012838865.1 Bacteroidales bacterium | reverse complement strand
GATTGGCTGGTGTTTACCAGCAAAAATGGGGTAAAGAGTTGGCAGCAACGCTTTGCCAACTGGGACCGCCACAAAATTGCTGTCATTGGTCCACCCACCGCCCATGCGGCAGAAGACCTTGGTGCTTCGGTTGCCTTTTGTGGGAGCGGGCATTCCGGCGCCGTGTTTGCCGACGAGTTGTTGCCCCTTTTGAAGGGAGACGAAAAGGTTTTGTTGGCTTTGGGTCGCCTGGCTCGTCCGGTGTTGGCCGATAAGCTCATAAGTACGCTGCCCAATTTGGTAGTAGAGCGGGTAGACGTGTACGAGACCAGGAGTGTAGCTGTGGTGGATGCCGAGGTGCTGGAGCGCATCAGGTCCGGTCGCTACCACTGCATCGCAGTTTCGAGTCCCTCTGCTGTGGACCGACTGATTTTGGCTTTGCGTGGCGAGCAGTTGGGCGCAGCTACCTTGCAGGAGCTTGCCTTGTGTCGGGCGCCTCTGGCTCCGGAGCTGGCAGCGCTTAAGTTGCGCCTGGTCAGTATAGGAGTGGTGACCTCGGAGGCGATACGCGCCTATGGTCTGGAGCCCTGGGCCGAAGCCGAGGAACAGAGTTATGCGGGCTTGGGCAGGGCGTGTGCCCGCAGGGACTGAGGCCAGAGCTCAGGACACGGTGGTCCGGTCCCAGGAGTCGGTGGTCAGAGGCCAGGAGTCTGCTGTCAGAGGCCAGGAGTCGGTGGTCAGAGGCTAGGAGTCTGCTGTCAAGTCCCAGGACTGAAGTCCTGGGTTATGATTGGGAGTAATAGGTCTGGCGCAGTGCGCCAGTTTTGGAAAGCGGGTTGAAACCCGCGACCTCAGACTGAAGTCTTCGGTCATACTAGAAGTAAGTTGTCAGGCAGTGGAGCTGCCTTTGTATAAGAAAACGTGGTGTTATGTATCCAGTTACGAGATTGAGGAGATTGAGGCGGACGCCTTTTTTGCGGGAGATGGTAAGAGAGACGGAAGTGAAGGCCGCCGACCTGATTATGCCTTATTTTGTGTGCCCCGGAAGCGGGGTGCGTAACCCGATTGCCTCGATGCCGGGAAACTTTCAGCTGAGTATTGATCAGCTGGTAGAAGAGGTGCGCGATTTGGTGACAAATACCGGGGTGCGCAGCATCCTGCTGTTCGGGATCCCCGAAGAGAAGGATGAAACAGGCGAGGTCGCCTGCAGTCACCATGCCATAGTGCCCCGTGCCATTAAAGCTTTGCGTGAAGCAAAACTGGAGGTGCTCATTGTTGCCGACGTCTGCAATTGTGAATATACCACCCATGGGCATTGCGGTACGCTGGTCAATGGGGAGGTGGACAACGATCTTACGGTAGCCACGCTGGCCCGGCAATCGCTGACCCTGGCTGAGGCCGGTGCCGATGTGATCGCCCCCAGCGACATGATGGACGGTCGGGTAGCCGCCATACGGCAGGCCCTCGATGAAGGTGGCTTTTCCCAGCTGCCCATAATGGCCTATTCGGCGAAATTTGCCAGTGCTTTTTACGGGCCGTTTCGTGACGCAGCAGAGAGTGCTCCCAAGTTTGGCGACCGCAGCAGTTACCAGATGGATCCGGCCAACAGCAACGAAGCTTTGCGCGAGGTAGAGCAGGACATCCTGGAGGGTGCCGATATGGTTATGGTCAAGCCGGCTTTGAGCTATCTGGATGTAATCAGAAGGGTGAAGGACAACTTCAACATTCCGATTGTTGCCTACAATGTAAGTGGAGAGTTCTCGATGGTGAAGGCGGCAGCTGCCAATGGATGGATAGATGAGCAGCGGATGATTCGGGAGATCTTGACTTCGATCAAACGGGCCGGTGCCGATGTGATCATTACTTATCATGCGCGGGAGTATGGGCTGGGATGGAAGTAGATATAGTGTTATGGAAAGAAATATTGAGAAAAGCAGAGCGGCCTTTGAGAAGGCGCAGAAGTTGATACCGGGAGGCGTGAATTCACCGGTTCGTGCATTTAAGAGTGTGGGTGGAGATCCGCTCTTCATTGATCGGGCCAAGGGGGCTCGTGTGTGGGACATCGACGGCAACAGCTATGTAGATTTTGTGGCCTCGTGGGGCCCCATGATTTTGGGGCATGCCCGTGAGGAGATCGTGCAGGCGGTGCAGCAGGCGGCGGAGCGGGGAACCAGCTATGGGGCACCGACTTTGTTGGAGACGGAGATGGCCGAGCTCATTAGTGCAATGATGCCTTCGGTGGATAAGGTGCGGATGGTGAATTCGGGTACTGAGGCCACCATGAGCGCGCTTCGTCTGGCCCGCGGTTTTACCGGTCGCGATAAGGTGGTGAAATTTGCCGGCTGTTTTCACGGGCATGCCGACAGTTTTTTAATTAAGGCCGGTTCGGGCGCGCTGACTTTGGGACTGCCCGACAGTCCCGGTGTGACCAAAGCTACTGCCGCCGATACTTTAACTGCGGAATACAACGATCTGGGCTCTGTGGAAGCCTTGTTTGCTGCCCACGGCAGCGACATCGCTGCCGTGATAGTGGAGCCCGTTCCCGGCAATATGGGCGTTATTCTGCCCAAGCCCGGGTTTTTGGAAGGCTTGCGTGAACTGACCCAAAAGCATGGTGCCCTGCTTATTTTTGATGAGGTGATTTCCGGGTTTCGGGTGGCACCGGGTGGCGCCCAGGAGCGTTTGGGTGTGTTGCCCGACCTGACCACCATGGGTAAGATTATTGGCGGGGGACTGCCGGTTGGTGCCTATGGCGGACGCGAAGAAATCATGAATCAGCTGGCGCCTGCAGGTCCCGTTTACCAGGCCGGAACGCTCAGTGGCAATCCGCTGGCCATGGCAGCCGGCATTCAGATGTTGAAAATATTGAAGGGCAATCCGCAAATTTATGTGGAGCTGGAACGCAAAGCGGCTCGTTTGGAAGCGTTGTTGCGCGCTGGGCTGCAACGGACCGGCACGCCCGGTGTGATCAATCGCATGGGCAGCATGCTTACCCTTTTCTTTACCGAAGCACCCGAAGTAAGCAGTTTCGCGCAGGCCATGAGCTCCGACACGCAGCGCTTTGCTCAGTACTTTATTAAGGCCCTGGATAAGGGCGTGTATTTGGGGCCCTCGCAGTTCGAGTGCACCTTTATTTCAGATGCCCACTCCGACGCCGACATCGAATTGGCCGGAAGTGTTTTGTAGTTTAAAGACGATGTGATTGATATGGATAGTATTTTATTGAATACCCTCAAGGGACAGCATACTGAAAGGCCTCCCGTATGGTTCATGCGCCAGGCCGGTCGCGTTCTGCCTGCCTACAATGCGTTGAAGGCTTCGCACAGTTTCCGTGATTTGATGGCCGATGCCGATTTGGCAGCCCGGGTTACCCTGATGCCGGTGGACGATTTGGGGGTGGATGCCGCCATCTTGTTCAGCGATATTCTGGTGATTCCGAACGCCATGGGGATGGAGTTGAAGTGGACCGACAAGGGTCCGGTTTTTCCTACACCTTTAAGTGTTTATGACCAACCGGTTGAGCACCTGCAGGCCGATCCCGACAAGCTCAGCTACATTTATCGGGTCATCGACCGGATATTGGAGACCCGTCCCGCCAACATTCCCTTAATTGGTTTTTGTGGCGCGCCACTCACCACCATGTGCTATATGTTGCAGGGCGTGAGCAGCAACGGCAATTTTCCGGATGCCATGAAATTCCTGTTCAGTCGGCCCAGGGAAGCCCAGCGCCTGATCGATGCCATTGCCGATTTTTCGGTGCACTATGCACTGAAACAAATAGAACACGGCGTGGAAGTCTTCCAGCTTTTTGAGACCCACGCGGGACTCATTCCCACCGAGATGTACGAGCAAATGTTTATGCCGGCGGTACGAAAAATTGGTGCTGCGGTTCGCAGCAAGGGCATTCCCTTTATATTCTTTCCCAAAGGATTTGGTGCCGGGTTCAAATTGGTTACACCCGAGGTTTGTGATTTTGTGAGTGTGGACTGGCAGATTTCGCTCAGCGATGCCCGGGATTTGGTGCATCCGGAGGTGGGACTGCAGGGAAATTTGGATCCGAGGGTGCTTTATGGCTCACAGGACTTGATTGCTGCAGCTCTGGAGAAGTACAAACCATTTTTCCGGCAAAATCCCAAATGGATTTTGAACCTGGGGCACGGTTTCCTGCCCGACATTCCGTATGAGAATGCCCGTTTTGTGGTGGATTGGGTAAAACAAGCGCAGTGGTAAAGGAAGATTCAATTATTGAAACTACAATAAATACCAGGGGCGTAGCCCTGGTATTGGAGGGTGGTGGCTTCCGCGGCGTCTTTACAGCTGCTGTGTTGGATGTTTTTCAGGAAGCCGGCCTGCAATTCCCCTATTTGATTGGTGTATCGGCAGGAGCCGCCTACAGCGTATCCTATGTGGCCGGACAGTACCAACGTAACCTCGAGGTGAATCGTTTTGTGAACGATCCCCGTTATTGCGGTTTTCGTCATTGGCTGCGCAAGGGCAACTTTTTCAACTGGGATTTTATTTATCACGAAATTCCCACGGCCATCATCCCCTTCGATTACAAAGCCTTTTCCCAATCGCCTTCGCACATCAAAGTGGTGGTGTGCGACATAGAAAAGGGCGCAGCCGACTACCAGGAATTGCGGACCGACCGGCCGGAGGATTTTCGCGACTGGCTTGCGGCTACATCGGCCTTGCCCATTTTGTCGCGGCCGGTAGCCATCAACGGGAAGCTTTATATGGATGGGGGACTGGTCGACAGCATTCCTCTGCAACAGGCCCTGGCAGATGGTAACGAAAGGGCGATTGTGGTGTTGACACGCCCCAAAGGTTACCGTAAAAAAAGCAGTCGTTCCTCATGGTTTCTTCGTTTGTACTATAGGCGTTATCCCAAGTTGGCGGCCTTAATGGCACGAAGGGCACGGGTTTATAACCAAACGTTGGAAGAG
>DUOK01000276.1 GCA_012838865.1 Bacteroidales bacterium | reverse complement strand
TAGTTGATGAGGGCGGCAAAGTGGGCCAGCAGGTAGCGGCCCGTCAGAAAAAATACGGCTACCCATAAGTTCCCGGGCTCCAGCTGATTGCTCACCAACCAGTCGGCCGCAAAGCGGGACAGGTACCAGCTGAAGACCACAAAGCAGCCGGCACTCAGCAGGGTTAACAGTCCCGCCAGCATATAAGCCTTCCCGGCTTCCTTCATCCACGCCGAAAGCCAGCGTGAGGCACTTGGAGGTTTTGCATCCATTTTTTGTTCCATGTTCTTGTTCCCCATCAATAACTGTTTAAAACAAGATTTGTTTCGGCACGGGAAAGCGTTTTAGAAATGCGTGTCCACCAACCAGGTGAGCAGGAACGAGATGCCGAAGGAAATGATGGGGGCGATGAGCCAGATAATGAAGAACTTGTTGACCTCCGTCTTGCGGAAAATGTTTTTGGCCCCCAGTTTGGCCACCCCAATACCCAAAATGGCGCCTACGTTGAGCTGTACCAACGAGGTGGGCACGCCTTTGACCACGGAGGCCAGGAGGAGGAGACTGGCGGTGACAAAGGCAATGATGATGGCTTCAATGCGGCCAAACAAAATGATTTCTTTTCCGGTGTTTTGCATGATTTTGTTGCCAAAGACCGAGGCGCCAATGGCAAAGTTGGGCGCAATAATGAGGGTCGACAGCAGCAGAATGATTATGAAATTGTCTTCCGTTGGCTTAATGTCCATTTCGTTGAGGGTCATCGACGCAATGGGCCCCGCTGCGTTGGCCACGTTGTTGGCCCCAATGCTGAAGGCCACGTAAAGCGACTTCGCCACCACCAGTACCTGCAAAATGGGATGGTTGTGGGTCTTGGCCGACATAAAATATCCACGCCGTCGTATGGGGTTGTAAATGTACTTACCGATGAGAAAGCAAACAGCAAAGGAAATGAGGGGAAGTACAAACCAGGTGGGGATGATGTCGATGAAAAGCTTACTGGTGTTGAGGGTGTTGTAATACAGCGCAGGGGCAGTAACAGCCAGGATGGTCGATTGACTGGTGGATTGGGGTATGCCTACGATGTTGGCAAAGAGCAGGGAGATGCTGACCGATAGTAAGATGATGGAAACCAGTCCGTAAGTCATCATTTCACTGGGAAGAATGTCCTTGCCGATGGTCACCGAGGTGTTTTTACCGGCCACAATGGCTCCGGCGAAAACCATGAGGCCAAACAATCCGGGAATCAGGTTCTTACGAATGAGATTGGCGCCGTAGGCCACCGAGAAGGAGGGTGCTGTTCCACTGCCCCCCATCGTAATGGCAAGAAACATGGCAATGACAAAGGGCAATAGTAAGTGACTGAATAACAGGGATGTCATAAAAAGACCAATTCTGTTTTGTTTGCTTGAAGCGTAAAAGTAAGGAAATTGCCTAAAAAACCTTAGCAAGACGCTCAAAATGGGTATTTATACGAAGTCGCCCCAAAACAAAAGCAAAACACCTGTCCGGCAGGTACTTGGGCGCCCGGACAGGTGCTGCTGTGTTTTTATTAGGTCGGTGGTGCCTTGGGCGTCAACCCTGGTTAAAGTCCCCGAGCAAAAGGCCTTTTACAAAAAATTGTTGATTTTGAGGCCCACCTGCACCGTACGCGGGGCGGTGGGACCGTAAATGTAACCCGGGTCGCGTTCGCCTCCCCGGTCAAAATCGCTCTG
>DUOK01000275.1 GCA_012838865.1 Bacteroidales bacterium | reverse complement strand
TGATTCTTACATGCACCCCTATTATTCAGAACTGCCGTATATGAATGTGCCTGTTTATATTATTCCTCCTTGTGACGGGGTGGAACTCAGCCTCAATTTCGTATTCGATGGTTATGCTGATGAAACTACATGGGAAATTCTTGATGCTGAGGGAGAGGAAGTTCTATCTGGCGGACCTTATTCCCAAGGTCAAGCTTCTGCTTCCTTTGTGTATTGTATGGAGCCAGGCACCTACACCTTTACAGTTTTTGATGAGTATGGTGATGGTTTGAGTTATCCGAAAGATGGAAGTGTTACGCTTTCAGCAGGGGGTGAAGTCATTTTCGAGGCAATTGGGAATTTTGGAGGATCAGCGACAAGCACTTTTACTCTGGAATAGTCTATTTTATATGATTGTTTTGAAAGGCTGTGCAATTTTTGTGCGGCCTTTCATTTAGGTTGAAATTTATAGATATAGATGTAAAATTATACAAACACCCCCGGAAGAACGAATCTTCCGGGGGTGTTTTTTTATCCTCTGCGGTCTAGTTTTTATTGAGCTCAAAGGCCCTGCCGCCTGTAGGGTGGTAGTCCCGTGGACGGTTCCTTTGTGCCAGCTTTAGTGTTTCATGTGCATGCCCGGTATATACCAGGGTAGCGACTGTGTTTTTATCCAAGAGGGCTATTAGGCTGGTTTTATGAGCTTATTTTTAGCCTTCTTTTGATTTTTCGAGGTGTTTGCTGGGCAGGTAACCAAAGAGGGCTTTGAATTGCCGACTGAAATAGCGGGCATCGTTAAATCCCACTTTTATGGCTGCTTCGGATACGTTGTAGCCCTGGGTCAGCAGGTGGGCCGCAATTTTGAGTTTGAGTTGCCGCACAAATTCAACGGGGCTCAGTCCGGTGAGGCCTTTGACTTTGTTGTAGAAGACCGTGCGACTAACGCAGAGGGTGTCTGCCAGTTCTTCGATGGTGAAGTCTTCGGCGTGGTTTTCTTCCACGTAGCTGATGAGCTTTTGGAGGAATTCTTCGTCTTTGGAGTTTACCTTAAGGGTAGCGGGGTCAATGGTTTTGTTGTCGCGGAATTTCGCTATCACATGGCGGCGTTGCTCAATCAGGTTTTTAACCATGGCTTTGAGATAGCCGGCATTGAAGGGTTTCACCAGGTAGGCATCGGCGCCGAGCTCTACGCCGGCAATCTGGTCTTCTACCCCCGATTTGGCGGTAAGCAGAATAATGGGGATGTGGCTGGTGCTGAAGTTGCCTTTGATTTTTCCGGTCATTTCCATTCCGTCCATCACCGGCATCATAATGTCGGATACAATCAGGTCGGGGTTCTGGTTCTCGAGTAAATCCAGTGCTTCCTGGCCGTTGCCGGCTAAGATGGTGCTGAATTCGGGACTGAGCGAACGACAGATGTAGTCGCCAATTTCAGGATTGTCTTCCACGACCAATATGGAGGGACGCTTATCCAACGGATCTGCAATGGCGGAGACGCTCTTTCTGCGGGTCAGGTCTTCTTCGGCAGGCAGTTCGGTCATGGGTTGTATGTCGTCGTTTTGTTCGCTCCATATTATGCGCTGGTCCTTTTCAAAATGCTTTTTACCCTGGCGCAGTCGAAGGGTAAAGGTGCTGCCTTGGTTTTCTTCCGATGCTACGATGATTTCACCGTGGTGCAGGCGGGCCAGTTCGTTGCTTAAGGAGAGTCCAATTCCGGTGCCGGCTAGTTCTTCGCCACTGAGGATGGTATAACGCTCAAACAATTGTGAAAGGTTGGCGGCGGCAATGCCCCGGCCCTGGTCGCTTACGGTAATTTCTATTTGTTGGTCGGCGGGGTTAATGGCCAGGTGCAGCCTCACTTCTTTTTCTGCTTCGGTGAATTTTAGGGCGTTCGAAAGCAGGTTGTAAATGATGGTGTCTAATTTGGTGGGGTCGGCCCAAACTTCGCAGCGCTCGAGGTCGGTGCTGAAGTGGTAGGCGATTTTTTTGTGCTGGGCCAGGGGCTCAAAACTTTCGTATATGCTGCGGGTGAAGGCGACCAATTCAAAGGGGCGCACTTTCAGCTGCATTTTGTTGTTCTGTATTTTTCTGAAATCGAGCAGCTGGTTGGTGAGCTGCAACATCCGTTTGCCGTTTTTGCGTATGATTTCGAGGCGTGGTTTGTCGCTGTTGCTGAGGTCTTTTTGCAGCATATCTTCAATTGGGCCCAGTATCAGGGTCAGCGGAGTCCGTATTTCGTGCGAAATGTTGGTGAAAAACCGGAGTTTCATCTCGTTCACCCGCTTTTCGATCTGAAGTTCATTACGGTACTGGTTGATTTTGGCTACTGTGGTGGCAATGATGTAAAACAGGAGTCCTATCAACAAGGAATAGAGGAGGAAGGCCCAGGTTGTTTTGTACCAGGGGGGCAGAATGGTGATGCGCAGGATGCGCTGATTGGTTATCCATTCGCCCTGACGATTGGTGGCTCTTACTCTGAACAGGTATTTTCCGGGGGAGAGGTTGGTGTAAATGGCACGACGATCGCCCGAAACGATGTTCCAGTCGGGATCAAATTCGTCCAGTTTGTAGGCGTATTGGGTTTTGACGGGATCCATGTAGTCCATCGACGAAAACTCGAAACTAAAGCTGTTCTGGTTGTGTTTGAGTGTGATTTCGTTGGTGTAGGCAATGCTTTTTTGCAGGGGCTCATCGGGACCAATGGGGACGGCTTTGTTAAACAGCTGGAAGTTGGTCAGTTCTGCTCTTTTGTTCCATTTGGGAATTTCGATGCGGCTGGGGCGGATGACTTCTATGCCCATGAATCCGCCAAAGAGCAGGGTGCCTTTGGTTGTTTTATAGACCGTGTTTTCTGAAAAGCTGTCGAAGTTAAGGCCGTTGTTGCTGTTGAAAATTTCGAAGGTGCTGTTGCGCAGATGAAAACGGCTCAGGCCGTTTTCGGTGCTGAACCACAGGTGGTTGCCGCTGGAATCGTCTGTAATGGAATAAACCACGTTGTTGCTCAAGCCGTCCATTTCATCAAATTTGCTGAAGTAGGCATCGTCACGATTGAGTGAGTCGAGGCGGTTGATGCCACCTCCATAGGTGGCCAGCCAAAGCGTACCTTCTTTGTCCTCAAACAGATGTGTGATGTCGTTTACACTCATGGTGTGGGGGGCCATGCTGGCGTAAAAGTTGCGGATGCGTATGGGGTGTCCTTCTGCCGGATTGTTTTCGAAAAGGTTGAGTCCGTAGCCGGTGGCGACCCACAATCGCTTCTTCTGGTCCACCAGTACGTGCCTTACCAGGTTGCTGCTGAGTGTGGAATTGGCTGTGGTGTAGCGACGGAAGCGGTAGCTTCCGTCTTCCTGCTTAATTCCCAGATTGAGTCCATTCCCATAGGTGCCCACCCAAATGTGTCCGCCGGGGTCCTGAACAAGACTGTAAATGTTGATGTGACTCACGCTGCCGGGGTCGTTTTCTTCCGGCAGATAGTTGGTGAAGCGAATTTCTTGCGGGTGCCGGTAACGATGTAAGGGCTGTTGACTCACCAGGATGCCTTTGCCTTTGGAGCCGAGCCACAGGTAACCGTCTCTGTCCATCATTATGGTGTACACATTAACACCGGTTAAAAGGCCCTTGTTGGTAGGGAATTGTTCGAACACATGAATTTGACGGTCGTTTTGAAAGACGTGCAGTCGGCCTGCCTTGGTAGCTGCCCAAATACGCTCCTGGGGGTCCTCAAAAACGGCCCGCACGATGTTGTCTGAAATGTGCCCGGCTTCGGCACGCGGCAGCAGGTGGTCGAAGGCCGGATCTTTGAGGATGACCTTTTCGAGGCTGCCCTGGAATTGACCGGTTCCGACCCACAACTGTCCACTGTGATCCTCGGTGATACACATTACAATGTTGGTCGAAAGGGAGTGCGGATCCTGGGGGTTGTTTTTGAATTGACGAAAGTCTTTGCGCTTTCTGTCGTATAGGTTCAGGCCCCCTTCATGGGTTCCGATCCACAAATTCCCCTTACTGTCTTCGTAAAAAATGTGTCGCTCCGAATCGGGCAAGGTGGATTGGTTCGGGTCTATGAAATAATGAAACTCTGATTCGGCAGTTTCCAGGTTGAAGCCCGTTATACCAAGGGCTTCGGTAGTCAGCCAAACCATATTTTGCTGGTCTTCATACACCTGTTCAATTTGCTGACCTCTTAAGGAAATGTCCTGCCACTGGTTCAAGCGGGGCGTGAAAATCTGAACGCCGTTTTGTGCAAAGGCAGCCATAATGGTGCCTGTTTTGGTGATGTGCAGGTGGGTAATGTTGTCGCTCTTAAGGGATGGGGTGTTTTGTGTGTTTATGAAGGTGTAGTGCTGGCTGTTTTTTTGAAATTTCAGAATGCCGTCTTCGCGGGTGCCAAACCACAGTTCGGTAGCTGTTTCAACCATGGTGGTAAAGCTGTGCGAAATAAGGAGGTGACTGAAAACCGGGTGATTTTGATTGAGGCTTTCTTTGTCTATCTGGGTGAGTCCTCTCTGGGTCCCTATCCAGATGTTTCCGTTTCGATCGGAATGAATGAAGGATACGTGATTGTTGGTAATGGCATGTTGTCCTCTGGAGGTGTAGTGGGTAACATCGTATTGGTGCAGCTCCTTGTTGTACATCAAACGCAAAACACCTTTGGTGGTCAGGCCCAGCCAAATTTCGTTGTCGGAGTATTGCAGGAATTCGGTGAAAACGGACTGGCCCTCCTCCAAATCAGTAATCAGATAGGAGAGCGACTCAAAAGTCTCTTTTACAGGGTCAAAGTAGTGGTAGTGCCCGTCGTGGGTTTCAAACCAGATAAAGCCCTTGTTGTCTTCCCAAATGTTGATGATGCGGTTGTGGGTGAAAAACTGCTCGCCCCCCTCTTCATTCATAAACACCCTGAAACGATTGCCGTCAAAGCGATTCAGCCCATTGTTGGTGCCAATCCACAAGAAACCCTTCGAGTCGCAAAGTATACTGGTGGCCGTGTTTTGAGACAGGCCCCTGGAGGTGTTGTAGTGCTCAAAACGCAGAATTTCGGTTGCCTTCATTTTTGCCGGAAGCAGTCCATTCAGGGCAAAGAATAAAATGAAGGTATGGGATAAAAAGCCTTTGGTCATGGAGCAAAATATTGTGGTGGTAGCGACGCTGTTTACAAATATAGTTAAAAAGTTTAGAGTTTTGTTTTTGTTTGACAGGAGGTGTAAAAATTGCATTTGAGATGTGAAAAGTTGACCGCTGCCTGCTGTTCAGGGGGTAGAATGTGACCAAAAATGTAGGAGTAATTGTTTAGATGTTAACAAGCGTGTAAAGGAAGTAAGGGATTGACTATTTTTAAGCTGTATTACTTATTAAAGACTATGGATATGAGAAGAATTTACGCAATGTGCTTGTTTGGGCTTGCGGTTTTGCTTTCGGCTGTGCCGATGGAGGCGCAGGTTGTTGAGAATACCACGCCAGTAGCCTTTCCCGGTGCGGAGGGGCACGGGCGCTTTGTTACGGGGGGCCGTGGAGGGCGCGTTATTTATGTGACCAATCTGAATAATTCCGGTCCCGGTTCCTTTCGCGACGCGGTAGAAACCCAAAGCGGGACCCGTACCGTGGTGTTTGCTGTTTCAGGCATTATTGAGCTGCAGAGTAACATTAGAATTCGTAATGGAAACCTGACCATTGCGGGACAAACGGCACCGGGTGATGGAATAACGCTAAAGAACTACACGGTGCAAGTAGATGCCAGCAATCTTATTATTCGTTTTTTGCGCTTTAGAATGGGAGACGAAAAGGCGACGGAGAACGATGCCATTTGGGGGCGTCGCCAACAGGATATTATATTGGATCATTGCACCATGAGCTGGGCCACCGATGAGGCTTCTTCTTTCTACGACAACAGCAATTTTACCATGCAGTGGTGTCTGCTTTCCGAGAGTCTTCGTAATTCGGTGCACGACAAGGGTCGGCATGGTTACATGGGCATTTGGGGCGGTAAAAAGGCGAGTTTTCACCACAATCTTTTGGTGCATCACGACAGTCGTGTACCACGTTTTTGTGGCAGCCGCTATTCCAACCGGCCCGATGAAGAGCTGGTGGACTTTCGCAACAATGTGTTGTTCAATTGGGGCGCCAACAACGGTTATGCCGGAGAGGGCGGCAGCTACAATATGGTGAACAACTATTATAAGCCCGGACCGGCCAGTAAGAATAGGGGGCGAATATTTCAGCCTTATCCGGACGATGGTAAAAACGCACAGCCTGCCGGTGTGTGGGGAACTTTCTATGTCAACGGGAATTACAATACCGAATATGCCAGTGTGAACAACGATAATTGGGCAGGTATTCACCCGGCCGTATCCAAGCCCAAAGCCGAATTGCGCTCCGATGTGGCCTTTGATAAGGGCCAGATTACCACACATTCGGCCCAGGATGCCTACGAGGTGGTTTTGAGTTATGCCGGGGCCAGTCTGGTTCGCGATGCGGTAGATGCCCGGGTGGTGAATGAAACAAGGCAGGGTACTTATACCTTCACAGGCTCCAACGGAAGCACAAATGGACTTATCGACAGTCAGGCCGATGTAGGTGGTTGGCCGGTCCATTCTTCTTCAGCAGCCCCCCTCGACAGCGATGGGGATGGTATGCCCGATGCCTGGGAGCTGGCTTACGGACTCAATCCCAACGATCCTTCAGATGGAAACGGCTACGATCACAGCAGCATGTTCACCAATTTGGAAGTGTACCTCAACAGTCTGGTGGCGCCCATTATGAAGGCTAAGCAGACCAATGGGGTGGCCAATTATGTGGATGAATATGCTTATTCCGAAGATGTGCTGTCCTCCAGTCCGTCGGTTCAGGCTTCGGCTGCAGTCCGCCTGTTTCCCAATCCCGCCAGCGATCACTTCAGCGTGTACAGCGCGGTGGAAGGGATTGCGGAAATTCGGATGTACAGTACTTATGGTGCACTGGTAAGAAGAGAGGTCGCAGGCAGCCGGGAACATCGGGTGTCTGTAACGGGCATGGATAAGGGCTTGTACCTGGTAGAAATCCACTTTATGAATGGCCGTAAGCAAATACTTAAGGTCAGTCTTTAAAAGAATACTTATGCGCAGTTTATTTGTTTTGATTTTAGTTGGCCTGCTGACTCCCCTCTGGGGAGCCGGCAGTGTCGCTCCACTAGTCGGGGAGCCCGAGGCCGATTTTGTGGTGGCTGCTGATGGCAGCGGTGATTTTACTTCGGTTCAGGAAGCCATAATGGCGGTCCCTGATTTCAGAAAAACCCCTACCATAGTGGTGATTCGCCCCGGTGTTTATAAAGAAAAGCTGGTTTTGCCGGCATCCAAAACCAAGGTGGTTTTCTGGGGAAGCAGTCCCGAAGAGGTGGTGTTGACTTACGACGATTATGCGCAAAAGCTCAATCGCTTTGGTGAGGAAATGGGAACCACCGGCTCTTCGTCCTTTTTTATTTTCGGTGACGATTTTAGCGCCCACAACATCACTTTCGAAAACAGTGCCGGTCCGGTAGGTCAGGCCGTTGCCGTTCGGGTGAGTGGCGACAGGGCGGCCTTTAACAATTGTCGTTTTCTGGGGCATCAGGATACCCTTTATCCCAATCAGGCAGGCAGCCGGCAGTACTATTACAATTGTTATATAGAAGGCACGGTCGATTTTATTTTCGGATGGGCAACCGCCTGGTTCGAGGCCTGTACCCTGGTTCCCCTTCGGGGCAGTTACCTTACAGCTGCTTCCACCGATGCCGATACGCCCCATGGTTTTGTGTTTAACAATTGCCGCATTGAAGGTCCCGCTCCCGAAGCCTCGGTCTACCTGGGGCGCCCCTGGCGCCCTCACGCGCAGACGGTGTTTATGCGGACCTACATGGATGCCTCCGTTCGTCCCGAAGGTTGGCACAACTGGAACAAGCCCCATGCCGAGGCTACTGTTTTTTATGCGGAGTATGAGAATTATGGACCCGGTGCAGCAAGCAGTGAGCGGGTCAGCTGGTCGCGCCAGCTGACCCCGGAGGAGGCGGCAGCACTAACGCTTGAAAATGTTTTGGGCGGTGAGGATCGGTGGGATCCAAGCGAGGGCCCCTTGTGGCCGAGTTTTTGAAAATCAAATTATAGTTTATGAAAAATGTTTTGCTTTTGGCCCTGCTGATGTGGGCTTTTGTGGGCTGCCGGGAGGCTGAGCGCCCGCTTACTGTGTTCCTGGCAGGTGATTCTACCGTTGCCGATAAGCCCTACCGGGAGGGCAATCCCGAGAAAGGGTGGGGACAGGTTTTTCCCTTGTATTTTAAGGATGGCGTACGGGTAGTCAATCATGCCGTAAACGGACGAAGCACCAAAAGTTTTATTGACGAGGGTCGTTGGACAGCGCTGCTGAGTGAAGTAGCGGCCGGCGACTATGTGTTTATCGAATTCGGGCACAACGATTCCAAAGTGGAGTCGGAGGAGCGCTATGCCGCCGCAGATGGGGCCTACTCCGACAATCTGCGTCGTTTCGTTGCCGATGTTCGCGCGCTTGACGCTACGCCGGTTTTGCTCACCCCCATTGTTCGCCGTCGTTTTGATGAGCAAGGGCGCTTTTACGACACCCATGAGGCTTATCCCGGTGCGGTTCGAAAAGTGGCCGGGGAGCTCGATGTGCTGCTTATCGATTTGCATAAAAGTACCGAGGAGCTCCTGATTCGTTTTGGTCCGGAAACTTCTAAGAATCTGTTTCTGCATATCGACATCAACGAGTACCAGCATCTTCAAAAGCCCATTGTCGACGACACCCACCTTTCGGCCTATGGTGCTTTTAAGGTGGCCGATATGGTGGCTGCTGAGTTAAAAGTCTCCCTGGCTGAGCTGGCTGCCTACCTTAAGGAATAGGGGCGGCTGTTTTTTCTTTTTTGTAAAATAGTCTTAAATGGCGGAAATAGTCTTTTTGGGAGATGGTGTTAAAAGTATAACTTGTTGATTGTGAGTGTTTAGATATTTTGTGTCGGAGGTTTGTAGGTAATTTGTCTCTGAATTTTGAACATTTTGGCCCCCTTGCTTGCAGCCAGATGTGTATAAATTGCGGTATAAATGTTAATGTGTGCTAAACCATGAAACGCATATGAAAAGACACGGAAACTTTATTTTGAATCGAACAGCTATGTGAACAACTGAAAAAAGAGATTAATCAGGTAAAATTTGTTAAGTAATCAATTCAAATTATGAGAAAAAGAGAGATTTTTCGAGTGTTAATGATCGCTGGCATATGGGCCATTGGCCTATTGGCCTATGCCCAGCAGGGTCAGTTAGTCACTGGTAATGTGGTCGACACCCAAGGTGAACCACTTCCCGGGGTTAACATTATTATTAAGGGAACTACTACAGGGTCGGTGACCGACTTTGATGGAAACTTTCAACTTCAGGTGCCCGATGCGCAAAACGCCGTTTTGGTATTGCGTTTTATTGGATTTGAAGAGCAGGAGATCGCTGTAGATGGGCGATCAAGTATTACTGCCGTGCTTCATACAAGCTCCATAGGTTTGGACGAGGTTGTAGCCATTGGTTATGGAACAGTCAGAAAGCGGGATATTACCGGTTCTGTTGCATCGGTGAGTGGAGATGCTTTGCAAGCCATTCCTGTTGCGAGTGCAACGGAGGCCATCACCGGAAAGTTGGCGGGTGTGCAGATTTCTGCAACAGAAGGATCTCCCGATGCTGAAATCAAAATTCGGGTTCGTGGTGGAGGTTCTATCACCGGCGACAATACCCCACTTTTGATTGTGGATGGTTTTCCTGTTGAGAGTATCAACGACATTGCACCAAGCGATATCGAATCGATTGATGTGCTGAAAGATGCTTCTTCTACGGCCATTTACGGGTCACGCGGAGCCAATGGGGTAATTATTGTTACCACCAAAAGTGGTGTGGCCGGTAAGGTTACTGTAAATTACAATGCATACACCGCCTGGAAAAAGCTGGCCAACAAATTGGATGTGCTGGGTGCTTATGATTACGCCAAGTTTCAGTATGAGCGTGCCATGCTGGCCAACAAGCCGGAGAATTTTACCGATTACTTTGGCAATTATCAGGATTTGGACTTGTATCGGGAAGTTAAAGGCAACGATTGGCAGGATCAGGTATTTGGTCGTACCGGTTTTACTTTTAACCACAACCTGAGTATCAACGGTGGGAGCGATAAAACCCGCTACTCATTCAGCTACAGTCATATCGACGATAAGGCCATCATGCAAATGTCCAGCTTTAAGCGCGACAACCTTACGCTGAAAATGAGTAATAAACCCCATGAAAAGGTTACCCTTGATTTTTCGTTGCGTTATTCAAATACAGAAATTGAAGGTGGGGGTGCCAATGAGCAAAATGAAATATCTTCAGCGGATTCCCGCTTGAAGTATGCGATGATTTATCCTCCCTTTCCGGTAAGTGGATTGACCAACTCGGGTGAAACCGATCCTGATTTTAATTTGTATCATCCGGTGACTGCACTTCGTGACAACGATCGCTATCAAACGCGTCGTTCCTACAACATGAACGCAAGTGCTTCCTGGGAGGTTGTTGATAATCTGACTTTGCGGACCGAGGTGGGTCTGGACGATTATAAATCGGATGACCAGCGTTTTTACGGTCTGACCACCTACTATGTAAAAGATCGTCCTTCAGCTGAGAACAGTGGCATGCCTGCCATTATTTTTAACAAACGTAATCGGGACAGTTTCCGAAATACCAATACGCTTAACTATGACTTCAGCAATCTCGTAAGTGAGCGTCAGAGTTTGAACCTGTTGCTTGGTCAAGAGTATTTTGTTCGTGAGCAGGAGGAGCATACAACGACTGTACATGGTCTTCCCGAAACCTTTCTGTTGGCCGATGCTGCTGCTTTACCTGCGCAGGGAAGTCCGTATTCCATTGAAAACTATTACAGCCCCGATGATGTGCTGTTGTCTTATTTTGGTCGTGCCAATTATTCGCTCGACGACAAGTATCTTTTGAGCGCTACTTTTCGTGCTGACGGATCCTCCAAGTTTTCAGAAGGCAATCAGTGGGGATACTTTCCTTCTGCTGCTGCTGCATGGCGTATTACCGGAGAGTCGTTTATGGACAACACGCAACATTGGTTGGATGACCTGAAATTGCGCCTTAGTTATGGTACTGCCGGAAACAACAACATTCCTTCAGGTCA
>DUOK01000274.1 GCA_012838865.1 Bacteroidales bacterium | reverse complement strand
TTATGGAAGACTTCGGCACGGGGACCCACCGACAGCTCGGCCCAGTGGGTGTTGAGGGTGTTGGCGCCTACGCGACTGTGGTAATCGTCCCAATAGCCGTTGAATACACTGAAACGCCCGGCTGTTTGCTCCTGCAGGGCATAGCCGTACTGCAAACCCATAAGAATGTTGTCCATACTGCCGGCCTCCTTTTCGGGCAGCATATCCAGCGCCAGCCCCAAACGCAGAAAGGTGCCGTTCGATTCGTAGTCGTAAGCCTCTTTGGTAAAGCTTACATTCTCAAAACCGGCTTCTCCTATAAAAAACCAGTCCTCCGTCAGGTGCATGCGCGTAAGAAAGGAAATGCCGGTCCGGTCGCCATCGAGCAGCTTGTTGAGCGGCCCTGCCAGATTGACGCCCAGAGTAAAGCCCTGGGGGCGGCTGACCGGTTCCTGCACCAGCTGGGCGGGGAGACTGCTGCCCCAGAGCAACAGGAGACTAATAAATATAGATCTTAACATTCTCAAAGTTTTCACCGTAATTAACTCCGGGGTTTTCAATGGCTACCGAATCGATAAACACGCGGGTAAACCACACACTGTCCAGTTCAAAGTTAAAGGTAAATCCACATTCGCGCGAAATGTATTTCAACTCACTGCTGTGCCGAAACCACAGCGTGTCCTTCATAAACTCACCGGAATAGAGCACAAAGGCGGTGGTGTCTTTTTGAAACGACAGGGGCAAAAAGAGTTTGCCCACCGTTTCGTTGTCGTAGAGGGGATCCCTTTCGGGCAGAATACCGTAAATACGGGCCTCTGTGAGTAAGGTATCCTTGTCCTCAAGGGCAAGGGCCGAATAAAATCCGCTCTGCAAAGCATGCTGGTTCGAAAGGCAAATCTCGTTCTGCGAGCAGGATGCCCACAAAAAACTTCCGAACAACAACACACCCATCCAATGTTTTGCTTTCATTATTGGGCTGCTTAGTATTAATTGGCTTCTGGCACAAAAGTAAAAATATTTGCACAATTACCGCACAGCGACAAAATCTGTGCCGGGGCGCCTATGACTGTACGCCAGCGAACACCTGCCTGTTCGTTTGCGGACAAAATGCTCCGATTGGCCCTGTCTGTACAAAAGTTCAATCACTCACAGTTTACATTCTCTCAGCCGTTTCGTAGCTTTGGACTGATTTTTGACTTAAATCCCCATTCTTTATTACTAATCTATAAATCATGATGCACTTGAAGCAAGTATTTATTGCTGCAGCAGCGGGACTCTTAAGTGTGGCTCCGCTGAAGGCCGCATCGGGCCAGGTCGATTTTACAGAATTTAAACTCGACAACGGTCTGCACGTTATTTTACACCGCGACAACAGCACCCCCATCGTAACGGTGGCGGTGATGTACAATGTGGGCTCTAAGCACGAACAGCCCCACCGTACGGGTTTTGCCCACTTTTTTGAACACCTGATGTTTGAGGGGACCAAAAACATTCCACGTGGCCAGTACGCCAAATTTGTGGAAAGGGCCGGCGGTACGCTCAACGCCAATACCTCATCGGACCGCACCTACTACTACCAAACCCTGCCCTCCAACCAGTTGGAACTGGGCCTGTGGCTGGAGTCGGAGCGCATGTTACATGCCACAGTCGATTCACTGGGCATAGCCACCCAAAAGCAGGTGGTGATCGAAGAGAAAAAGCAGAGCTACGACAACCGTCCCTACGGCACCATTTTAATTGAAACCATGAAGCGGGCCTACCGCGAGCATCCTTACCGCTGGGTGACCATTGGCGACCCGGACCACATCAGGGCGGCGCGCGACGAGGAATTTGAAGCCTTCTACAACAGTTTTTATGTGCCCAACAATGCGGTATTGGTCGTAGCCGGCGACATCAACGAAGAGCAGGCACGCCGTCTGGTAGAAAAATACTACGGCGACATTCCCGCCAACGAAGGGGAAATTTACCGGCCCTCAGTAGTTGAACCGCCCCTGGGTGGTGAGGTGCGCGATACCATTTTCGACAACATTCAGGTGCCGCTGGTGCTGCAGGCTTACCGCATGCCGGCCATGGGCAGCGACGATTACTATGCCATTGAAATGCTGGGGACTTTGCTGTCGGGGGGACAAAGCTCACGCCTGCACAAAGAGTTGGTAGATGAGCAGCAACTGGCCCTGCAGGTGGGCTCCTTCCCCCTGCCCTTTAACGAGCCTACGGTCAACTTCACCCTGGCTTTCAGCAACATGGGCGTAGATCCCCAGGATTTGGAAAACGCCATGAATGCAGAAATCGAGAAGGTACGCAGCAGCCTGATTCCCGACAGAGAATTTCAGAAATTGCGCAACCAGTTCGAAAATCAGGTGGTCGGCGGCAACCAGCAAATTGCAGAAAGGGCCCACAATCTGGCGACTTTTTACACCTATTTTGGAGATGCCGCTTTGGTGAACCGCGAACTGGACCGCTACATGGCGGTTACGCGTGAAGACATTCAAAGGGTGGCCCAAACCTACTTTGTGCCCGAAAACCGGGTGGTATTGTACTACATGCCTAAGCAGAACTAAACCCAAATAAGGGTCGAACTTTTCGGCCGACGAAAAACATACATCATGAAGAAAATAATCACTTTGCTTTATATGGGCCTCCTGAGCACCGGCTTATGGGCCCAGCTCGATCGCAGCACCCCGCCGGCGGCGGGACCGGCTCCCCAGATCAATATTGGAGAATCGCAGCAGTTTACTTTGAAAAACGGCCTGCAGGTTTTTGTGGTGGAAGACCACAAATTGCCGATGGTCAGCTACAGTCTCACCCTCAACACCGGTGCCGTTCCTGAAGGCGAAGCCACGGGCTATGTGGAACTGGTGGGCGATTTGATGCGTGCAGGAACCACCAGCCGCAGCAAGGCCGAAATTGATGAGGCAGTAGATTTCATCGGGGCCACCCTCTCGCCGCATTCTAAGGGCATTTATGCGCGCAGTCTCACCCGCCACAACAGCATCCTGCTGGAGCTGATGTCGGACGTACTGCTGAATCCGGTTTTTCCGCAGGAGGAGCTGGACAAGATCGTCAAGCAGATGGAGACCGCCATCCAGGCCAATAAAAACGAACCTTCGGCCATTGCCGGCAACATTGCCTCGGTATTGCGCTACGGGTCAACGGACCCCTACGGGGCCGTGACCTCCGAAGCCAGTCTGGCCAGGATCACCACCGACCACCTGAAACAGTACCACCAGACTTATTTTCGTCCCAACAAAGGCTATTTGATTATAGTGGGCGACATCACCCTTAAAGAGGCCAAAAAACAAGCCAAAAAGTACTTCGGCAAATGGGAGAAAGCCGAGGTGCCCCGCTACGAAAATCAGAGCTGGCCAGGCTACGAGGGTCCGGTAGTGGCCGTAGCCAACCGCGACGGCGCCAACCAGTCGACCCTGCAGGTGACCCACACGGTGGACCTGACTCCCGGTCACCCAGACGCCATCAAAGCCTCGGTGATGAATCAGATTTTGGGCGGCGGCTCTTTCAATGCCCGTCTTTTTCAAAATTTGCGCGAGGACAAAGCCTTTACCTATGGGGCTTATTCGAGTCTGAGTACCGATGAGCGCATCGGCAACTTCAACGCCTCTGCTCAGGTACGTACCTCGGTGAGCGACAGCGCTGTGCACGAAATCCTTTACGAAATGCGCCGCATGCAAAACGAGCGGGTGAGTGACGAAGATCTGGAACTGATTAAGAATATGATGACGGGCAGCTTTTCGCGCTCGCTGGAAGATCCGCAAACCGTGGCCCGCTTCGCCCTCAACATTGCCCGTTACAATTTGCCGGCCGATTACTACCAGACCTACCTGCAGAAGTTGGCGGCGGTAACGGCAGAAGATGTACAGGAAATGGCCAAAAAGTATCTGCGTCCCGAACAATGCATCATTGTTGCGGTGGGCGAAGCCGATAAAATTTCAGAGACCCTGGCACCTTTTGCTGCCGATGGTAAAGTTCGGCGTTACGATTACTACGGAGAGGAAGTAAAGGGACTGCAAGCGGTTTCGGGAGTAAGTGCGGCCGACGTAATTGCGGCTTATGCCGAGGCCCTGGGCGGTCAGGAAACCCTGGACGGGATACAGGACTGGCGGCAGACCGGAACGGCTACCGTGCAAGGCATGGCACTTAGCATGACTACTGTGCAGACCAATAAAAACCAAATTTTGGTAGAAATGGGCATGAACGGTCAGGTGCTCTCGAAGCAGGTCTACGACGGCCAACGTGGCAAGGTGGTTTCGCCCATGGGCGAGCAGGAACTGGAGGGCCCTATGTTGGCCGAGATGAAGGAAAGCAGCGCCCTGTTTCCGGAACTCAACTACCTCAGCGAAGGCTATGAGCTGGAACTGTTGGGTGCTGAAATCATTGATGGCCAGAACTGCTATAAACTGCAAGTCACCAAGCCTTCGGGCTCGGCGACCACCCTGTACTTTAAGGTAGGCGACGGCCTCAAATTCCGGGAAATCAGCAGCTCACCCCAGGGTTCGGCGACCACCAGCTATCAGGAGTGGACCGAGATCGAAGGGGTGCTCTTCCCCACCCGCATCAACCAGAGCATGGGTCCCCAAAGCATCGATATGCACATCGAGCAAATTGAACTGAACCAGCAGCCGGATGCCGAACTCTTCGCCATCTAGCAACTGGGAAAAGAAAACCACTAAGCACTAAAAAGAGGGTGTCTCCTATGGGACACCCTCTTTCTATATTGTTTTACGTCTTCCGCAAAAATTTTCAAATATTCAACACTCAGCCGTTTTTACTTGCTTT
>DUOK01000273.1 GCA_012838865.1 Bacteroidales bacterium | reverse complement strand
GTGCGCCGGATATTTTTACTGTCTTTGAGTATCAAATCCGGGGGCAGCGACAGTTCCAGACCTCGGGTGGTTTCATTTACTGCCTGGGCAAACTCGCTCTTTCCCTTGATTATTTCTTTGATTTGTTTCTTGCTTATTTTGCCTTCACTGATGCTTTGGGCAATCAGCTGAATGTGCTTGGGGTTGTAATGGGCATGAACCACGCGCAGGTGCCCAAATGAAAGGAAAAATGGCAGCGTACGCAGCCATTTTACATCGTGCTGAAGTTGCTCCTCATCGCCCTGGTATTGTGCCCTTATTTGCTCCATTTGTTTTTTTCCGGCAGGGGAGGGTTCTGCCAGGGATAAGGCCTTTTTATTATGGGTGAAATAGGCCATCATATTGATTTCATGATTCCCCAGAATGGCGTAGGCCTTATGGTTTTGAACCATTGCCCGTATAGATTGTATTACCTCCGGGGTTTGCGGCCCCCGGTTGGCAAAATCACCAACAAAAATGGCTTTTCGCCGGGGGTGTTGCCATATCCCGTCACTACAACTGTAATCCATTTGCGACAGCAGGGTCGTTAGTTCGCTGTAGTGACCATGCACATCGCCAATGATGTCGTAAGCGGGCGCAGTACCGGGGTTTTCTGCTTTATGAAATAAACCTTTCATTATTTTGGTCTCTGTTTGGGGTTTGGTAGTTCAGCATCAACTAAATTGCGAAAAAAAATCAAGTAAAATTCAATGCCATGAAAAAAATAAGATGGGGAATTATAGGCTGCGGCGACGTCACAGAAAGAAAAAGCGGTCCCGCTTTTTCAAAAGTCGCTGATTCTGAACTTGAACAGGTGGTGCAGACCTTATTGGGTAAAGGCAGTTGTGTGAGTATGGGGGCTTCTGCAGCCGATACCAATCGGGTAATGGAAATGATTCTTGGCAGGAAGTAGGGGGACTCTTTATTGAAGGGGGGACATATTTAAAGGTCAGAGGGGTGGATTTCCTTCTGTTGGTGTCACTTTTTTTGCTATTTTTGCGGCAAAATAAAAAGGAGAAAAGATGTTTGAGAATCTCTCGGAAAAACTGGAACGATCGTTTAAACTGCTGAAAGGGCAGGGTCAAATAACCGAAATAAATGTTGCTGAAACTTTAAAGGAGGTACGCCGTGCACTTTTGGATGCCGACGTAAACTTTAAAACAGCGAAGACCTTTACCGAGACGGTGAAGGAAAAGGCCTTGGGCCAAAATGTGCTTACTGCGGTGAAGCCGGAGCAAATGATGGTAAAGATTGTGCACGACGAGCTGACTCAATTGATGGGAGGTGCTTCGGTCGACATCAATACCAAGGGCAAGCCTGCTGTAATATTGATCGCAGGTTTGCAAGGTTCCGGTAAAACCACCTTTTCGGGAAAGCTGGCCTCCTTACTTAAAAATAAGCGCTCTAAGAACCCCTTGTTGGTGGCTGGCGACGTGTATCGTCCCGCTGCGATCAATCAGTTGCAGGTGTTGGGCGAACAGATTGGTGTTCCGGTATTTACGCAGGAAGGAAGCAAGGATCCGGTCAAAATTGCGAAGGATGCAGTAAAAGAAGCCCGGCAGAAGGGTTACGATTTGGTCATTGTGGATACCGCCGGCCGCCTTGCGGTGGATGAGGAAATGATGCAGGAGATTAGCGCGGTGAAAAAGGCGATTGATCCCGATGAAATCCTCTTTGTGGTAGACTCGATGACGGGTCAGGATGCTGTTAATACAGCCAAGGAGTTCAACGACCGACTCGATTTTGACGGGGTGGTGTTGACCAAGTTGGACGGGGATACCCGTGGTGGTGCTGCATTGTCGATTCGCAGTGTGGTGAACAAGCCCATTAAATTTGTGGGTACGGGTGAAAAAATGGACGCACTCGATGTGTTTCACCCCAGCAGGATGGCCGACCGTATTTTGGGAATGGGCGACATAGTCTCGCTGGTGGAACGTGCGCAGGAGCAGTTTGATGCCGATGAGGCCCGCAAGCTGCAAAGTAAAATTGCTAAGAACCAGTTCAGCTTCAACGACTTCCTGAGTCAGATTCAGCAAATTAAGAAAATGGGCAGCCTGAAAGACCTGGCTGGAATGATTCCGGGGATGGGTAAGGCCATTAAAAACATGGATTTTGACGACGATGCCTTTAAGGAGGTGGAGGCCATTATTTTTTCCATGACCCCCGAGGAACGGGAAAACCCTGCTGTTTTGAACGGCAGTCGCAGAAAGCGGATTGCAGCCGGTAGCGGCACAAGTATCCAGGAGGTGAACCGACTGATTAAGCAGTTTGAGGATACCCGAAAAGTAATGAAGATGATGGGGCAGGGCAAAAACCTGTCGAAGTTGATGGCCAACATGCCTATGGGTCGTCGCTAAGCAATTAGTTAATAACCCCAAACACCAATTTTATGCAACTTATTGACGGAAAATTGACCGCGCAGGCGGTAAAACAGGAAATAGCCGACGAAGTAAAAAAGCTGCGCGCAGCCGGTAAAAAGCAACCGCATCTGGCTGCGGTTTTGGTGGGCAACGATGGGGGAAGTGAGACTTATGTGGCGGCCAAAATTAAGGCTTGCGAAGAGGTGGGTTTTGCATCTTCGTTGGTACGTTTTGATGCCGGAGTAAGTGAGCAGGAATTACTGGCTGCCGTAGAGCGTCTGAATAAAGATGCCGATGTGGACGGTTTTATTGTGCAATTGCCCTTACCAAAACATATTTCCGAGGAGAAGGTTACTGAAGCAATTGATCCGGCCAAAGATGTGGATGGTTTTCATCCTCAAAACCTTGGCCGAATGATTACCGGTGGCGATGCTTTTGTATCGGCCACTCCTCAGGGCATTATGGAACTCCTGAAACGTTATAAAATTGAGACCAGCGGGAAACATGTTGTGGTTATCGGCCGCAGCAACATTGTTGGTCGCCCCATGAGTATCCTGCTCTCGCTCAAGGGATATCCGGGCGATGCAACCGTTACCGTTTGTCACAGCAGAACCGCCAACCTTAAAGAACTTTGTCTGCAGGCCGATATTATTGTTGCCGCCTTGGGCATACCTGAGTTTTTAAAGGCCGATATGGTGAAGGAGGGCGCCGTAGTTATCGATGTAGGAACCACTCGTGTAGCTGCGCCCGATACCAAGCGGGGCTGGCGTTTGAAGGGCGATGTTGATTTTGCAGCGGTGGCCCCAAAATGCAGTTACATTACACCTGTACCTGGCGGCGTGGGGCCCATGACCATAGTTTCCCTTTTGTTGAATACCCTGAAGGCCGCTTCCGAAGAATAAACGCAATTCCTTTTTTTGCAGCGCATGTTCAGCTCTAAATCCTTGAGGTTTAGGGCTGTTTTTATGGCCAATGATGAGCCGATACATGAAGCTGCTGCGCATCAGGCCCATACCTATCATTTTGTGTGGGAAAATGTGCCTGCCGGCACCTATCTTAAGCTGTTCCAAAATGAAGGGGGATGACCAGTATATATGGCCATCCCCCTTCTTCGTGGTACATCTATGGCTTGTTAGGGAGCTGCATCAATGCTGCCACCCAGACTGGTGCTTACAGCAACTTCCCTGGGATCGCCACTGTATTCGATGCGTGCTCCGGTGGCAGAGCGGGCTTCCAGCTTTTCACTTACCTGTAATTGAACATTGGCACCGGTGGTGGCACGTACTTTTACGCTTTCGGCCAACAGAGCATGGCCTACAAAGCGTCCGCCGGTGGAGGCGTTGAGGTCGAGTTCAGCCACTTCTCCGGCCAGCTCTATGCGGGAGGCGGAAACATTAGCCTCAATACGTGCCACATCGATGTCTTCGAGCTGGATGGCGGCATCGGCACCTGTTTCCAGTTTGAGAAAGTCGGCCTCGAGCAGCGCTTCGGCATAGACGGCGGCTCCGGTACCTACACTGATTTCGCGCAGTTGCTGGTAGTACAGGTAGACATTCACGGCCACATCTTTATAGATACGAGCCTTCATTCTGATGGTGAGGTCCTTGCCGCTTTGTTCTATGAGTACGTCTTCGGGGAGGGTATTACGGATGTGAATTTCGGCCTTGGGGGCCTCTCCTTCAATAAGGGTGACGTTGATGCCACGGCTTACACGCAGGTTCTCGAAGGGGGCCAGGGTCCTTAAGTCCACCTCCACGCCGGGTTCGGCATTGAATTGGGCTTGCAGTCCCATACTGATAAGGACAAAACTGAAAAGCAACAATAGTTTGTTCATAAGGCGTTATTTTTGAATGGATGATACTTTTGTAGCAATAATTGAGCCAGAGCCTATGCGAAGAGCTCCATTATTTCTTCTTTACTGAGGTCGTTCAGCGGATTGTTGTTGTTGACAAATACATCGGCCAGCTGGGCTTTCTTTTGCTGTAACAGGGCGATTTTTTCTTCTATGGTGCCGGTGGACAAAAAGCGGTACACAAAAACGTTTTTGGTCTGACCAATTCGGTGGGCACGATTTATGGCCTGGGCTTCTGCGGCCGGATTCCACCATGGATTTAATAAAAATACGTAATCGGCCTTCGTGAGGTTGAGTCCCACCCCCCCGGCTTTAAGAGAAATCAGAAAGATGGAGGCGTTTTTATTGAATTCCTCAATCACCCTGGCGCGCTCGCGGGTGGCGCCTGTTAGTAAGGCATAGGGGAGTTTTTTGCTGTCGAGTTCGATTTGTAACAGCTTCAGATCTGTTGTAAAGGACGAGAAGACCAACACATTGTGGCCTTCTGCCACAATGCTTTCGAGCTGATCCACGATTTGGTCGAATTTGCCGGAGGACCCCCGATAATCGGGGTCGGCCATTTTAGGGTGATTGGCTATCTGCCGAAGCTTGGTGAGAGCCTGCAGGGCCATGATGGCGCTTTGCTTAGGGTCTTTGTGCTCAAAAACCTGGTAGATGCTGTTGCGTATGCCCGATTTTTCCCGCTCATAGTAACTGGCCTGTTCGGGGCTCATTTCACAATACTGTACCTGCTCCATAACAGGCGGAAGATCGCGGGCCACTTTTTCTTTGGTGCGCCGCAATAAAAAGGGCTGGATGAGTTTCTGAAGTTTTTCTTCCTTTTCGGCGGATTGCTGACGGGTAATGGGCTGTACAAAGTGTCGTTTGAAAAAGGGAAGGGTGCCCAGCAAACCTTTATTAACCAGGTTCATTTGGGCCCAGAGATCGACCAGAGAATTTTCGATGGGGGTACCGGTCAACGTTAGTCGGTGCCGGGCTTCAATTTGCTTTACAGCATCGTAAATTTTGGAGCCCGGATTTTTAACGTACTGACTTTCATCGAGTATGCAGTAGTGGAAGGGGTAGGTGGACAGGTAATCAATGTCGTTGCGCAGAATGCCGTAAGAGGTGAGTACCACATGATAATGCCTGAGAATTTTCCCTATGTCCTTACTTTTTAAGCGCTTGCCTCCGGTATAGTTGTATATTCGCAGGGACGGTGCAAATTTTTCAAATTCGGATTGCCAATTGTGTACCAACGAGGTGGGCATTACGATGAGGCTGGCGGCCCATTCGCTGTGGTTGAATTTTTTGGGTTGGGGGGGTGCAAAAAGAGACAGTTGTGCCGCCGCAGGTTTAGGGCTTTCTTCTGCATCAGGTTGGCTTGCTGTATTTTGGTAGATTTTGAGCAGCAGGGTAATGGTTTGCAGGGTTTTCCCCAGGCCCATATCGTCGGCCAAAATGCCCCCATAGTTGTTCTCGCGCAGAAAATTGAGCCAGGCGAAACCCTCCAACTGATAGGGACGGAGCGAGGCCTGTAATCCCGTCGGGATTTGGATTTCGGGGAAAACAATCGGGATATTCTCAGCCTGCTTATCGATGCTTTTGATGCCGTGTTGTACTCTTTCCATTATTTGAAAATGAGTGCGCGGCAGCCGCAACACTTGCTTGTCTACCCGGGCATAGTCGAACAGTTCGCTGAAGCGGGTAAACCATTCGGGCGGAATCATAAACAGCTGGCCATTGGGAAGTTCATATTCCGGATTTTCGTCAATCAGGTGCTTTCGGAATTTGATGAAGGGGATGCTGAATTCACCAATGATGACTCTTGCACGTATCTCAAACCAGTCGTTGCTTTCTGTGCTGTCGAGTTGCAGGCGAGGCTGACCGACAAATATTTCACGGTTATCGAAGGCCGTATCCACACTTACTTTCAGCTTTTTCAATGCTGCCCTTTGTGCGCTTATCCAGCTGGCTATATGAGCCAGCGTCGCGCTTTCACTGCTGTTTGGGGGACAGTCAACAGGTAAAAACAGGGCGTCGGTATTTTGCTTTAGGCCCAGCTCCTTAAGTTGCTGTTTTACGGCTTCCTCATTACCAAAGTCGCGGCGAATTTTGTGGAAAATGTAAGTCCCTTTTTCGTTAACACAATCCACATAAACCGGGGCTTTTCTGTCGGCCAAAAAGGTTTTGTTGCGATAGGCAAAATGCAGGGCAAGCACCGGTTGGTTGCGAAGGTTTTTCAGCAGGGCCAGATGCGGCAGGGGTTCTTCGTCAATATAAAGGATGCTAAAGCCTCTGGCAACAATATTGAAGTTACGCACACATTTGGATACGAACCCTTCCATATAAGCGGGGACCTGACGCTCGGGAACTATGATGACGCCTTTGTTGATAAAGGGTTTGAATTTATTGCTGTCGATGTTTTCGAGGAAATAAATGCGATTGTGGATTTTGAGCACAGCAGTGTGTGTACAAAGGAATTCAACAGGTCTGCCCAGCAACGAAAAAATCTTTGGGGGACGATCCTCATCCAATTCCTGCTCAATTTTCAAGGAGTAGCGCAACTCCTTGTCTTTAAGCTCGAAATCAAAAAGAGGCTGGGCGGCCTTATTGTGGATAAACAACCGGTCACTTTCGTACAAATTGCTGAAGGTGTCGTCTTTGTAATAAGCTTTTAATTTCCCACCGGCAAGGAGACAAATGGCTTGGTAGATGATTTTGTCTATGAAGGGTAGGATCTCCTTTTCGAGCAGGGGCTGTGCCTGCAGTTTGCTCATGAATTCCTTAAGCGTGCCTTCACGTCCGTACTTTCTAAATAAGTTTTGCTCACTGATTTTTGCCAGCAGCCGGATCACCGCCTCCTCCTGGATGGAAAAGCGTCCGGGCTGCTCTTCAAGGTGTTGTGGTGTGGCGTGTTCATGAAGTGAAATGGGTTGATTCTCATGAAAACTGGCAAAGTATGGAATGACAGTTAAACCAAGGTGACGCTTGTTGGTGAAAACGACGATGAGTTGTTCCATCTGGAGGCTTTGCATTACTGTTAAACCTACAAATATACGAAATGAGCCTCAATTAAGGGCTTCAAAACAGAGGTCAAAGACCCCTAAAAATTGTTGAAACTTGAACAAAGCGGAGGGGCAGTAGTTATTATGCAAACAGATGTTGCAATACAAAAACAAATTTATCAGATGAAAACGCACTTAATTATATCGGCACATCCCTCAGAGAACAGCTTCAGCAATTATTTGGCACAACAACTCACGGAGAACTTCCAGACCAGGGGCTGGAAGACCGAGTGGCGCAATTTGTACGACGGCAGTTTCGACCCGGTTTTGTCGGGAAGGGATTTGCAGACTTTAAAAGCAGGAAACACGCCTGAGGCGATTCGTAAGGAGCAGGTAAAAATGGCCGAAGCCGAATTGATTACCGTGATTTATCCGCTTTGGTGGGCGAGTTTTCCGGCCGTTCTGAAGGGCTATATCGACCGGGTGCTGACCAATGGCTTCGCCTACAGTTATGGTCCGGAAGGAGTTAAGGGTCTGCTTGGAGGCAAACGAGTGGTGCTGCATACCACCATGGGCAATACCGTGGAAGAGTACGAAGACAAGGGCTTGATTGATGCTTTTAAAGCCAGTCAGGGCGACGAGGTTTTTGGTTTTTGCGGAATGACCGTCGAAAATCATTTGTTTTATCCGCAAATCACATTGGCCGACGAAGAAAAGCGCAACCATTTCCTTGAGAAAGCCCTGGCTGCTTATCCCGAATTATAAAGGAGGACTGCCCTTTGCATTGTTTTTGGTAACTTTGCCGGAAGCAAAGTTGGTGCTTATGTTGGCAGAAGATATTTACCATACCATAGCGGGACCTTCTGAAGGTCTCTACAAGGAAAAGGGGAGCAAGTTTTTGGCTTATGCCTGGCCGGTGGAGTCGGAGGAAGCCATCAAGGAGCATGTGTCCGAATTAAAAACCAGGTATTACGATGCCCGGCATCATTGTTATGCCTGGCAGCTGGGTACCGATGGAATGAACTTTAGGGCCAATGACGATGGAGAACCTTCAGGTACTGCGGGCAAACCCATTCATGGTCAAATTCGCTCCCATGAGCTGACCAATGTGCTCATAGTGGTGGTACGCTATTTTGGCGGTACCAAACTGGGAACAAGTGGACTCATCCATGCTTATAAAACGGCTGCAGCCGATGCATTGGCGCAGGCAGTAGTGGTCGAGAAAACAGTGAATACTCAGTTTACCTTGCGCTTTCCCTACGAAGCCATGAACGATGTCATGCGCGTGGTGAAGGAGGAGGAGCCACAAATCATTGAGCAATCCTTTGACTTATCCTGCGTTATGACCCTGGCCATACGTCTTTCTCAGGCAGAACAACTTCGGTCCCGACTCGAAAAAATTGATTACCTCACCCTGGACGACTAAGACTTGAGGATGCATTTTATTGCCGGGGGGCAGTGCTTCCCAGCTGATGGTAGATCTGAAAAGTGGTTCTCTCCGGCTCAATGTTCACCTTAACGGTATCGCGCTGGGTGCCACTGAGGCCTTGTTGCTCCAACATCAGTTTTTGTTCTCCTGCTGGTAAGGGAACACGTGTGTAGTGCAAAGCGTAGGGCAGGGACTGCCAATTTCGGGTATCTGCTTTTTCGGTCATTGCGTTCACAATGCCTACGAGAGCTCCGAGGTTTTCATTTTCCCTTCGGGTGGCTTGCTCCATCACCTGTTTGGTGGCCAGGCGCAAGAGGTTGTTGCCCATTTCGCGCAACATGCGGTCCTTGAGCGACTGATGGGCAATTTTGTTGACGTTTTGTGCCATCTCGAGCGAATAGGACTCCTGGTTGCTGCGCAAGACAGCGCTGTGGTAAAGTGGCTGGCGTTCGAGATAGCGGGGAAAGGCCATGCGGATAAAGGAAAGGTTTTTAAAGGCAGCTGCCTGATTGGATTGTTGTTGTCCCAGGTGCAGGGGAAAGGTAATGCCCAGTTCATCGCTGCCGAACAGCATGGCACCGTTGCGAACGCCCATGTTTGTCAGGTTAAGACTCCATTCTGATTTCACGGGGCCCAGTCCGTTCATCCACAAGTAGACCAAATCACCATAGCCCTCCTGAACTTCAGGGGTCTTAAGGCCGAAAGCCTTTTCGTAGCGAAGAACTTCTTCATGAAAGCCGGTCATGCGGGCAGTGTAGAGCAAATCCAGTTTCAATTGCCGGGGTGCCTGCAGGCCAAACAAGGATTGGTAGTCGCTTTCGTAAATCTCCAGCGCATTGCGGTAAGCAATGAAGGCATTGTTGTAGTCGCCCGCCGCCTGGTAAACCAGACCCATTAGGTTGTGGGCAAAAGCGTCCCGTGTGTATTTATTCTTATGTTCCTTGTAGTTTTCGTTGAAAGCCAACAGCAACAGATTGATCCTGCGACACTCAATAAGTGCGCCCTCAAAATTGCCCAGAGCAATGAAATTGAGTGCCTTGTAGTAGTGCACCATTATGGCCTCAAAATCCTCTGGCCGGTAGGGCCGTACCATGGGATTGGAAACGAGGGCCAGGGCTTCAAAACCAATGTTTTTGCGATAATCTTCGATGTAGAGATCGGCCCGATCAAACCAGGCATTACTGGCTTCGTGTTCGCCCAGCATAAAATGCACCACCCCTTTATTCATGAAATACAAAACACGATGGTTGTTTTGGGGCCATTTTTTATCCCTTTCGAGGGATTTAAGTGCCGACTCAAAATTTCCGCCTGCAATATCCTTTTGCACCGCCATGGTCTTCTGATAGAAGGTGGCACAGCCACCTCCCGTCAGAAGTACAATAAGCAATATCAGCAAGAGGTACCGTTTTTGCATGGCCTTGGGGTGCCTAAGGGTTTTAATTGCGAATGTATTTGCGAATTCTCTTATCGCCGATCCACACTACTTCACTGCTTTCTACATCGGTGAGTTCGAGGTTCACCTGGTAGTAAGTTACTTTTTCACGCTTGTAACTGTCCACTATGGAGTTGATGTCGCCGTTGAGCATATAGTCGGCTCCCAGCTCCATTCCCCAGCGTTTGGCGGTCTCTACAGAGGCAAAATCCTGCTGAGAGGCACGCTCTCTGCGCAATTCTTCCCGCTTGTCGCCGGCCTGAACCAGGCGCACGCGACCGCTGTTGATGAAGGCGCGCTCCACATCCTTAATGAAGGTTTCTGCACTGATGTGCTCATGTGATTTGTTGTAAACCAGTCCCACAATAACCACGGGACGTTCTCCGGTTTTACGTACGTGATTGTCGAGCCAGCCGCTGTTCAGGATTTGTTCTACCATGGCATCGGCGGTCATACGTGAATCCGAATCGTTCCAGCGGCCGCTCAGGTCAATGGTCTCTTCGGTGCCAATACGTTCAATTTTACGGGTGTTGCACGACGACAGGGATAGGCCGGCCAACAAAACTAAAACGATGAATAAATGTCGCATATCGCTTATTTTTAAAGTTATTTATAAAGGATTACAATTTTGGTTCCAAAACTTCATCATTCGATTGATTCAGTGCTCCCAAATAATGTAAGAGACTGTCAATAAGCTCTTTTACACCTCCACTGTGCAGTTCGATCATGAAATCAAGGTGCTGGGCATAGGCGCCTTGCTGACCGGCTTTAAAGCCGGCAGTGGAGCTGGCTGCGATCCATTCAATCGGGAAGAGGTCACTGTTGTCGACGACCAATAAGAGGTCCCATTTTTGTTGACAAAAATCGAGTACCTCGGGGGTGTTGGGCCTACAAAAAAAATCAAGTTCTCCCGCATCCAGGAAATACCAGTTCTTATCACTGATGTACGAATGTTCCATTTTTCGATCGGGAAGGTAGCCGATGACCGACCGCTTTTCGATGTTGGCGGGCAGACTGCGCAACAAACGACGCAACTCCTCGAAGTTTTCCCTGGAGCCGGCATTAAACACAATGCCAATGCTGCCGGCCTGCCTGAGTCCGCAGACGGCGGTTTGTCGTTTTTTCTTTTTTAAACCCGAACGCAGCAAAAATGCACCGATTTTGGTCCGGGTTTTTTCAAATAAGCTCATAGAAGCAGTTTTAAGCCTGTATCATTTTCAGAAAATCTTCCTCCGAAAGGATGGGTATATTCAGTTTTTGTGCTTTTTCCAGTTTGGCAGGACCCATTTTGTCGCCGGCCAGAACGTAAGTGGTTTTGGCGGTAATGGAAGAGACGTTTTTCCCCCCGTGGCTTTCAATAAGGTCCTTCAGTTCGTCGCGTGAACGGTTAAAAACGCCGCTCACCACAAAAGATAAACCTTCCAGTCGGTTCGACTGGGCCAGGGGACGCTCTTCTTCAAATTTCAATCCAAAATCGCGCAATTGTTGAATCAGGGCCCGATTGTCTTCATGTTTCAGCCAGGCCAGGAGACTGGTGGCAATTTTATCTCCGATTTCATCAATGGCCAGCAACTGGTCCTTGTCGGCCGCTAAAAGGGCATCGATATTGCCCAGCGCAGCAGTCAGCTTGCGGGCTACGGTTTCGCCCACAAAACGGATGCCCAAGGCAAAGAGAACGCGCGCAAAGGGGACTTGCCTGGAAGCTTCGATGCCGGCTACAATGTTGGCGGCCGATTTTTCGCCGAGACGTTCGAGTTGTACCAGCTGTTCGGCTTTTAAACGGTAGAGGTCGGCAATGGTGTTGACCAGCTTTTGCTCGTAAAGCAGGTTGATGGTTTCACTTCCCAATCCGTCAATGTTCATGGCACGTCGACTAATGAAATGCTCGATGCGGCCTTTGATTTGAGGCGGACAGGCTGTTGTGTTGGGACAGTAATGGGCGGCTTCTCCTTCGATGCGCATCAAGGGGGTGCCACATTCGGGACAATTGCTTATGAAAGCCAGGGGGCTGCTGTTGGGCAGGCGCCGGCTGGTATCTACACCGGTTATTTTGGGGATGATTTCACCCCCTTTTTCCACGCTGACCATATCGTTCAAATGCAAATCGAGTCCCGCAATGATGTCGGCATTATGCAGGGAGGCTCTTTTTACAGTGGTTCCGGCCAGAGGCACCGCTTCGAGGTTGGCTACGGGAGTTACAGCGCCTGTGCGACCCACCTGAAAATCTACAGAACGCAGGCGGGTGAAGGCGCTTTCGGCTTTAAACTTATAGCTGATGGCCCAACGGGGTGTTTTAGCAGTAAAGCCCAGTTCCTCGCGAAGTGTCAGACTGTCGACTTTAATAACTACCCCGTCAATTTCAAAAGGGAGTTTGTTGCGGGCAGTATCCCAGTGTT
>DUOK01000031.1 GCA_012838865.1 Bacteroidales bacterium | reverse complement strand
TTATTTCCGGTAAAGAACCATTGAGAAAGACGCGTAAAAATTCTTGCTGTTTGAGCCGAAGGCGAGTTCAAGAATTTTAGCGTCTTGAGCTATGGTTCCGGAAATAAGCAGTAGCGCAAACAGCAGGCATCAAGCGAAATGAACAGGTGTTTTATGTCAGGCGCAAGATTGCACTACGACCACCCGAGTTCCGTGCTTGTAGCGAAGTGCCTGAAGTGAGCAGGAAACAGGCAGCAGCGCAGAACAGCTGCATCAAGCGCTCTCCCACTCTGGAAGTGAAATACTGGAAAACAGCTGCCTTCAGAAAATTTCGTAATGAACAAGGATGCGTAACGTAACAAGCATCGCTGTCTGAGCCGCAGGCGAGTTTGATGCTTGTAGTGGAGCATCCATAGTGAATAGAAATTTTATGTCAGCAGCAGGAATACACCACGACTAACCGAGTACAAGAATATTAGCAAATCGACGGAGAGCACAAAACAGGCAGCAGCGCAGAAGCATTAACACGCGCGAAAACAAAGCACCACCGCAACAAAACCAATCAGCAGCAGGCTTTCCCCCCTACTCCCTGATGATCGTCTGCTCCCGATCCGGCCCCACCGACACAATCTTAATCGGCACCCCAAGCTCCCGCTCCAGGTACGAAATGTAAAAATTCAGCTCCTCCGGAAACTCATCCTCCGACCGGACCTTCGTCAAATCACACTTCCAGCCCGGCAGCTCCGTGTACACCGGCTCCAGGCCCTCAGGCAACTCAAAAGGAAAATCCTCCGTCTCCTCGCCCCCAATCTTATAAGCAGTAGCAATCTTAATCGTATCGAAACCGCTCAGCACATCCCCCTTCATCATAATCAACTGCGTAACCCCGTTGATCATCACACTGTACTTGAGCGCCACCAGGTCGAGCCAGCCACAACGGCGCGGACGCCCTGTAGTAGAACCAAACTCATTCCCGTTCTTACGCATCAAATCCCCATCCGCATCAAAAAGCTCGGTAGGGAAAGGCCCCGAACCCACACGGGTACAGTAAGCCTTAAAAATGCCATATACCTCCCCAATTTTATTGGGGGCAATGCCCATACCGATGCAGGCACCGGCACAAACAGTATTCGACGAAGTAACAAAAGGGTAGGAACCAAAATCAATGTCGAGCAGCGTGCCCTGGGCCCCTTCGGCCAGGATGGACTTGCCCTCTTTCAAATTACGGTTCAACTCGTGTTCGCTGTCGATCAGCGTAAAGCGCCGCAGGTTTTCGATGCCCTCCATCAGACCCGCCTCAAACTCTTCGAGGTCGTATTCGAAGTCGTACATCTCCAGCAAACGAAGGTGCTTGGCCTTGAGCGCCGCGTATTTTTCTTCAAAGTTGTGCAGAATATCGCCCACACGCAGACCGTTGCGACCGGTTTTGTCCATGTAGGTGGGACCGATGCCCTTAAGGGTGGAGCCAATTTTGGAGGCCCCTTTGGAAGCTTCCGAAGCAGCATCCAAAATGCGGTGGGTCGGCAGAATCAGGTGGGCCTTTTTAGAGATGTGCAGATTTTTGGTCAAGTTGGTGCCACGGGCCTCCAAACCGTCAATTTCCTTTTTGAAGGTGATGGGATCGAGCACCACACCGTTGCCAATCACGTTGATTTTATCGGCATGGAAAACACCCGAGGGAATGTTGTGGAGCACGTACTTCTCGTTGTCGAACTCGAGGGTGTGCCCGGCATTGGGACCGCCCTGAAAACGGGTAATTACGTCGTATTTGGGGGTAAGTACATCTACCACCTTACCTTTGCCCTCATCGCCCCATTGCAAACCTAATAAAACATCTACCTTCATCTGCTTAAAAATTAAAGACAAAAAAAACCGGAAAACCAGGGCACGTGAGCCATGACTTTCCGATGTGTAAAATTAGTTATTAAAAATGGGATAACAGAATAAACGCGGGTTTATTTTTGGCTTTCGTCGGCACCTTCAGCAGCGGCCTGACTGCAGTTCTTGCACACCCCGTAAATGTAGAGCGAATGGTGCGACACGCTGAATTCCATCACCTTGGCGGCATTATTGAGCACCAGCTGCACCGAAGGGTCGCAGAATTCGGTGACCTTACCACACTGTATGCAAATGAGGTGATCGTGCTGTTTCGATTCAAAGGCCTTTTCGAATTGCGCAATATTCTTCCCAAACTGGTGCTTGATTACCAGCTTACAGTCGAGCAGCAAATCGATGGTGTTGTAGAGGGTAGCGCGACTCACCCGGTAGTTCTTATTCTTCATGAAGATGTAGAGCGATTCGATGTCGAAATGCCCGTCGCGCGAGTAAATCTCCTCCAGTATCGCATAACGCTCAGGCGTTTTGCGGTGTCCGTGACTTTGCAGATACTCCGTAAACAGCTGTTTGACCGCCTCCTTGGTTTTGTGCTTATCCATACTTAGACCTATTAAAAACAGAGTTCCGCAATTTACTGTTTTTTTTTGAATTACCTAACCCCGGATGCGTTCCTGACGGGTAACATTGTGCACCCCTTTAATCTTAACCAGATTATAAATAAGGTTATTAAGGTCTTCGGTGTTGTGGATGTAGAGGTAGATGGTGCCCTCGAAGATGCCGTCGTGACTGTCGAAGTGGATCGAGCGCATGTTCACATTCTGGTCGTCCGAAATCACCTTGGTGATTTTGCTCACGATGCCAATCTGGTCGATCCCCGAAAGCGTAATGAGGG
>DUOK01000272.1 GCA_012838865.1 Bacteroidales bacterium | reverse complement strand
GTCGCCTTATTGATTTGAGTCGCCCCCGGGTAATGGGAATCGTAAATGTAACGCCCGACTCTTTTTTTGCTGCCAGCAGGGTAGGGGACCATACGGCACTGTTAAAAAGGGCAGAGCAAATCCTGGAGGAGGGTGGAACCCTGCTTGATTTGGGTGCCTATTCCACCCGTCCGGGAGCCGCAGAGGTCTCTGAGGAGGAAGAGGTACAGCGCCTCCTGCCTGCCCTGGAAACCTTGCGTAAGTATTACCCCGACCTGCTGCTGTCGGTAGATACCTTTCGGTCGGTCGTCGCCCGCAAGGCCGTTAGAGAAGGGGAAGCCGATTTGATCAATGATGTATCGGGAGGCAGCCTGGATACCGACATGTTCGATACCATTGCAGCGTTGAAGGTGCCCTATGTGTTGATGCACATTCAGGGCAGTCCCCGGACCATGCAGACGGCACCTACTTATCAGAATGTTGTTGCTGAAGTAAGTCTTTGGCTGGCGCAAAGGGTCGATGCCCTACGAAAGAAGGGCGTTGCCGACATCCTGATTGATCCGGGTTTTGGTTTTGGCAAGACCATTTCGCACAACTATCAGCTGCTTAAGCACCTGGACGAACTGTCGCTCCTGGCATACCCCTTGCTGGTGGGATTTTCGCGCAAATCTTTAATATACAAACTTTTAGATCTTGATCCTGAGGCGGCTTTAAACGGCACCACGGTCTTGAACACCATCGCTTTGCAGAAGGGGGCCAAGATTTTAAGGGTGCACGATGTAAAAGAAGCGGCAGAATGTGTTAAATTAGTCGGACAATTGAATGGGATGGAATAAACTATTGAAGGAGCTTACATGACTTTTTTGGATATACGGCTGATTGATCTCATTGACATTGTACTGGTGGCCTACCTGATGTACCGCCTGTACAAGCTGATTAAGGGTACCGTAGCCTTAAACATCTTCATTGGCATTTTCGCTTTTATCGTCTTTTGGCTGCTGATTAAGGCACTTAATATGCAGTTGTCGTCCTCCATACTCGACAATTTTGTAAACGTGGGGGTGCTGGCCATCATCATTGTCTTTCAACAAGAGATTCGTCGATTTTTGCTTCTGATAGGCAGTCGCTATAACCTGGGAGGACGCTTTTCGCTCGACAATTTGTTTGTGAGCAAAACACCGGGTATGATGAGCTTTTACATTGGTCCCCTGGTGAAAGCCTGCGAAGATTTTTCCAAAAGTCGCACCGGCGCGCTCATTGTGATTACCCGTAAATCGGAACTGCTCGATTATGTGCAGACCGGAGAGTTGATCAATGCTGTAATATCCAAGCAACTGCTGAAAACCGTTTTCTTTAAGAACAGTCCCCTACACGACGGCGCCCTTATTATCAGCCAGAGCAAAATTAAAGCGGCCGGTTGTATTTTGCCGGTATCACAGAATATGGAATTGCCTAAGCATGTGGGACTGCGCCACCGCGCAGCCTTGGGCATTACTGAAGTGACCGATGCCATTGCCATAGTGGTTTCGGAAGAAACGGGTCGGATTTCCTTTTTTAAGAATGGAAAAGGCTTGTACAATTTGAGTTCGGAGGACTTAGAGAAAAACCTGGAAAAGGGAATGGCCAACGAATAAGTGGTAAAGCAAAAAGAATAAGACACTATGCAAAAAAACTTGCGGGTAGCTATTTGTGGCATTAGCGGAATGATTGGTACTGCAGTGGAACAGGCCTTGCTGGCTCAGGGGCATGCGGTAACAGGCATCGGAAGGAGCGACCTTAATGCAGGTAAGGCGCACTTGCAAGAAAAGTTGAAGGGCTGCGACGCCCTGATTAATTTGGCCGGGGCCTCCATATTAACGCGATGGACAGCTTCTGCCAAGGAACGCATTTATAACAGTAGAATTGCAAGCACCAGAAGTCTGGTCGAAGCAATCAATGGGATGGAAGCTCCCCCTGCCGATTTTATAAGTGCTTCCGCTGTGGGCATATACGATCAGATTAATGTGCACGACGAGTTTTCTTTGAATTACAGCAACGATTTCCTGGCCCGTGTTTGTCGGGATTGGGAAAAGGAGGCCTTGCGTGTAGATGCGCAACGGGTGCGTTTAAGCATATTTCGTTTGGGTTTGGTGTTGTCCACCCGTGGTGGTGCCTTGAAACAGATGTTATTGCCGTTTAAGCTGGGACTGGGCGGGCGTATTGCTTCTGGCCGGCAGTATTTCCCCTGGGTGCATTTGAACGATGTGGTGGAAGCCATTGTGGGCGGTGTGTGCATTCCCCGTGCTTCTGGCGTATACAATCTGGTGGCTCCTGAAATACTGACCAACCGTACCTTTACCCGAAAAATGGCTGAGGTTTTAAAGCGACCTGCATTTTTGATGGTTCCCGAATGGGCCCTGAAACTGATTTTTGGAGAAGGGGCATCGGTTTTGTCCACCGGACAGCAGGTCATTCCCCAGCGCTTGCTGGCCGATGGTTTTGCCTTTCGTTTTCCGGGTTTGGATCAGGCGCTGGAATTTGAATTACAAAAACGAAAAGAAAAATAGATCATGGCTGGAAAACTCAGTTGGAAAAAGATTAGGAGAGGCATTAAATACCCCATTTTGGTTTTTTTAATCAAAGCCTTTATTCTCTTTGTTCGTCTCTTTCCCCGCAAGTTTGTCCTGGCCATTTGTCGCCGTCTCGGAAGCTTTGCTTTTTGGCTGGTAAAGGGAGAGCGACAGAAGACCATTCGAAATCTGAGCTTGATTTACGGGGCTGAAAAGTCGCCCGAAGCCATTCGGGCAATGGCCCGGCAGGTGTTTGTTAATCAAGCCCTTAATTTTGGCGATTATGTGCACACCCTGCACTACACTACACGGGAGGATTTCTCTAAGCTGGTAGATGTAAGCGGAGAGGAGCACTTGAGAAAGGCCCATGCGCAGGGCAAAGGGGTGCTGTGCCTGATGAGTCACGCAGGCTCCTGGGAATTTTCTGCTATTTTGCCTCCCGTGTTGGGTTACGCCACTTCGGCCCTGAGTCGCCCTATGCCCAATCCCCGCATCGATAAATTGATTGTGGGCTATCGTCAAAAAAGGGGGATGAAGAATATCGGCCGTGGGAAGGCCTACCCCCAGCTTCTGGAAGCTTTAAAAGCGGGCGACTGCCTCATTATTATGATCGATCAGGATACGCAGGCCAAGGGGGTGTTCATAGATTTCATGGGGCATTCGGCCTATACCCCTGTGGGGGCTGCGCGACTGGCTATGGACTCTGGTGCGCCGGTGGTGCCCGTATTTATTCGTCGTAAAGCCGACGATCGGCATCAGCTGTGCATTCAGCCGCCCATCGCCTGGGAGGAAACCGGAAAAGAGGAGGAGAATCTCCTGGTAAATACCCGCAATTATACCGCGGTGATTGAGGCTTTTATAAAACAGGCTCCTGAGCAATGGGTGTGGATGCACGAACGTTGGAAAACCACCCCCGAAGATGTGGCTGCATTTTTGGAGAAGAAAAGGCAGAAAGCAAAAGTGGCGACCCGCTAGGATCGCCACTTTTGCTTTCTGTTTCTTGTAAACTCGTACTAATTGTGTGCCACAGGCAATTGGGGACCGGCGGGTATCAGTTCCTTGCACTTGTCGCTGGTGCGTGTGTGCTTTTCAAAGTTTTTAATGAAACGTTTGCCCAAATCGATGGCCTTGTTTTCCCATTCTATGGGATCGGAATAAGTGTCGCGTGGATCCAAAATGGCAGGATTAACACCAGGTAATTCGGTAGGAACTTCCAAATTAAATACAGGAACCATCTTGGTCGGCGCTTTTTCGATGGAGCCATCCAGTATGGCATCGATGATGCGACGGGTATCCTTAATGGAAATTCTTTTTCCTGTACCGTTCCAACCGGTATTTACCAAATAGGCTGTGGCGTTGTGCTCCTCCATTTTCTTGACCAGTTCGGTCGCATACTGAATGGGATGCAGGGACAAGAAGGCCTCTCCAAAGCAGGCGGAGAAGGTGGGCTGGGGCGTGGTTACCCCTCGCTCGGTTCCGGCCAGTTTGGCAGTGAAACCCGATAAAAAGTGGTACTTGGTCTGGTCGGGAGTCAATTTGGATACCGGAGGCATTACCCCAAAGGCATCGGCCGTCAGAAAGATTACTTTGTTGGCGTGGCCTGCACGGGAAACGGGTTTTACAATGTTGTTGATGTGGTAAATGGGGTAGGAGACCCTGGTGTTTTCTGTTACCGAATTGTCGTCGAAATCAATTTTACCCTGGGCATCAACTGTAACATTTTCCAAAAGGGCATCACGCTTAATGGCTGCATAGATATCGGGTTCTGAATCCTTGTCAAGGTGAATGGTTTTGGCGTAACAGCCTCCTTCAAAATTAAAGACCCCTTCTTCGTCCCAACCGTGCTCATCGTCCCCAATTAATTTCCGTTTGGGGTCGGTCGACAAGGTGGTTTTTCCGGTGCCCGACAAGCCAAAAAAGATGGCTACATCACCATTTTCACCAACATTGGCCGAGCAGTGCATCGCCGCCATGCCGTTTAAGGGCAAATAATAGTTCATCATGGCAAACAGGCCTTTCTTCATTTCTCCGCCATACCACGATCCGCCAACCACATGCATCTTCTCAGTGAGGTTAAACACGGTATACACCTCAGAGTTTAAGCCATGCTCCTTCCACCTGGGGTTGGTGGTTTTGGAGGCATTGAGAGAAACAAAGTCGGGCTCTCCAAAGTTTTTTAGCTCCTCTTCAGTCGGTCTGATGAACATGTTCTTTACAAAGTGAGCCTGCCAGGCCACTTCCATTATAAAGCGTACTTTAAGGCGGGAGCGGGGACAGGCACCGCAGAAACAATCTACTACATAGAGCTTTTTCCCCGACAACTGTTGGCAGGTAATGGCTTTTAAGTCTTCCCATACTTCCGGTGTAGTAGGCTTGTTGTCGTTCTTGGCAAACGGTGAGGTCCACCAAACGGTGTCACGGGTCGTGTCGTCCATTACAATAAATTTATCCTTGGGCGAGCGGCCGGTAAAATCACCCGTCATAACATTGACTGCGCCCAGTTCGGTGAGCTGACTTTTTTCAAAGCCTTGCAGAGCAGGATTCATTTCCTCCTCAAACAGTTGTTCGTAAGACGGGTTGTAAACAATTTCCTTTACGTTGCTGATGCCATACCTGGCTAAATCTAATCGGGCCATAGTGTTTGGTTTTTAAGTTTATTGAGTGTTGAATTTTAGTTTCGAATCCTACCAATCCAGTATTATTGATTGTTAATGTTTTTATAGGATATTTAACCAGTCTCAAAGGTAGCAAAATATTTTATTAAGGATAAAATTCTTTAATAAATTTCGCCTCTGCTGTTGGATTTAACATTATTTCACATCTTGAAGTATGGGGGCTGTGATTGTTTTGACTGATTATCAATTTGGTGTGAGATTTAGTTACATATGAAGAAATGTATCTTTACGCAAAAGATGGAGCTGGAGGGAGAAAGAGTACATATAGGGGGTATCTGCTTGGTTGTTAAACTCTGTTAACGAAGGTTTTGTTGGTGTAAAGCATAAAAAAAAGAGCCGGCTCAGCCGGCTCTTTTTCATAATAATTTAAAAACACTACTAAGACCTTGGATGAAACTGATTAAGGGTATCCTTTAAGTATTCCTTATCCAAATGCGTATAAATTTCTGTAGTGATGATGGATTCGTGGCCCAGCATTTCCTGAACTGCCCGAAGATTGGCGCCCCCATCTATCAGGTGGGTGGCAAAGGAATGGCGGAAGGTATGTGGACTGATGTTTTTAGCTATGTTCAATTTTTTACTGATGTTTTTAATGATGGTGAAAATCATAACCCGCGACAGCTTCTTTCCTCTGCGATTCAGAAATAGAATGTCTTCGTGACTGGGAAAAATTTTGAGGGTTCGTCGGTACTCACTGAGGTAGAGATTGATTTCCTTAACGGCTTTGGTACTGATGGGTACCAGACGCTCCTTGCTGCCCTTGCCTTCAATTTTAATAAATCCCGATTCAAAAAAGAGGTTCGATATCTTTAAATCGATCAACTCTGAAACCCTGAGTCCACAACTGTAGAGCGTTTCCAGAATGGCTTTGTTGCGTTGACCTTCGGGTTTGCGGGTATCTACAGCATTAATTATGGTATCCACCTCGGCGACACTCAGCACCTCGGGCAGTTTGCGTCCCACTCTGGGTGCTTCCAAAAGGGCTGTAGGGTCTTTCTCTACCTTCTCTTCAATCAGGAGGAATTTGTAGAATGACTTGATGCCGCTGATGATTCTGGCCTGGGTACGGGGACTGATACCGCGACTGTTGACCCAGTCCATAAGGTCTTTCAACTGCACCAGAGTAACCTTGTCGGGACCCTCTTTAAAGCCCTTGTCGTTAAGAAAGTTAACCAGCTTATACAGGTCTGTTACATAAGCATGAATGGAATTGTCCGACAGGCCCTTTTCCAGTTTCAGGTAATTCTTGAATTCACTTATTTCTGTTTCCCAGTTCATAATAACATAATTTTTCAGAAGGTGTTTATCAACCACAAAAGTAAATATAAATTACCAACTGATAATGATTGCCTAAAATTGCGACTTTTTTTTAGCTAAAAGCAAATGTTTTTACAAAAAGTTTAACGTAGTCCATATTTTTTTATTTCAAACACTTGTCTTATTTTTGCGGCAGCTTAACCAGGAGGATGGCCATATGGTAAAAACAATCTGGTTGGTTTTACAATAAGCTTTGATACAATGCAGGTACTGATTATTAATGGGCCAAATTTGAATCTGTTGGGTGTTAGAGAGCCCGATGTGTATGGCAGTCAGTCGTTTGATTCCCATCTGGAGGTATTGAAGCAAAATTATCCCCAACTTGATTTGGTTTATTTTCAATCGAACAGCGAAGGTGCGTTGATTGATTGTATCCATCAATACGGTTTTGATGTTCAAGGCATTGTAATCAATGCCGGAGCCTATACCCACAGCTCAGTGGCTTTGGCCGATGCGCTTGCTGCGGTGCCTGCTCCTGCTGTGGAGGTTCACCTTTCCAATGTTTTCAAGCGGGAAAACTTTCGGCACCACTCTTTTCTTTCACCTGTTGTAAAGGGAGTTGTTGGTGGTTTTGGTTTGTATTCTTACAACCTGGCGTTGGATGCTCTAATTAATGATGCTGATTAATGCGTATTTCTCTTCAATTTTTTAAGATCATAATTAACTTTTCTCGATGAAGAAGCACACTAAAATTGTGGCCACTGTATCTGACCTCAGATGCGATGTGGATTTTGTAAAAAAGCTGTACAAGGCTGGAATGAATGTTGTCCGCATGAACACTGCGCATGTGGATTTTGAGGGGCTGGATCGTTTGGTTTCTAATGTACGTGAGGTGTCTGAAAAGATTGCGCTTTTGATGGATACCAAAGGACCGGAAATCAGAACCACCAAATGTGAGGACGGTGATATTCATCTGAAGGTCGGTGAGAAAGTCATCATTAAAGGAAACCCTAAAGGACTTTCCAATAAAGATGTTATTTGCGTATCCTATGCCGACATAACCAACGATGTAGGGGTAGGCAGTCACATTTTGTTCGATGATGGTGAAATCGATATTGTAGTTGAAGAAGTTCAGGGCAACGAACTGCATTGTGAAGTCCTCAATAACGGTGTGTTGGGCAGTCGCAAAAGTGTTAATGTTCCTGGTGTACGTATTAATTTGCCTTCATTGACCGAGCGTGACCTGGAGTTCATTCACTATGCCATTGAGAAGGACATTGATTTTATTGCCCACTCTTTTGTAAGAAATGCGCAGGACGTACTGGCCATTCAGGAGATATTGGATGCGCACGACAGTCAAATCAAAATCATTGCCAAAATTGAGAATCAGGAAGGTGTTGAAAACATCGACGAAATACTGGAAGTGGTGCATGGCGTTATGGTGGCCCGTGGCGACCTCGGAATCGAAATTCCTCAGGAAAGAATTCCTTTGGTACAGCGTCAGCTGATTCGCAAGTGTGTTGAAGCTAAGAAGCCGGTTATTGTAGCTACTCAGATGCTGCACAGTATGATCAAGAATCCCCGTCCTACCCGTGCAGAAGTTACCGATGTGGCCAACGCCATTTATTACCGTACCGATGCCATCATGTTGAGTGGTGAGACGGCTTATGGTAATTATCCCATTGAGGCGGTTAAAACCATGTCGAGTATCGCAAAGGAAGTGGAAGCTGCCAAAGACTCCAGAAACGATATCCCTGTGGAGGTATTCAAAGACGATATTACCGCCTACCTGGCCGATACTGCTGCCAAGGCATCTATGGAGTTGCCCATTAAAGCGGTGCTCACCGACAGTCTCACCGGTAAAACCGCCCGTTACCTGGCCGCCTTCCGTGGTCCGCTGCCGGTTATGGCCATGTGTTACAATAAGCGCGTAGGACGTGAATTGGCCTTGTCTTATGGTGTATTTCCCCGTTTGACCGAGCCCGGAAGCTCAAAGAGTGAGATCATCCAGAAAACAGTTCGTAAGCTTCAGAAGAAAGAAGTATTGGGTAACGAGGACCTGGTGGCCTACCTGGGTGGAAGCTTTGGAATTGGTGGTGGAACCACCTATTTGGAAATTACTACCGTAGAGGGCTTATTGAACAAAGTGGACCGTTACGTTGACTAATTTCAAAGGGGGAAAACTTCAAAAGTTTTTCTCTGTTTTATACCCAAAAGGCTGTCGATACTTCGGCAGCCTTTTGGCTTTGTAATAGCGCCGCTTAGTCCTTCTTTTTCGCAAGTGGCGTGATACCAGCAGCTTAATGCACCTGGGTGGAAGCTTGCTCCGAAAGCTGCGGATTTGCTGACTTACAGGAGGTGAAAAAAGTGCAAAACAGGGGCATAAAAGTGAGTGCTCGTGTTGGAAAAATCAAAAGAAGCGTTATCTTTGCAACGCCTTTGAAAGAAAGGGCAATAATTAGACAAATCAATGGGTCTGGTAGTTCAGTTGGTTAGAATATCGGCCTGTCACGCCGAGGGTCGCGGGTTCGAGTCCCGTCCAGACCGCCAGAAGGTTTTTTAAGGTTTATTGATTTGTTGGTCTGGTAGTTCAGTTGGTTAGAATATCGGCCTGTCACGCCGAGGGTCGCGGGTTCGAGTCCCGTCCAGACCGCAAAAACCGCTCAGTTT
>DUOK01000271.1 GCA_012838865.1 Bacteroidales bacterium | reverse complement strand
GGCTGACTACGCAGATCAAGGACTGTATTCAAAATACGCTGAATCCCCTGGGGGTGGCTGTGGTTATTGAAGCCCAGCACATGTGTATGCAAATGCGCGGGGTGCAAAAGCAACATTCGGTGACCACCACTTCGGATTTCACCGGCGCATTTTTAAAGAATATCGCCACGCGCGAGGAGTTCTTCAACATCATTGGATCTCGCTTGCATTAATTGCTCTTATAGTTGTACCTTACCAGTTAAATTTCCAAGTATGAAAAGATTTTTTGTGATCGCTGTTTTGCTCAGTGCTGTGGCCTTGATGCAGGCTCAGGGGAAATTTTAGTTGGGCGTAAAAACCGGCTTCAACTCTACCAGCTTCAATACCGAGGCGGGTTACGATTTTGAAAGTGCTAAAGACGATTTTAAGACGGGCTACCTGGTGGGGGCCTGGACGCGCATTCACCTGCTGGGCAATTTGTCGCTGCAGCCTGAGCTCTATTGTTCTAAAAAGAAAAGTGAGACCGCTTTTGATCCTGAGGGCAGTGAGTCGCTTTCTTATTCGAGTTGGGATGTACCCCTTTTGGTGCACCTGGATGCCCGCTACGAGTGGGGACTCAACGACATTTCGCGCAGCAACGAGATGGAGCGGAAAACCAAATCGCTTATTGTTTCCCTGGGTTTCCGTTTGTTTTAGTGGGACAGGGCGCTTTGCCTGCATAATACATCACCGCTTTTCCTTCTCGCCCGTCGAGGTTTAGGATGAGCGGTGATTTTGTTTGTACGTGGCGGATGTGCTCCGTTTCGTACTGGCTGTCCAAACCATTGAGCCACTCGATATCGAGTCGCCCGTTGTTGAGGTGGTTGTTGGTATAGATGTAGGCCACCCGCAGTGAGGTGAGGTTCTGGAAAAAGTGGGTACCCTGACTCGGCTCCACGTTGTAATTTTCGAGGCCCATCTCTACAATGGCCCGGGCACCGCAAATCTGGCCCCATTTTACGGGTACGCCCAGCCAGGGATCCTGGGAGCCCCAGCGACCGGGACCAATGAGCAGGTAGGGGCGGTTGTCCTTTTGCAGGCGGTCGTTGATGACTTCTATTTCGCGGGCAATATCGGTGTTTTTGCCCGGCTTATAGCCTTCGGGTTTGATGTACACCACATCTTTAATCTCCGAAATGGTGCCGTTGCCCAGGGCGTGTTCGCTGAACAGGAAGGCGTTTTCCGAATCCTCTACCTTGACTGAGGGCCCCAGGGAGGTGCGGCTGTCTACTATGGGGCGGATTTGGAGCAGGTAGAAGACCGAGGGGGAACCCTCGGGCGTTTGCAGGTCCACGGCAAATTCAATTTCCACCGGCTGGTTCATTTCTTTCTGACCAATTTTCATGACCTCCTTCATGATCGCGGCAAGCGGAAAGGCTTCGTATTTAAGGATGTTGGCAAAGGTCACCAGGGGATAGCCTTCGGCCATGGTGCCGTCGCGTACCACATGGTTCTGCATGTCCAAAATGGAGCCGCTCCAGCGCAGAGAGCCGTCGTCCAGCGCGGTACGCAAGTCCAGTTTCTGAATGTTGATGCCGTCGTCCACCGAAGGCACAAAGCGGTCGGCATTCAGATCAAGGGCATAGAAAGTTTTCTGGGTTTCTTTAATGGTCATTTCGGGCGACGACAATTGAATCACTTTTTGAGGATACTCGGGCGAAAAGCGCAGGCACATGCCCCCTTCCACAATGTATTTGCCCAGACCCAGGGCCACGTTCACCACGCCTTCTTCGGAACGTTCGGGAGGGATGGGGTAGAAATTGACCGAACGGCCCACGCCCGAAAAGGTGGGGTAGAAGCGGTCGTCGTGGGTTTGTCCCACAATTTCCTGCAAAACAATACCCATGCGCTCTTCGTCGATGAGGTTGAGGGTGCTGGTCATGTAGGCCTTGCTGGCTTTGTAATACACCGAGGCGTAAACGCATTTGATGGCATCGGCCATCTGGGCGGCCATGCGTTCGCAGTTGTCGGTGTGTGCCACCATGTAGGTCGAGTAAATGCCCGCAAAAGGCTGGTGGTGACTGTCCTCCAGCATGCTCGAAGAACGAATGGCCACCGGTCGGCGAATCACCCGCGCCAGTTTCAGTAGTTTTTCTTCTACATCACCTGGGAGGCTTGCCGCCACAAATTGGTCCAGAATGTCCTGATCGCTGGTTTCTGAGAGTCCGACGGGATACAAATTGTTGGCATCCATGAAGGCTTCGAAAATATCGACCCCCAATACCACGGTGCGTGGAATGGTAATGATGACATCCTCAAAGCTTTTAAAAACCGGATACTTTTTAATTAAGGTGCTCAGGAAGGCGAGTCCACGGGCCTTGCCGCCAATGGAGCTCTCCCCAATGCGGGAAAAATTCACATACTCATCGTAGCGCTCTGTGTCGAAGGTCGCAATGATGCCCCGGCCTTTATACATGCGGAAGTGGGCAATGATGTGAAAGAGTTCGTGTTTGGTTTTTTCGATGTCTGCATCCTCGCTCACCTTGAGTTCCTTTACCACAGTGGCAATGCTGAACAAGGCGCGGGCCGTCAGCCATTTAGATACGTGATCGCGCTTGAAGTGATAGAGCAGGGAGGCGTTGGGTACGGCCAGCAGCTTGTCCTGCAGCTCCTGCAAATCGCTTACCCGTGCTACCTCCTCGTTGGTTTCGGGATCAATAAAAACAAAATCCCCAAAGGCCAGGTAGTTGTTCAAAAATTCGCGCAATTCCTGCAGCAGCAATTTGGAGTGCTTGTAGATGAAGCCAACCCGTATGTCCTTGGCGATGCCGTGAAAGTTTTGGTCGCTCGATTGCAGCAGGAAGGGCATAAAGGGATTGTCTTTTTTGACCCGGCGTGCCAGGCGCACGCCGGCCTGATAGTCCTTTTCGCCCTTGCGGTTAAAGCTGACATCGGAAATGATGCCCAGGATGTTTTTCTGGTATTTGCGGTAAATGCCCAGGGCCTCCTCGTAGGTACGTGCCAAAAGAATTTTCGGTCGTCCGCGCATGCGCATCATTTGCTGGTGCTCGTTGAGGCCCTCGGTCATAAATTTACGCGACTGCTTAAACAGTATTTTATAAATCAGTGGCAAGTAGCTCGAATAAAAGCGCACTGAGTCCTCCACCAGCAAAATGGCCTGTACCCCGATTTCATTCACATCGAAAGGGGCATTCATTTCGTCTTCAATCAGCTTGATGATGGCCAGCAGCAGGTCGGTGTTGCCCAACCAGCAAAACACGTAATCCACGGCACTGGTATCTTCCTGACTCAGTTTCATAGATACTTCACGCGAGAAGGGGGTGAGCACCACAATGGGAACCATTGGATTGCTGTCCTTAATTTTCTTGGAGAGACTAAAAGGGTCCATGCCCCCCACGCTCAGCATGGTAATGACCAGGTCGATCTGGTGCTCCTCCATGGCCTTAAAGGCTGCTTCGGCCGAGCTGACCTGGATGAACTGCGGTGGATGGCGCAGGTTCAGCGAAACGTATTCGTTGAAAATCTGCTCGTCGATGCGCCCGTCTTCTTCCAGCATAAAGGCATCGTAGGAGCTGCAAATCAGCAGCACCTTATGGATGCGCTTTTGCATCAGCTGATCAAAAGCGGTTTCTTCAAAATGGTTTTGCGCATTGTGGTATATCTGTTCCAGCGTCATGTTTCTCATAGTCCTTTGCTTGGTGCAAGCGGTGGTGACCGCTTCAGTTTCTGTAAAAATACAATTTTATCCCGTTCCCTGGGACACAAAGCCTCAGCGTTTGAGGAAATGATCTCTCCGCTTCAGTTGGCTCTCTGTTCTTTTGAAGCATAAAAAGCGTTAAAACGATTCGTCCAAAAGAATCAAATCGTATTTTTGTCGAAGCAATGAATGAACAGTCATTCATTTATCTCTGTTATGGCCAAACTCATCGACGAAAGTAAACTGCATCGGATAAAGGAAGCAGCCGTGGAACTTACCGTTCAGGAGGGCTATGGAGGCGCTTCCATAGCCGCTATTGCCCGAAAAGCCAAGGTGGCGGCAGGCTATCTTTACCGCTTTTATGCCGGCAAGTATGAGCTGGTGAGTGACTTGCTCGACGAAACGATACGTGGCATCACAGGGCAAATTGAAGAAACCTTGACGCACTGCAGCAGTATTCGGGAGGTGATTGAGCCATTGGTGCAGTATTTTTTCGATTTGGCAGCTGCAGATCCTCATCGAGTACGCTTTGTGTATTCCCTGATCAACGACTATCGTTTCTCCATACAGCCGCAACAGCTGCAGCACATTCAAAGTCTCTGCTCCCGCGTGGCCCTGCTGGGCCGGGTGCGCGGCGAGGTGGATGCGGGTTTTCGCGAGGAAGAGATTTATCTGATGGCCGTTATTTACCCCATCGAGTTCATCAATATTCGTTTTAAGGAACTCTTTGAGCAGGCACCGCTTAAAGAGAGCGATCGTCAAAGAGTTGTGGAGCTGATTATGAGGAGTCTCCG
>DUOK01000030.1 GCA_012838865.1 Bacteroidales bacterium | reverse complement strand
GAAAAGAAGCGCTACGACAACCTGGCAAACCCTACCCGGGTGGATTATTCCAACACACGAAAAAAGCTGGCCGATATCAGCCAGCAATACCGCAAGGCCATCCCCCATCTCGAAAAAGCACTGGCTGCCAATCCCAACAATACGACAGTAAAAAATGCGCTCGAAAACGCCCGTCGCCGTCTCAACGAATAAAACAGCCATAAATAAAGGACGAGAAACCCGCAAACCAATATAATATGCGGGTTTCTGACTTTTTATTAACTTAGTTTTACTTTATCCAAACGCAACAGCGATACAAATGATGCAGTTTCGTCCAATTGTGCGATTAATAAGGGGCCACACCAGAGCTTGTCTTTAAATTTCCTAACAACGTTAATGTCGGCACAGACGAAGGCTGTCCAAGCCATGTGAAAGATTCATTAATCGTCGGCATTCAAAGGCTTAATGATATAAGTACCACTTTTAAAGTAAAATATTCGGAAGGTCGGTTGAATTTTACTTGGCCAGATACCGGTACATTTCAGAGGCCGTCAGCAAGAAGGCGCCGACGCCAAAGTTGGAAGTAGAGTTGACATCCACCACCTGGCCGGGAATGGCGCGCTCGCCAATGGGTTGCACATACCCCAAACGACCATCTTCCTGAACCGCCACGTTAACCAAATAGTCCCAGCTTTTGAGTGCTACCGGCAAATAAGTGTCCTTGCTGAGCAGTCCGTTGTTGATGCCCCACAAGTAGCCGTAAGTAAAGAAGGCCGTACCACTGGTTTCGTAGCCGGGAGCGTGCTCGGGATCCAGCAGACTGCGGGTCCAATACCCACCTTCCTGCTGAATATCGGCCAGGGTTTTAGCCATCTTCTGGTAAATGGCCAGGTACTCGGCCCGGTGCTCATGATCGGCCGGCAAATCGGCCAATATTTTTGCCAGACCGGCAAACACCCAACCGTCGCCTCTGGCCCAAAAATCCTTAAGACCATTCAAACTCTTATGTTTGGGATAAATGTACTTTCCGTCGCGGAAAAACAAGCCTGTTTCCTCATCGTACATAACGGATTTGGCATAGCTGAAATACTCGTACAGCTTATCCAGATAAAGCTCGTCCCCGGTATGCTTATACAACTTGGTCATTACCGGCATTACCATATAAAGACCATCGGCCCACCACCAGTAATCCGAAGAGTCGGTAGCCATCTGATATTCCATGACCTCAAGCGCACGGGCTATCATGTGCTCTTCCTGCTTAATGTTATAAATATCGATGTAAGTCTGAAAACAAATTTGCCAGTCGCCAAACAGCACAAAATCGTGCGATTCGCCGTAATGGTATTTCCATTCAGCACGGTTGTCCGAACGGGCACCCTTCCATTGGTTACGCTCCGACCACGCTATGGAATAGTTCAACCACTCTTCATTGCCCGTAACAAAATAGGCTTCCATATTTCCGGTATGGTAAGCGGCATTGTCCCAAAAGGCCCGACCATGCTCGGGATTACTGCTTTGCCAATGGTTATTGACACGGGTCATCACTTCCAACACATCCGCTGCCAGGGGCAAATCATTGTTGTCCGAAGAACAACTGGTGCCGGCAAACAGCAGAGATGCTGCTGCGAGTGTCATTTTTAATCGATTTTTCATCATAGCTATCTAATTAATTATCCAACTTTAAATCATGCTTATCGATGTACTCCGAAGGGGTACACCCATATTGGTCTTTAAAACAACGCGAAAAGTAGGAGGGGCTCGAAAACCCAACCATGTATATAATTTCCGATATGGTCCGCTTCTTTTGCACCAGCAATTGTGCGGCAATCTTTAGTCGCTGTACACGAATAAACTCTTTGGCGGTGTAACCGGTCAAAGCCTTAATCTTTCGGTAGGTCTGGTTCGACGATAAGGACAACTCTTCGCTGAGCTTTTCTACATCCAGACCCGGGTCGTCCATAAACTTATCGACCACGGCCACGGCCTTGCGCAAAAATTCTTCATCGAGCGACGACAGCGTAATCTTCTCCGGCTCCAGCAATTCCTCGGTCCGGTATTTTTCCTTCACACTTCCACGAGCTTCGAGAATATTCACCAACTTTAAACGAAGACTCTCCATACTAAAGGGTTTGTAAATATAATCGACTGCACCAATACGCAAACCTTCAATTTCATCTTCGCGCATGGTTTTTGCGGTTAAAAACACCAGGGGGATGTGCGAGGTATCCAAATCGTTGCGTAAAGATTTACCCATTTCAAAACCATCCATTACAGGCATCATAATGTCTGAGATGATGAGTTCCGGAGCAAGTCTCCGCGCCATTTCAAGTCCCTCACTACCGTTGGCCGCAACGTGCACCGAAAACAAGGTCGATAAACCTTCGGAAATAAAGTCCGACAAATCGGCATCGTCTTCTACCACCAGCACCACAGGCTTTTGCTCGTCCTCCTCCTGCCCGGGATCTTCACCCAGCGTTTCCGCGTCACCAACATCTTCTTGCCAGGGCTCCGAATGCTCCATACCCCCAGAGGAGCGTACGGCACTGCTTCCCAATCGCTGATCAAGGTCTACAGGTATCTCAAAACGGAAGGTGGTCCCCTGTCCCGGTTCACTTTCTACCTCTATGCGCCCCAGGTGCTGCTCTACAAAGGACTTGCACAAAAACAGACCAATACCTCCCGTGCTCTGGGTCAACTTTTCATTGACCTGATAAAAACGGTCAAAGATAAGCTCCTGCTGATCCTTACGAATACCAATACCCGTGTCGCTGACCTCCACCGCAAGAACCGGGGCAGCCAGGGCCGGACTGTCTTCCAGGGCAATATGTAAATCCACCTTGCCCTCCTCATCCACAAATTTAAAAGCATTCGACAACAAGTTGTACAGCACTTTTTCAAACTTGTCGCGATCGACCCACATCCTGATTTCTGAGGGTTCGTAATGCATTTGAAAACCGATGTTGCGCGAACGGGCTATGGGCCGGAAGGCTTCCTCCATTTCGTTGAATATGGGTACCACGTTGCAGTGCTGCAGAAACAGCTCCATCTTTCCTTTTTCCACCTTCCTAAACTCCATCAGCTGATTAACCAAACGCAACAGACGCCGGGTATTCCGCTGAATCAACTCGAAGGACTTGCGTACTGGAACCGGTAGGTCGGTGCGGGCCAGGGCTTCCTCGGCAGGCCCCAGAATAAGGGTAAGCGGGGTACGAAACTCATGAGTGATGTTGGTGAAAAAGTGCACCTTCATTTCGTACAGCTCCTCTTCCTTATCGTGGGCCACCTTTTCGAGCATCAACTTACCCTTTTCTTTTTGACGAATAAGGGAATAGCGCTTAAAAAAGTACAAGAGTCCCAGCAACACCAACAAGTAAGCCGCATAAGCCCAGGGCGTCTCCCACCAGGGCGGCAGAATATGCACCCTGAGTACTGCGGCTTGTTCACTCTCCATACCGTCACTGTTAATTCCCTTAACCATAAACCGGTAGGTGCCGTGCGGCACATTGGTGTAGGTCGCAGAATTGCGCTGTCCCACGTAATTCCATTCCGTATCGAAGCCCTCCAGAATATAACTGTAGCTGTTGCGCTCAGGACTTTTAAAATCCATAGCTGAGAATACAAAAGTTATGATGCGGTCGTCGTACGAAAAGGTCAGCTCCTCAGCATAAGGCACCGAGGTATCGAAGCCCTCTTTTTTGCCTTCCGGCAAAAAAGTCCTTATGCTCTCATTGGTCAGCAACACATCGGTAAGAGTTACCTCCGGTGGCAGCGACAGATTATCTAAATCCTCGGGATAAAAGGAAATAAAACCATTGGTTCCACCCATAAACATTTTATGGTTAACATCTACGAAGGAAGCATTTCGCTCCATCCCGATGCGCTGATACTCACGCATCATATAGGTTTCCACCACCTCTTCCTTCTGAAAATCGAACTTTACCAAGCCTTCGTAAAAGCCCAGATACAGAAAATTACCATCCCCTTCCATCATATTCATTATAAGCTCACTACCAACATAGTCATAGCCCGGATAGCGCTTAAATGAAATCTGCGGATCGTTGCCGCTGTTATAGCTTTCGACCTTACGGTTGAGCCCCGTGTTGGTCCCAATCCACAAATTGCCGGCCTTGTCTTCCAGCAGGCAGTTCACCACATTATCGTTAATGGTTCTATCGTTTACCCGCGAAAACAAATAGGTAGAGAGCTGTCCCGTTACAGGGTCATAACGATTGAGTCCCCTTTGGGTGGCAATCCATACAATACCATCCCGATCTTCCAACACGGCACGGATGTTATCGTCGGTGAGTCCGGCATTGCCCGACCGGAAGGCTTCAAAACGAAAGGTGTCGCCCTCCTTTACTGCCCGCACAAAACCCGACTGCATGGTACCAATCCACAAAGTATTGGGATACTTGCGCGACCACACCAGACTGTTGATCTTATTCCCGGGTAAGGCGCTGTTCGTTAACGAATTAAACCCAACAAAGGAAGAAAAATCTCCGCGCTCCAGGTCCTCCTTCGAATAAAAAAGCAAGCCGGCATCATCCGTACCTACCAACAATCCATCGGGAGTAACCTCCAAAGCCAGCACCGAGTTGGATTGAAACCATTGATTACCGGTCCGGTAGCGCTGTTTGGGAATTCTGTTCATCAAGCGATAGCCCTCCTCCATTTTCTGGTAGTGCAACAGCTCATTAGCGGTACCTACCCACAAATTGCCAGCGTCGTCGCCGGCAAAGGACCGTACCGGACTCTGAAGAGACAAGCCGGGATCTCCATCCCGGGCTGTGCTGTAACGCTTTATGCCCGATTGTAAAACCGAAGTCCTGTCGATTTCGGCGCTGCCCACCCATAAAATGCCGGACCGGTCCACCATAAGGGCCGAAATATTGTTGCCCGAAATACTGTAGGGGTCAGACAGGTCACTGACAAATGTATGAAAAACGGCCTGGTCGGGCGACTTCATTTGCTCGGTAGAATCCAAAAGAGCCAGTCCCTCATCCCAGGTTCCTATCCACAAATTACCCAGAAAATCGTAATGCAAGCGATAAACATCGTTGGAGCGCAGACTGCCTGGTCCTTCACGCACCACAAAATGTTCAAAGCGCAGACTGTCCTTATCAAGCTGAGGTCGCATACGGCTGACACCGCCTCCCCACGACCCAATCCACAATTCCCCGTTGGCTCCCAGCGCCAACTGTGTCAGCGTATTGTTATTGATCGACCGCTCCGGCTCCTCCGGATTTGGGATAAAGCGTACAAATGCCT
>DUOK01000270.1 GCA_012838865.1 Bacteroidales bacterium | reverse complement strand
AATTACGGGCCCTGCGCAAACGCTCTATGCGAGCTATTTTGTATTTGAGTTTACGGATTGTTTCGGTGGAGGGGCTCGGAAACAGATTACGGAGATCTTCGTCCGTCAGGGGCAACAGCATCTTTCTGAACTGTTTACCTTTTCTGTTAAGTAGTTCCAGCTGTCCTTCGGTAAAATGTTTCATGCAAGTTTGGCGCTAATCTCTTTCTTAAACGCCAAAATCCACTGCTTAGTATGTTTCTTATTAAAAAACCGAAAGACTGCAAGAGCGTTCCTCCATCATCCTGCGTAAATTAATCAGTGCATAGCGCATACGGCCCAGGGCGGTATTGATGCTCACATTGGTCTCGTCGGCAATCTCTTTAAAGCTCAGGCCCATATAATGGCGCATCTTTACCACTTCGCGCTGATTATCGGGCAGCAGTTCTACAAGTTCCGACACATCCTTCAACACCTCCTCCATCACCATTTGGTCTTCAATGGTCTGGTCTGAGTAGCGGGGATGATTGAATAAATCGCGTGCATGATCGTCGTTGTAAACCACCGGAAAATGTTTCTGACGCCTAAAATGGTCGATGATTAAATTGTGGGCAATACGCATCACCCAGGACACAAAACGCCCATTTTCGGCGTAGCGCCCGTCCTGCAAGGTATGGTACACCTTCACAAAAGTATCCTGAAAGAGATCTTCGGTGAGTTCCTCCTTTCGAACCATCATAAAAATATAGGAAAACACCTTTTGCTTGTGTCGTTCGAGCAACACATCAAAGCATTTCTTTTTACCGGAAACGAAACTTTTTACAAGTTCTTCGTCCGACAGCTTGATTAAATCTGTCATAACAAATCTGAATAGATAACTTGTAAAACTGTTTCAATAGGCAATGGCGTTTTAAATGTTTGAGACCACGAATAAATAAAAAAATGTCAATAAAAACAAATTTTGCTTCAGAATAATACTTTTTGCTGTAAAGGCCGGGACCTTCACAAATGGATTTTGTTTGGTATCTTTGCACGAAATTTCATTTGAAGCATCCTGCACTATGACGCTTACCAAGGCCAACGCACATACCCACATCCTGATAAAGGGTGCCCGTGTACACAACCTTAAAAACATTTCTCTCGATATTCCACGCAACCGCTTCGTGGTCATCACCGGGGTTTCGGGCTCGGGCAAAAGTTCCCTGGCCTTCGACACTTTGTACGCCGAGGGCCAGCGCCGCTACGTGGAGAGTCTGAGTGCCTACGCCCGGCAGTTTTTAGGGCGCATCGACAAACCGGAAGTGGACTACATTAAGGGCATCCCCCCGGCCATTGCCATTGAGCAAAAAGTAAATACCCGCAACCCCCGTTCTACGGTGGGCACCTCTACCGAGATATACGATTATCTAAAATTGCTCTTCGCCCGTATTGGCCGCACCATTTCCCCGGTTTCGGGTAAGGAAGTGCGCCGCCATCAGGTTATGGATGTGGTCAGGTACATGGAGCAGCTGGAAGAAGGGACCCGCCTGGCCATTCTGGCGCCGGTATTACCTCCTGAGGGGAGGTCGTGCGAGGAGCATTTGGCCTTGCTGGCCAAGCAGGGCTTCAGTCGCATAGAACAAAACAATGAATTTGTAGCCATAGAAGATTATCTGGATGCTGAGGGGGCCCGCTGTGCGGAAATTCTTTTGCTGATTGACCGACTGGCGGTGAATGCCGGGGACAGCGATACCCTTTCGAGGATGGCCGACTCGGTACAGACGGCTTTTTACGAAGGCCGGGGCGAATGTATCATAAAGACCTACGGCAAAGAGGCGCCGGAGGCCCGGCGCTTCTCCAACCGCTTTGAGGCCGATGGCATCACCTTTGAGGAACCCAATGAACATCTTTTTGCTTTCAACAGTCCCCTGGGCGCCTGTCCCCGTTGCGAAGGTTTCGGGAGCGTTATTGGTATCGACGAGGATCTGGTGATTCCGGACAAAAACCGGTCGATTTACGAGGATGCGGTGGCCTGCTGGCGGGGAGATAAGCTGAGCGAATGGAAGAACCAACTGGTGCGCAATGCGCACAAGTTCGATTTTCCGGTACATGTCCCCTACTACGAATTGACCCCGGAGCAGCGTCGTTTATTGTGGACGGGCAACAGCTATTTTCATGGCCTGGATGCTTTTTTTGAGCACCTGGAGCAAAAGCTCTACAAGATACAGAACCGGGTAATGCTGGCCCGTTACCGGGGAAAAACGACCTGTCCCGATTGCGGAGGCACCCGCCTGCGCAAGGAAGCGGGCTGGGTTAAAGTAAACGGCCGCAGTATTCACGAACTGGTGACTCTGCCGGTAGATGAACTGCAGCAGTTTTTTGCAGCTTTTAAGCCCGAACAGCACGACCTGGAGGTGGCGCGCCGCTTGTTGACCGAGATAAACAACCGCCTGGATTTTCTGGTGAAGGTGGGCCTGGGTTACCTGACCCTCAACCGCCTGAGTTCGACGCTATCGGGGGGAGAAAGCCAACGCATCAATCTGGCCACCTCCCTGGGCAGCAGTCTGGTTGGCTCACTCTACATCCTCGATGAGCCAAGCATTGGTCTGCACTCCCGCGATACCCATTTGCTTATTGAGGTGCTGCGCCGTCTGCAACAACTTGGCAATACAGTGGTGGTGGTGGAGCACGACGAGGACATCATACGCGCCTGCGACGATTTGATTGATATTGGTCCCGCTGCCGGTCAACACGGTGGCGAAGTGGTTTTTCAGGGTCCTTTTGCCAACCTGGCCTCGGTACCTGAGAGTCTCACCACCCAATACCTTACGGGCACACGACAGTTGCCGGTCCCCACCTCCAGGCGCACCTTCTCGGCATCGATTAAAATAATGGGCGCACGCGAAAACAACTTAAAGAACATCAACGTTAGCGTGCCGCTGAATGTACTGACGGTCATCACGGGGGTCAGTGGTTCGGGGAAATCCTCCCTGGTAAAGAAGATCCTCTACCCTGCACTCAAGAAATTAAAAGGCGGTTTTGCCGACAAAACCGGCGATTTTGACCTGCTGAAGGGCGATGTAGCGGCCATAAGTGAGGTGGAGTTTATCGACCAGAATCCCATCGGCAAATCTTCTCGCTCCAATCCGGCGACCTACTTAAAGGCCTGGGACGAGGTACGTAAACTGATGTCGGACGAAAAGCAGGCGAAGGCAGAGGGCCTGAAACCGGCGCACTTTTCCTTCAATGTAGAAGGCGGGCGTTGTGAAGAGTGCCAGGGCGAAGGCAGCATAAAGGTGGAAATGCAATTTATGGCCGACCTGGTGCTGACCTGCGAAAGTTGTAAGGGAAAACGCTTTAAGGAAGAGGTGTTGGAAATCAAACATCGTGGTTGTGATGTAAGTGACATACTGAATATGACCATAGACGAAGCCATTGCCTTTTTCTCCGAAAGCGCGGGGGCTACTGCGCGTCGACTGGTTAATCGTTTACAACCGCTGGCTGAGGTGGGCCTGGGCTATGTGAAAATGGGACAGGCTTCGAGCACTTTAAGTGGCGGGGAAAGTCAAAGGGTGAAACTTGCTTCTTTCCTGGCCCTGGAAAAAACAGCGCCTACCTTGTTTATTTTTGATGAACCAACCACAGGGCTCCATTTCCATGATATTGCCAAACTACTGAAGGCCTTTTCTGCCCTTATTGAGAAAGGCCATTCGGTGGTGGTGGTGGAACACAATATGGAGGTAATCAAATCGGCCGACTACCTGATCGACCTGGGTCCCGAGGGTGGAAAGGAAGGGGGCCATTTGGTCTTTGAGGGAACGCCTGAAGCGCTCCTCAATATACCGGCCTCTTATACCGGTCAGTATCTGGCGCCTTATTTAAAAGGATAATAATCTTTGGAAAAAATGGGGATCAACGACGGCGCCCCGTATTTTCCACCCCAAACAGGATGGCGATGCAACCGCCAACAATGTTGGCGTCGTCGGCCGGATCTGGCAACCTGATCTGAACAATCATGGTACCGGTACTCTCTGCCACAAAATCCCACACGGGAGCCAGCTCATAATTGGCGTTGTCGAATACCACATTGCGTTTACTGTCGAGCAGTCGCACCCTGGCATTGGGCAATTGGTCCACCACCGATACCACCAGGCGGTAGGATTGTCCCTCGTAAAAGGTCTTGTACAATTCGGCACTCTCGCCTTCTTCCAAATAAGTGGCGTTGTAGTTGCCATCGTGCATAAAATCCCCCAAAAGGGGCTTGGCTATGTTGCGGGCAAAAGCGAGGCAAGGCGATTGCGCCTGCAGGCCAAATCCCGCTATAAGCAGGAGGAGCAGTAAAGAAATTTTTGAACTGAGTTTCTGCATTTTTCCTTGCATCGGTATGGTGCAGCCCTCAGGAAACGAAACCGGCTCTGAGCGCGGCTACGTGGCTGACCAACTTATTAAGTGTTTCCTGACTGATGAAAGTCTCGGCTTGCGAGCGTAAAATGGTCATTCTTTCTTCGGGGTGGGTTTCTGCTTCGACATCGGCTGTGGTGATGATTTTCACTTCATCGTAAATAGCCATAAGCGCTTGCATATCCACCAGGAGTCGCGCGATATCTTCGTTACTGCTGTGGGTCTCCATCAGATTAATCAGGGTCAGCAAGGAGAGCTTCTGATAAACAATGCGGTCTATCAGCTCAGGGTTGCCTTCCAGTTCGCCTTCGGTGAGCTGGGTCGCCAGATAAAGACCTTCCACCCAGCCGCCCAGCAATACCATTACCGCAATGGCGGGCCGGTCCTGCTCGGTGAGGTAGGCATTGGAATTCATAAAGGTTTCTGAGATAATGTCCATGACCACCTCCCGGTTGTTCATATTTTCCTCGAGGCGACGAATGGTGCCTTCATCAATGGCTTCCATAACGCCCAAACGCTCGGCCAACTGACGGGCAGCGCCCATAAAGTTGAGGGTGCTTTGGGTTTGATCAAAAAGGCTGGAATAACTCATGTCGGCGCTGTATATGCCCAAATTAAGGGCCATGCGCGCATTGGTGTCGTAGCGCGATGCGGCATTGACATCATTGAGCAGGTCGGGATTAAAGGCAGCCCCTGCCCGCTTAATGAGCATAGCCGTTTCCAGGGGCGAAGGCAGAGAATAAAATATCAGTTTGGATTTATTGAAATCGGCCAACAATTGCTCATCGATGGTTACCGATTGCATGATATCACGAGCTGTTTGGTTTTCAGAACCATCACGCTGACATTGGCTGCAGCCATAGGAAAACAGCATAAGGGGAAGCGCAAGTAAAAGGGTGGCTTTAAGGCTGAAATGTTTCATGTTTATTTGGTTGTTTGCATTAGGACTGAGGCAGTCAGATCAAAAGTAGCCATATATTTTTAATTTCTTTCAAGAGATGTACAAATTTGAGGAAAAATGTGCTAAAGGTCAAGCATCCGCCTGTGGAGATGCTTAAACGGACGGATGTAAGCATAAAAAAACCGGCCCGGGCCGGTTTTTATCTTATTCAAATTTTGAGAAATAGCGCATGAACTGCGCTCTTTCGTATACAGCTGGATTTTTAATCTTACCGTAACTCATCAAGCCCCGGAATTGCGCCACTTTTTCAAACTCTTTTTCCTGCATCCAGCTTTCCAGCTTTTGGAGCATCTGCGTGATGACTTCGGGCCCCTGCTTATAAACGGCTGAACAGACTTGCACCACCTGGGCACCGGCCAGTATTTGCTTAATTACCGCATCGCCATCATGTACACCGGTGGAGGCGGCAATTTCAATATTGTGCACCTTGTCGCTGACAATAGCTACCCAGCGCAGCGACTGACGCAAATCAGCGGGCTGACTGAAAACTTCGGAGGAGGTGAAGCTGAGGCTGTTGATGTCGATATCGGGCTCGTAGTAACGGTTAAACAACGTCACGCCCCTGGCGCCGCTGACCGAAAGCTTGTTGACCACCGCTACCAGGTTGCTGAAATACTGGCCCAGCTTGATAACGACGGGTATGCTTACTACTTTGCTGACTTCCCGGGCTACTTTCAGATACAGTTCTTCATAGGCAGCGGCTTCACTGTTTTTGTCGGTATTAACCGCAAAAACGTTGAGCTCGAGGGCATCGGCACCGGCTTCCTGCACCTGACGGGCAAAGTCGATCCACTCCTCCCCTGAGTAACAGTTGATGCTGGCAATAACCGGAATATCCACTGCGGCTTTGGCGTCCTTCAGCAATTGCAGGTATTCGCCGACCGAATTGCTGCGCGAATAGCCTTTGATGTAATCCAAAGCTTCCGGATAGTCCATCCCGGAACCCTGATATATGGCGCGCTCGGTATCGTGACTGATTTGTTCTTCGAACAGGGACTTTAAAACAACGGCACCGGCTCCGGCCTGCTGTACCTTTCTGATCTTCTCTACGCTGTTGGTAAGTCCCGAACTCCCAACTACAATAGGGTTCTTTAACTTTAACCCCAGGTAAGTGGTTTCCATCTTTGTCATATCCTAGGTTTTATATGTGGTGTCACTATAAGCTCAGACAAATATACAAATTACAAATTGTAATCCCGCGCCCCAAAAAGAGCGCTGCCTACGCGCACCATCGTACTTCCCGCTTCAATGGCCAGTTCAAAATCATCGGACATCCCCATACTGAGTTCCTTAAAATCGCTGCTGTCGGCAAAATACCGCTCCTTCACCTCATCAAACAGCACTTTAAGGCTGTGAAATTCGCGCTGAACCTGTGCTTTATCCTCGGTGAAGGTGGCCATGCCCATAAGGCCCCTTACTTCTACAAATTCCAGCTCCTGCCATGCACCGGCTGCCAACATTTCACGCAGTTCTTCGGGTGAAAATCCAAACTTGCTACTCTCTTCGGCAATGTGCACCTGCAACAGACAAGGAATAATGCGCTTGTTCTTACGACCCTCTTTATCTATGGTTTTCAACAACTTAAGCGAATCAACACCATGTATCAGGGCCACAAAGGGAGCGATGTACTTTACCTTGTTGCTCTGGAGGTGACCAATCATGTGCCACTCGATGTCCCCGGGCAGTTCTTCCTGTTTGGCACAAAGCTCCTGAACTTTATTCTCTCCATACACACGCTGACCGCATGCGTAGGCTTCCAGAATGCTGGAAGCAGGATGGGTTTTACTTACGGCAATCAAACAGGTTTGCGGGGGAATTCTCTTTTTAAGGGCTGCTAAACGCTCCTTCAACATCATAATTTAATTTTTCTTTACTCCAATTCATGTATAACCAAACCCGAACGCAGCTTGGGTTCGAACCAGGTGGTTTTGGGCGGCATAATATTGCCGGTATCGGCAATGCGAATCAGCTGCTCCATAGATACAGGGTAAAGGGCAAAGGCGGCTTTCATTTCTCCGGAATCAACTCTTTGCTGCAAGGCTTCGAGTCCACGTATGCCTCCCACAAAATCGATGCGTTGCGAGGTGCGCTGATCCTGGATATCCAGAATACGTTCGAGGACCTGCTTCGACAAGATGGTAACATCCAGGGCGCCAATGGGGTCGGCATCGTTGTAGCTTCCCTTTCGGGCTACCAGGCGGTACCATTTGTGACCCAGATACAGGCCAAACTCGTGTAAGGCTCTGGGTTTAAAGGGCGTATTTCCCATCGGGTAGACTTCAAAACTGCGACCCAGGGCAATGATGAAATCGGACTCACTCAGTTCGTTGAGGTCTTTAATCAGCCGATTGTAATCGATAATGGCCAATTGCTGATCGGGAAAGTGAACGGCCATAAAATAATTGTAGGCCTCTTCTCCGGTGTGGGTGGGATTGGCAGCCTTACGTTCTGCGCCAATACGGGCGGCTGCTGCCGTGCGGTGATGCCCGTCGGCCACATAGGTGCAGGGTACTTTCTCGGCAAACAATTTTTCGAGCTGAAGATTTACTGCAGGGTCCCACACTACCCAAAACTGGTGTCGAAAACCTTCCTCGCTGGTAAAATCGTATTCGGCTTTGCCCTGAACCACAGTGGCCACCAGCTCATCTATTTCGGGTACGGCTTTATAGCTGAAGAAAACCGGCTCAAGGTTGGCATTGTTGGTGCGAATGTGCACCATGCGGTCCTCCTCCTTATCGGGTCGCGTAAGCTCATGTTTCTTTATTACTCCGCTGAAGTAATCTTCACAGGCAGCACGTGCCACCAATCCGTATTGTGTGCGACCATCCATGGTCTGGGCATACACATAAAAACAGGCTTGCTCATCCTTCTGCAACCAACCCTTTTCTTTAAAGGCTTTAAAATTAGCGAGGGACTGTTGATAAACTTTTTCAGAATGCAGATCGGTGCCCGGAGGGCAGTCGATTTCAGCCCGCGTAATGTGGAGCAGTGACTCAGGTTTTCCGGCAGCCATTTGGGCGGCTTCTTCACTGTTCATTACGTCGTAAGGCAAACACGATAGTACAGATGCCAAATGCTCGGGGGGACGAAGCCCCTTGAAAGGTTTTACAACAGCCATAGGCTCAGGTTTTTGGGGGATGAATGGATAAGGAAGGGCGGATGTGGAGGTCCACATCCGCCCCGGTAAATCTAGCGATTAACCCGATGGGTTTCTTCACCGGTCAAAAAGTAGCTCACAATCTGCCGGGCAGCTGCCATACCGGCGTTGATGTTGGCCTCTTCGGTCTGGGCACCCATTTTCTTGGGGGTAAAAAAGAAGCGACCGGGAAATTTTTCCTGAAATGCTGCAGCGTTGGAAGGGGCGATATCGCTCAAATACATAAAGTCCTCACGTTCTTCCATCAATTCAACCAACTCTGCTTCGTGAATGACTTCCTTGCGGGCGGTATTAATGAGAACGGCGCCCTGGGGCATCATGGAAAGAAGTGATTTGTTGATGGAATTGCGGGTGATGTCGTTGGCCGGAATGTGCAGCGAAACAAACTCGCAGGTACGGTAGAGTTCTTCTACACTGTTCATAGGCTCTACACCATGCGACTGCATGCGGTCAGAACCCACGTAGGGATCGTAGGCATAAACCTTCATGCCAAAACCTTCGGCAATTTTTCCTACATAATAACCCACGTTGCCATAAGCATGAATACCCAGGGATTTGCCGCGCAGTTCGCTGCCCGAAGCACCACTGAATTGCTTTCGGATACCATAAATCATCATGCCAAATACCAGCTCGGCCACAGCGTTGGCGTTTTGACCGGGGGTATTCATAGCCACGATGTCTTTGGCGTTGCAGGCCTCCAAATCAAGGTTGTCGTAACCGGCTCCGGCACGAACCACGATTTTCAGATTTTTTGCAGCATCCAGCACTTTAGCAGTCACTTTATCGGAGCGTACAATGAGTGCGTCTGCATCGGCAACGGCCTCCAACAGCTCGCCCTCACTCTTGTATTTCTCAAGCAAAGCCAATTCGTAACCGGCTTCCTCAACAATAATTCTGATTTCATCCACAGCAACCTGAGAAAAGGGCTTCTCGGTGGCTATCAAAACTTTCTTCATCACAGTATAATTTGGTGTTTGCTATAAAAAACGATGTGCAAAAAGAAAAGGGAGGTTGTGAATCTGCCCCACGCTCTCCCTTTTTAATTCTTCAAAGATACATCTTTAATGCTTTTTCTCAAACTCTTGCATCACATCAATGAGGGCTTTAACACTTTGTTCGGGCATGGCATTGTAAATGGATGCTCTGAATCCACCCACGGAGCGGTGCCCCTTGATGCCTACCATGCCTTTAGAAGCGGAAAACTCACGGAACTCGGTTTCCAAGTCCTTATACTCCTCATTCATTACAAAACATACATTCATAATGGAACGGTCTTCTTCGTTCTTCACGGTGGTTTTAAAGAGCTTGTTGCGCTCAATTTCGTTGTAAAGCATGGTGGCTTTACGAATGTTGCGCTTCTCCATTTCACCCAAACCGCCTTGTTCCTTCAACCAAATGAGGGTCTGCAGGGCCGAGAATACAGGCAATACCGGCGGGGTGTTGAACATCGAACCGTTGTCAATATGGGTTTTGTAATTCAACATGGTGGGGATGGGACGCTCTACTTTTCCCAAAAGCTCTTCCTTAATCACGGCAAAGCCTACACCAGAAGGCGCCAGGTTCTTCTGTGCGCCACCGTATATGATGCCGTACTTTGAAACATCAACGGGACGAGAGAAAATATCGGACGACATATCGGCCACCAAAGGAATGTTTACATCCAGGTCCTTACGGATTTCAGTACCAAAAATGGTATTGTTGGTGGTAATGTGCAGATAGTCGGCATCGGCAGGTACCTCAAAACCCTTGGGAATGTAACAGTAATTCTCGTCTTTTGAGGAGGCCACTTCAACCACCTCACCAAAAAACCTGGCTTCCTTTATGGCTTTGGAGGCCCAGGTACCGGTATTCAGATAGGCGGCCTTCTTGTTCAGCAGATTGTAGGGAATCATGCAGAAATGTATACTGGCGCCACCACCCAAAAAGACAACCTGATAGCCCGAGGGAATGTCCAGCAGCTCCTTAAAAAGAGCCGTAGCCTGGTCCATAACTGCGATAAACTCCTTATCGCGATGCGAGACTTCCATTACGGACAAGCCCGTACCGGCAAAATTAAGTACAGCCTCAGCGGTGTTCTTGATGGTAAAATCGGGAAGGATAGATGGCCCGGCAGAGAAATTGTGCTTCTTCATGAGAGTAAAAAATGTTTAAGGTTGTCGTCCTGATATGGAAAATCCGTATACCAGTGTTTGTTTTGCGGCACAAAATTAAAAGAAAAATAGATATCTGTGATTACAAAATGACATAAATAACCGTTAAACAAGAGTAAAAAGTTAAATAAACTAAAAACCCTCAATAAAAGGAGGCTTTCGAATTTCTGCGGCGATGTCTTTGTTACGAATGCGCACAAAAAGACGACTGCCGGGTTTCCAATACGGTTTGGTGACATAGGCCAGGCCAATGCCTTGTTTTAAAACGGGGGACTGACTGCCGGAGGTTACGCGGCCCACTTCCTCTCCCGCTTCGTTAACCAGCTGGTAGCCACTACGGGGAATGCCCCGCTCCAGAAGTACAATCCCTTTGAGTCGCTCCGCAACGCCCTCCTTCATTTGTCGCTCCAGAATCTCCCGGTCAATGAATTCCCTTCCATCGGTCAAATGGGTTACCCAACCCAGACCCGCAGCAATGGGGGAAGTCTGCTCATCAATGTCCTTGCCGTACAGACAAAAGCCCATCTCCAGGCGCAGGCTATCGCGGGCGCCCAATCCGCAAGGAATCAGTCCTTTTTCCGCGCCCTCTTGCAAGAGCAGGTCCCAAAGCCCCGGAGCCTGTTCAGCAGCAACATAGAGCTCATAACCGCCTGCCCCGGTGTAACCTGTGTGCGACACAATGACTTGCTCCCAGGCACCCACACGACCGGTGGTAAAGGAAAAGGCAGGCAAATCGTTTAAATTTACCGAAGTAAGGGCTTGCAATATGCTTTGGGCGCGGGGGCCCTGTATAGCCAGAAGCGCCATGTGCTTGCTGGCGTTTTCGAGTTCGGCCCCCATGCTGTTGTTGGTCTGCAACCAATCCCAGTCCTTTTGAATGTTTCCAGCATTAACCACCAGGAGATACTTTTGGGCTTCGTAGGCATAAACCAGTAAATCGTCGACTACCCCTCCCCTCCCGTTGGGAAAATAACAATACTGGGCTTTGCCAATGGGGAGACCGGCCACATCGGTGCTGCAAACTTTTTGCAGGAGGGCAAGTGCCCGGGGACCCTTTACCCAAAACTCGCCCATGTGCGACACATCAAAAATTCCGGCCGCCTCACGTACAGCCATATGCTCTTGCTGTATCCCGCTGTATTCAACAGGCATCGCGAAATCGGCAAAGGGAACCATTTTGGCACCAAGGGCCACATGTTTATCGTAAAGCGGCGTTTTTTGCATAACGAAGGAAGTTTTGTTAAGTAATACACTAAAAAATGTTGTTCTGCCGGTAAATTTACACAATGCATTAACAATTTTTACGTTTTTTGCTATATTTGAAGGGATCAAAGCCAGGGAAACTTTCTAATGCGCACAGATTGTATTAGTTTTGCTCCGACCAAAAGCCAAAAGTATGTCAACAGTTTTCAAAGAGATCAACCTCAGCTATCTGGAGAGTATAGCCGATGGAGATCGGGAAATCATAAAGGAATTGATTGTTATTTTCCTTGAACAGATTCCGGAGTTTACCGAAGGCATGCAATCCGCCTTTGAAAAGGAAGATTGGCGGGTGCTGGCGGGCTTAGCGCATAAAGCCAAATCGTCCGTTCTATCTATGGGCATGAACGATCTGGGTAACATCGACCTGAAAAACCTGGAATTGATTGCGAAGACCTTTCGCATTGAAGTCCTGGATCAAAGTCAGACCAAAACCGAGCGGGAAGCGGAAGAGTTGGAGAACTTGAAGCGCAGTCTGCTCAGTTACCCCGTGGAAAAGCAGGAATGGCTCAAAGCCAATGCCAGTAAGCAAAGTATGAAAAACATTATTGATAAATTTATAAGTGCCTGTGCCACGGCCTGTGGCGAATTAAAGCATGTTCTAGAAAACTAAAGGCTATGTTGAAAACAATTACGAACCAGGAAAACAAAAATGTGAGTACGATTGAGGGGACGGATCGACTGAATGCGACTGTGGCTCCCCGTGTGAAGGAACAGCTTAACCGACAACTGAAAGAATGCCATTATCAACTGACCCTGAGCCTGGAAAACATCAAGTACATCGACAGTACCGGAATAGGCGTGCTCATTTCGGCGCTAAAAACTGCCCGTGAAAACAACGGAACTTTTTGCCTGAAAGGCCTAAACAAGGAGGTGATGGGGCTACTTACCCTTATGAAGCTGGACAAGGTGTTTGAAATTTGTGAATAAGGAAATGACTTTCCGGAATCAATTCCGGAAAGTCAGTCCCTCTGCCCCGGCATCGATGCTTACCGGGCGTTCTTTTTGTACTTCTTCTGCCAAAATCAACTGCGACAGGCGATTCAGCACATAACGTTGGATCGCTCTTTTTATGGGTCGGGCCCCATAATGCGGATCAAAACCTGCTGCTGCCAGCCAATCAATGGCTGCTTCACTAAATTCGAGTGTCAGGCCCTGCTCCTCCAGCATCTTAACAATACGCTTAACTTGCAGCCTTACCACCTCCCTAATTTCTTCCTTACCCAAAGGAGTAAACATAATTATTTCATCCACGCGATTGAGGAACTCAGGCCGAATGGTCCGTTTTAACAAATCCATGACCTGTTGTCGGGCTGTTTCGTCCACTGCATGCTCCTTGTTGGTATCGAGACGCTGCTGCAGAATATCTGAGCCCAGATTGGAGGTCATGATAACGATGGTGTTTTTAAAATCTACCACTCTGCCTTTGTTGTCGGTCAGCCGACCGTCGTCGAGTACTTGCAACAAGATGTTGAAAACATCGGGATGGGCCTTTTCAATCTCGTCGAGCAAAACGACGGAATAAGGCTTGCGCCTCACCGCTTCGGTCAATTGTCCCCCCTCATCGTAGCCTACGTAGCCGGGAGGTGCGCCCACCAGACGCGATACCGAATGCCGCTCCTGGTACTCCGACATGTCTATCCGGGTCATCAGGTTGTCGTCGTCGAACAAGAAGCCCGCCAGTGCCTTGGCCAATTCGGTCTTTCCTACGCCGGTCGTCCCCAAAAAGATGAAGGAGCCGATGGGGCGTTGTGCATCCTGCAAACCGGCCCTGCTGCGACGCACGGCATTGGCCACTGCAGCAATGGCCTCTTCCTGTCCCACCACCCTGCGGTGCAGCTCCTCCTCAATACTCAGCAGCTTCTGCCTTTCACTGCGCAACATGCGACTTACGGGTATGCCGGTCCACTTACTCACGACCTGCGACACATCTTCTGCGTCCACTTCTTCTTTAATCATGGGCTGGTCCGACTGTTTTTGCTCCAGACTTTGTTTCAGGCGTTCAATCTCCGTCTCTGCCTTTTTGATTTTTCCGTAGCGCAGTTCGGCCACCTTATCGTACATGCCTTCCCGCTCCGCCTTTTCGGCCTCAAACTTATAGTTATCGATGGCCGCCTTTTGTTGCTGAATGCCGTCAATGATGCTGCGCTCCTCTTCCCATTTCGAACGAAGTACCGAACGCTGCTGTTTTAATTCCTCTGTTTCGCGGGAGAGCAAATCCAGTTTGACTTTATCCCCTTCCCGTTTAATGGCTTCCCGCTCAATTTCAAGCTGCTTGATGCGGCGTTCCAGATCGTCGATTTCCTCGGGCACCGAATTCATTTCGAGGCGCAGGCGCGAGGCGGCCTCATCCACCAGATCGATGGCCTTGTCGGGCAGAAACCGGTCCGAAATGTAGCGCTTCGACAACTCTACGGCAGCTATAATGGCCTCGTCACGAATGCGCACCTTGTGGTGCGCTTCATAGCGTTCTTTAAGTCCGCGCAGAATGGATACCGAGGAAAGTACATCGGGTTCGTCAACCATAACAATCTGGAAACGACGCTCCAGGGCCTTGTCCTTTTCAAAATATTTCTGATATTCATTGAGCGTTGTGGCACCAATGGCGCGTAATTCGCCACGGGCCAGGGCGGGCTTCAGAATGTTGGCGGCATCCATAGCGCCCTCGCTCTTTCCGGCGCCAACCAGGGTGTGGATTTCATCAATAAAGAGCACGATCTCGCCCTCACTGCCTATCACCTCCTTAACTACGGCTTTTAGGCGCTCTTCAAATTCACCCTTGTATTTGGCCCCGGCCACCAGTGCACCCATATCCAGCGAAAAAATCTGCTTGCTTTTCAAATTCTCAGGCACATCGCCATTGATGATCCGGTGTGCCAGTCCCTCTGCAATGGCTGTTTTCCCCACCCCGGGCTCGCCGATAAGAATGGGGTTGTTTTTGGTACGTCGCGATAATATTTGCAGGATGCGCCGAATTTCTTCATCGCGCCCAATTACCGGGTCCAGCTTACCGGAGCGGGCCCGGTCGTTCAGGTTGATGGCAAAACGGTTCAGCGCATTGTAGCTGTCTTCGGCGGTGGGGCTGTCGACTTTACTTCCTTTACGCAGTTCTTTTACGGCCTGCAAAAGTGCCTGTTCGCTAGCACCAGCATCCTTCAGCATTTTGGCTACAGCATCTTTGCCCGCCAACAGTCCCATCAACAAGTGCTCAATGGAAGCAAAACTGTCGCCCAGCTCCTTCGCTTTATTCATGGCATTTTGTAGGGCATCGCTGGCACTGCGGGCCAGATAGGGCTCCCCGCCGCTCACTTTAGGATAGGACTCCACAATTTTATCCAGGATCGGCTGCACATTGCCCAAGCCCAGCTTGCTGAAAAGAAAGTGAATCAGGCCTTCCTCTGTTTGCAGCAAAGCCTTGAGCAAGTGCCCGCTCTCTATGCCCTGGTGATTGTAGCCGGCAGCCATTTGAAAGGCCTGCTGTACCGCCTCCTGGGCTTTTATGGTCATTTGATTCAGATTCATCTTTTTCCTCCTTTATAGATTTGTTCTATTTTGCAGGCAAAACCATTGCCAAAAGAACAATTCGGCCAGTTTGTCACATAAACGCCTCAATAACACGACAAACTGTCGCTCACGGCAGCCCCGGAACGACATTGCTTATGCCTTAAGCCCTGTTTTTAACAAGATTATTCATAAAAACAGCTCTTGCCTGTTTATAATGTTAAAGTAATTAAATAACTTTGGTGTGCATCTCTTAAATAAACATTCACCAAATGAAGAAATACTTCTTTCCGGCTGCTCTTTTCAGTATGGCGCTTTTACTGGCCGGAGGCCTTAACGCTCAAATAGACCAAATGGCCAGGGACTGCCAGGCAGAAATGGAAACGCCCTTCATTACCAGCAACAAAACCCTGAAAGCCTTTCTGACCGGAGAGGAAGTTGCTGAATTCCGCACCACGCTTTTTGACGGCAACATATATCGTGTTGTATTGTGTACCCCCGAGGCCCAAGCCGTAGCGTTCTCTCTTTACGACACCAACCGCAACTTACTGTACACCAGTTCGGACCACAGCTTTTCTCCGTCGTGGGACTTTAAAATGGAAGGCTCTATGGAGTGTATTATCGAAGCGCGTTTGAACAACAAGGTAAGTGAATCGGGCGTGGCTATGCTCCTGATTGGCTTTAAACACAACGAACAAAACTGACCCCAGGGGCACCGGCACCCACACCTGCCGGCCATCCTCCCACCTAATCTGTTGAGACCGGCATGAGTGAAGAGATTTTAAAGACGCTGATGCAACTGTTTGCTTTGGTTTCCTCTCCCAGCCAAAACGAGGAAGGCCGAAGAAAGGTGGTGGAAAACTATTTGGCGCAACAACTCAGCAGTACCCGTACCGGAGATTACCTGGCCATGTACGATGCTTACATGCAGCAGCAGGAAACGCGCCTGCGTGAAACGACGCATCTCAAAAAACGATACGCGGCCAGCTCTGTAAAGATTCTTCGCATCGCTACCACCATCAATGAAGAACTGAACCATTACCAAAAACTCATCGTATTGATTCAGTTGCTTGAGTTTTTGAGCTCGGGAGAAACGGGAATGAGTGACCTGGAAACGGAGTTTGTGGATTCTATTGCCGCAACCTTTAATGTAGCGGAAAAGGAATACCGACAAATTAAGGGCTTTCTTACCGACTCCTTTGCCCTTCCTCCGGAGGCCCCCAACAGCAACCTTTTGGTAGTCACCGACAGCAAGAAACATTACCGTCAGGAGGGTTACCTTTACCAGGAGCACTTGCAAAACGAATTGCGCATTTTAAACATTCACTCGGGCAACCTGATGCTGGTGCGCAGCAAAAAGGCAGCTAATCTCACCATCAACGGCCAAATCGTTCAACCCGGAAAAGTGTACATCATGCGTCCGGGCAGTTCGCTTCGCTTGCACGGAAGCTCTCCCCTGACTTATACCAGTATCGCCTCCCGCTTTTACAAAAAGCAGGAAGAGGAGGCCCTCGCCTTTGAGGTGGAAAACATGACCTTTAAATACCCCAACAGTGAAGGAGGATTGCAACCCTTAAGTTTCTGTTCCACCTCCGGAAGCCTGGTAGGCATAATGGGGGATTCAGGGGCTGGCAAAACGACCTTAATAAATTTACTCACCGGCGTACTAAAACCCCACAGCGGCAGTGTTTCAATAAATGGCACCGACATCCATGAGGAAGCCTGGCGGACCAAGGGCCTGATCGGCTATGTTTCGCAGGACGACCTTCTGATGGAAGACCTTACGGTTTACCAAAACCTATACTACAACGCCACCCTTTGTTTCGACCACATCTCCAAACCAAACATAAAACGCAAGGTGCTTTCCTTGCTGAAAACACTGGGCCTTTATGAAATCAGGAACCGGAAGGTGGGAAATCCGCTCAACAAAAAACTGAGCGGAGGACAGCGCAAGCGGCTCAATATTGCACTGGAACTGATACGGGAGCCTGCCGTTATCTTCATGGATGAACCCACCTCGGGTTTGTCCTCACGCGATTCGGAGAACATTATGGATCTCCTGAAAGAACAGGCACTGAAAGGGAAGCTTATTTTTGTTGTTATTCATCAGCCTTCCTCGGACATCTTTAAGATGTTTGACCAGCTGCTGGTGCTCGACTCGGGCGGTTACATGATTTATAATGGGGAGGCAGTGGAGGCCATCAACCATTTTAAAGACTGCATCAATCACATCAACAAGGAGGAGAGCGAATGCCCGGTTTGTGGTAATGTAAATCCGGAGCAAATCCTGACCATCATCAACAACAATGTGCTGGATGAGTACGGCAATCCTACCGGAGAGCGAAAAGTAAGCGCGGCTGAGTGGTACCAACTCTTCCGCAAAAGGGGGGGCGACAATAAGAAGGCTGCTGTTGCCAAAGCCACAAAGTTGCCGGAGGTCAATTTCAAGATTCCGGGCAGACTGAAGCAGACGCTTATTTTTATGCAACGTGACCTGATGGCCAAACTGTCGAACCGCCAATACCTGGTCATCAATCTGCTTGAATCGCCGCTGCTGGCCCTTATTCTGGCTTCCCTGGTGCTTTACTTCGACGGAGGAACCAACAGCAAGGGATATATTTTCAGCCAAAACCTGAACCTGACCATTTATCTGTTTATTGCGGTCATTATTGCCATCTTCATTGGGCTTTCGGTAAGTGCCGAAGAAATCATCAACGATCGCAAGATATTAAAACGGGAAGCCTTCTTGAGTCTCTCGCGACTGAGCTACCTCAGTTCCAAATTTCTGATCCTTTCGATCATTTCCGCCATTCAGACCGGCTTATTTGTCCTGGTAGGCAACAGCATTATGCAGATTAAAGATATGGGCACGGCCTATTGGCTGGTGCTGTTTTCTGCTTCGGTTTTTGCCAACCTGCTGGGCTTGAATATCAGCGACAGTTTCAAGAAAACGGTCAACATTTACATTCTGATTCCCTTTTTGATTATTCCCCAACTGATTCTCAGCGGGGTTTTTGTTAATTACGATCAACTGAATCCCCGCCTGTCGTCGCAACGCAGCATCCCCTGGTACGGCGAACTGATTACTGCCCGATGGGCCTTTGAAGCCCTGGCTGTGAAGCAATTTAACGAAAACCGTTACCAAAAGGAGTTCCTGGCCTTTGAACAACTCAAAAGCAGAGCCACCTATCATAAGGATTATTGGGTACCCGAAATGACCACTTTGCTTGGGCGCTGGGAAAAGTGCAACGAAACAGAAGAGAAAGCACAACTGGAAAAACTGCTCAACAATGAGTTGAAAACCCATCTGCAAGGGCTGGAGAAAGAAGCGGTAGATTTATCTGAATTGCAACTGCCGTATGACCCGCCTGCAACAGCAAGTCCCGAGGTCTTGCTGGAGCATTTAAAGCAGGTCCGCTCCTTTTATATCCGCGTGTTTAACCGGGCCGACGAGGCTTTGGAAGCTCACAAACAGAAGCTAATCAAAGAAAATGGAAGGGATTACCTTCGTTATCTTCGCGAGCACTACCACAACGACAACCTGGAACGCTTTGTTCGGCGCACCGACAATTTCTCCCTGCAACGCATTGTCGTATTGGAAGAGGAAATTGTGCAGAAATTTGATCCCATTTACATGAGTCCCACCCACCCTTTTATCAGGGCCCACTTTTTGTCGCCGGCTAAACGGATAGGAAATACAGCATACAGCACCTATGCGGTTAATGTATCGGTAATTTGGGGCTTCAACGCTTTGTTGTTTGCCCTCCTCTACAGCAAGGTTTTTCAGAGACTCTTTCTTATGGGCGGGCGCATCAAACGTCACTTGGTGGCGCGGTGGACGAAGTCAAGCACACCCTCAGCTCACCGCAAAATGTAAAAAGTCCGGACGTCCTATCGGACGGTCCGGATTTTTAAAGTTTTTCTAAGCGCTTCTGAAAACAGAATTACTCTTCCAGCTCAATCATGGTGAAAGGAATGTTGATGATGGACTGGTAATCCTCTCCAGCCTCAAACATATCTTCATCGTCCTCTTCGTAGTACCAGTTGATGTGTACTTTGCTGCCTTTTTTGTACAGCAACTCCAGCTTTTTAAATATATCCAAAATGCATTTGGAAGAACTGGTGTTAAAGTACTCCAACTGTACATTTACACTGGTATTATCCTGGGGGGTAGAACCATACTTGTCGAGCCAGTCAATCAAAGGCTTGTAAAATTCTACCGAATTTTCAGGGATAGAACGTCCCTTGATTTCGATCAAACCTTTTTCACTATCGAGCCTTACATACGGGGTTTTGGGACTCCCCTCACGAATTATTGTTTCCATATTGGTATTTCATCTGTTATATTAACTAATATAGACATCCATCGCAAAAAAAACAAAATCTTCGTCGTGTGGATACATGGCATATTCCAGCTTATTTCCGGTTTTACGGACAATATCAAGAATACCCAACCCGCCTCCGCCTTTGAGACTGGCACCCTCATTTCCTAAAATATCACGATAAACGGTACGCAACTCCTCATCGGAGAGGGAGTTGACCTGATCAATGCGATCACGTAAAATCTGAACCCGCTCTGCCTGAACAAAATTACCCGTTGAAATGCGATAGAAGGAACGATCCCGCGCCAGAATAATAACGCCAAAACGAGGAATGTTCTGAACTTTGGCCGTTGCCGGAGGTATATCCACATGGTGAAAAAGGTTTTGTATGCTCTCTACAAACACATTGTAAACCTTTTTACGAACCTTGTTTTTCTCATTCTTTAAATTAAGGCTCAACTCAATCTCGCCGAGAGCTTCGGTTATCTTTTCGGAACTAATCTCCCCCATATAACGGAGAAGTACCTCGCCCTGCATCTTCTGTGTGTACCATTTTTCGATGTCGAACCCCATCCTGCGATTGTATCAAAACCTCACAAAGATATAAATTTTCATGTACCGTCAACCACCACACCTACTTAATATGGGCCAAGAAATAAAAAAGCCTGTATTAAAAATGTGATTTTTTGGCTAAACAACCAAAAGTAAGGACCAAATAAGACCAAAAAAAGCATCAGATGCCTTCGCCTCCCATAAAACCGCCAAAACGAAAACGCTCTTGAAGGACTTTGCTGTTGGGTGCCACATCGGAGGTGATCCAAACGTTACCCCCAATGACCGAATTGGCGCCGATGGTAATCCTCCCAAGGATGGTGGCCTGGGCATAAATGATGACATTATCCTCAACAATGGGATGACGTGCAATGCCCTTGATGGGATTCCCTTTCTCATCAAGCGGGAAGCTTTTGGCGCCCAGGGTTACCCCCTGATAAATCTTTACATTATCGCCAATTATGGAGGTGGCACCAATAACCACGCCCGTTCCATGGTCAATGGTAAAACTCTTGCCTATTTTGGCCCGCGGATGAATGTCGATGCCGGTTTCGGAATGGGCCATCTCGGATATGATGCGGGGGATAAGCGGAACCTTAAGTTCAAGCAAGGCATGGGCAATGCGGTAATTGGTAATGGCCCGGATGGCGGGGTAGCAAAAAATGACTTCGGCACTGCTTTGGGCCGCAGGATCGCCCAAAAAGGCGGCTTCCACATCGGTAGATAATAAGTAGCGCAATTCGGGCAGTTGTTCTATAAAGCGAACGGTTACCCGTGCAGCCTGTTGTTTGGCATCCGAGACTTCAAACTTATCGGCATCCTGGCATCCGAAACATAAGCCGGCAAAGACTTGCTGACGCATTTTTTCGTACAGAAGTTCAACATTTACCCCAATGTAATACTGCACGCTGCCCGGCCGGGTAGGTGAATTGCCGAAATAGCCGGGGAAAATAATTTCACGCACCAGATCAACAATTTCTTTCATGACCGCTACCGAAGGCATGGGCTGGTCGGGATAATGCCGATGGCAAACCGAATGATAGGACTTCTCTTCAGACAGGGCTTCAATGGTCTTTTTCAGGGCCCGGGGGTATTCCAATCTACTCATAAGACTTTTCAATTAGGGTGTTAACGTGCTTTTGTGCTCTTTTTAAACGCAAGCTTCCTTTTCCGGCGATTTTTTGAAAGGGAATACCGTAGTACTCCAGATTACTTTGATAACGGTTCAGCAGATACCTCCTGCGCGTTCCATTCTCTCTTACTGCGTCGGCCTTCCAGGGTAAATCGGGCAAACACAGAAGTACCAAAGCGGGTTTATTGGTCCTTATGGCAGCATCGAGCCAAAGGGGACAGCATGCGTAAACCTCTTCAAACCAAACTTTGGTAAGAATCAGAAAGGTATCAAAAAAAACCAAGTGGGCAGCGCTGTTTGCTGCTTTTTTAAGTTTACAGGCTGTAAACAATTGCCGCCGGGCAATTGTTTCCACGTCGCTGAAAGTATAGGGCCGCCTGAGGTTTTCCACATAACTGCGGGCGTATTCCGGAATCACTTCTCCCCCGTAGCTTTCTGCCAGTTGGGCGCTTAAGGTTGATTTACCGGTGGACTCAGGTCCTGTAACAACGATCCAAGGCATGGCGAAGGCTTTTATTGCGTTTGGGTCAAATTCTGTTTCCAACGATAGTAACCTACCACGGCCATTAGTGTGTACACCACAAACAGTCCGGCTGTTATTTGCAAGTCCTTATATACATACATCCCAAGGGAAACGGCATTCACAACCACCCAAAACAACCAGTTTTCAAGAATTTTCCGGGCCAGCATCCAGGTGGCCACGATGCCACCTGCTGTGGTAAAAGCATCCCCCAGGGGCAGTTCGGAAGGCGGCAGCCCCAACCACAGCGGCACAAAACGCAAAGCATAATACAATACAACACTGCCTGCAAGCACCAGAGCCAGGTAAGTCAGCCAGCCGCGGGGCGACAAGCAGCGGGTCTCCAGTTGGGTCTCCGGCTTGGCGACCTGACGACGCCCCATCCAATGAAACCAACCGTAAACACTCACCCATAAGTAATACACCTGCAGGCCCATATCGGCATAGAGGCGACTCTGGAAGAAAATCAGCATGTAAAAAAAGGAGGTGACAAAGCCTACCGGCCACAACCAGATGTTTTCACGTATGGACAGATAAAGATAGAGAAGCGCAGATAAGGTTCCGGCAATTTCCATCCAGTTTTCGGCCAGCCAGCTGAATGCAGTTATCATATTTTTCGGGTGCAAGCGGGTTCTACAAAATTACAAAAAAGCAACAACAATTACTTCAGCAGATCCGAAAACAGGGGCTCATCGTCCATCAGCTCCAGGGCCTTTTTGTATACCGAAACACTGGGGTTAATCACCCGGTAATAACTGCTCAAATCCCACAAATCTCTTGCCAGCAGCGCTTTAAGCTGAGTTTCAACCAGGGGGTCCCGACGCAGTTCTTCCACCGTTTCCAAATCTACCCCGGCTTCCTGACCTTCTTCCACCAACAGCCTGAGCAAGTCGGCGCTTACCTTATAGCTGTTGTTAAAAGTCTCGAAATCCTCATAAGTGCTCAGCAGGGTCTCCCGTTCAACATCAAGGTAATGCATTACGGCGCTGTTGATTACACCCTTGCCGGCCAGGGCCCTTAACTGCTCCGAGTACATGGTGGTGTCCAGGGGCACAAAGACATCGGGAATGATGCCACCTCCGCCAAAAACGGGGCGCTTGCTGATGAGGGTTTCAAAATAGGGCGCTTCCTCCAGGTGAATACTGTCTTTATTGGTCAGCTCTCCATTGAGCATGCGTTGGCTCACTTCGGAACGATAGGCATCGGCACCATTTTTATAAGGCTTTTGTATACTGCGTCCCGAAGGGGTATGGTACTGGGCAATGGTCAGACGAATTTCAGAGCCGTCGGGCATGGAAAAGGGACGTTGTACCAGGCCCTTGCCAAAGGAGCGCCTGCCCACAACCAAGGCCCTGTCCCAATCTTGCAGTGCGCCGGCAACAATTTCAGAAGCAGAAGCGGAACCTTCATCCACCAAAACCATCAAGCGCCCCTTTTTCCAAAGTCCACCGCGTGAGGAGTGATGGTCCTGGCGGTTAACAGCATTTCCCTGGGTGTACAAAAGAAGGCGGTCGCCCTCCATAAATTCGTCAAGAATATCCAGAGCCATTTTTAAATAGCCGCCCCCATTCCCACGCAAATCAAGCACGAGGCCTTCCATGCCTTCATTTTTCAAGTCACGCAAGGCCCTGCTGAACTCAGTATGGGTGGTGGCCGAAAAACGGCTGATTTTGATGTAGCCGGTTTTGGGACTGGCCATATAGGCGGCTTCGAGACTGTGGATGGGGATTTTATCACGAACCACACGAAATTCCAGGGGTCCGCTGCTGCCTCTTCTTTCCACCGTCAGGTTAACGACGCTTCCTTTTTTCCCACGCAACAAACCCAATACGTCGGCGTTTTTCAATCCAACACCGGCGATGTTCTTTTCGTCCACCTTGACAATGCGGTCACCGGCACGCACCCCGACTTTTTCAGAGGGGCCACCGCCTATGGCAGAAACTACGGTTAAGGTATCCTCTAAGATAACAAACTCGATGCCTACCCCTTCGAAATTGCCATCGAGGGGCTCGTTCATCGACTTAACATCTTCTGCAGGAATAAATACCGAATGGGGATCAAGAGCACCCAGCATAGCCTCAATGGCCTCCCGCGACAATGCTTCGGCATTTACCGTATCGACATAAAAACTGTTGATCAACTGCCAGGCGACCTGTATGTTGTTTAACCCCGGCTGACTCCGCTGCGCCTGCAAAATGGGAGCAGTTAGAACAAAGAGGAGCAGCCAACTGATTTTAAAATTTCTATACATTCTACACATAAGCATCATTCCATTATTATCTACCTAACGAAAAAGAGCTGCCGAAGGTTTTGCGGCAACTCCTTAATTTACTCAAATATTGTTCCATCATGAATTAAAACCAGCATCATTCCCATTCGATGGTTGCCGGCGGCTTGGAGCTGATGTCGTAAACGACACGATTAACGCCCCGCACCTTATTGATTATTTCATTGGAGATTCGGCTTAAAAACTCGTAAGGCAAATGTACCCAATCGGCCGTCATGCCGTCGGTAGACTGTACGGCTCTCAGGGCCACTACCCTTTCGTAGGTCCGCTCGTCGCCCATAACGCCCACCGACTGTATGGGCAGCAGCATGGCACCGGCCTGCCAAACCTGGTCGTAGAGACCACTGCTTTTGAGTCCCTCGATAAAAATATTATCCACTTCCTGAAGCAAAGCCACTTTTTCGGCAGTTATGTCGCCCAAAATCCGAATGGCCAGGCCCGGTCCCGGGAAAGGATGGCGGCCCAAAATGGTGGGAGAAATTTGCAGTTCTTTGCCCACCCTGCGGACTTCGTCCTTAAAAAGGAGCTTAAGGGGCTCTACTACCTTAAGATTCATTTTCGCTGGTAAGCCCCCCACATTATGGTGCGATTTAATGGTAACGGAAGGTCCGTTGACCGACACCGATTCAATAACATCGGGATAAATGGTGCCTTGCGCCAGCCACTTTACATTTTGAATCTTATGGGCTTCTTCATCGAAGACCTCAATAAATACGCGACCTATGATCTTGCGTTTGGTCTCCGGGTCAGAAACCCCGGCCAGTTCGCCCAGGAAACGGTCCCTGGCATCAACCCCTATAACATTCAGGCCCATATGCTTATAAGATTCAAGCACCAGGGCAAATTCATTCTTTCGCAAGAGCCCGTTATCGACAAAAATACAGGTCAGGTTGGTACCTACTGCCTTGTGCAGCAAAATGGCGGCGACCGAACTGTCCACGCCTCCTGAAAGGCCCAAGACAACCTTATCGTTGCCCAATTGTTCTTTCAACTGGCTTACGGTATCCTCTACAAAGGAGGCGGGACTCCAATCCTGAACGCAACCGCAAATATCAACCACAAAATTCCGAAGGATTTGCAGGCCCTGAATACTGTGGTACACTTCGGGATGAAACTGAATGCCATAGGCTTGCTTATCGGGCACATGGTAGCCAGCCACTTTAACATCGCGTGTGCTGGCAATAATTTCAAAACCCTGGGGCAAATTCATAATGGTATCGCCATGCGACATCCATACTTGTGACCCGGGTTCTATCTCTGCAAAAAGTGGGTTTTCCCGGTTAATGAACTCAAGATTGGCGCGTCCATATTCTCTGGAATCAGATGCTTCTACTACCCCACCGGCTGCCAGGGCCATGTGCTGTGCGCCATAACAAATACCCAATACAGGCACCTGCCCCTGAATCTTGCTCAAATCCGGTACCGGTGCCTTCTCGTCGCGAACACTGAAGGGACTGCCCGAAAGCACTACACCTTTAACGCTTTCGTCGAGTTCGGGAACATGGTAAAAAGGATGAATTTCGCAATAAACATTCAGCTCCCTTACCCGGCGGGCAATCAATTGTGTGTACTGGGAACCAAAATCAAGAATAATAATTTTATTCTGCATCTGACGGTGGTTAATTGAAAGTTAAAGAAATATGGAGCCGCAAATATACGCAGAAACCCCTTAAAAATAATGCGCTTCGGCCAATTATGGCCAAATTATTGGTTTTGCCAGGGCAGGTCAAAGACCATTCCCTCGAGGGCCAGACTGCAGTTGGGGAAAACCTCAGCCGCTTCCTGCTGAAACCGCGACAAATCTTTGTAACGCGTGCTGAAATGCCCCAACAACAAACGACCCGCCTGGGCCTTGGCTGCAATTTCAGCCGCCTGGCGTGCGGTACTGTGAAAGGTCTTTCGGGCCAGTGCTTCATCGCCATTCAGAAAGGTCGATTCATGATAAAGCAAATCCACATTCTCAATTATTGGCACCATGCTTTCGTTGTATTTGGTGTCGGAACAAAAGGCATAGGAACGCGAACGAGGCCCCGGACTGGTCAGCTCTTCATTGGGGATAAGTCTTCCATCCTGACACCAAAAATCAGCACCCTTCTTGATGCCGGGTATGGCGCTCACCGGTATCCCGTATTCCGTAATTTTTTGTTTGATCAAATGTCGGTCGTAGGGCTTTTCACGAAACAAATAGCCGCAGGCCGGCACACGGTGCTTTAAAGGGATGGATGTTACCGTAACTTTGTTGTCTTCATACACCAGCGAAGATACGGAGGTGTCCACGGGATGAAATACCACCTGGTATTTCATGTCCTGACAAAAATATGCAAGCTGGGGCCGGTAAACCTTCTCCAGGTCGGCATGCCCGTAAATGTGCAGATCGGCTGTACGCCCCAACAAGCCCAATGTCGATATCAATCCCATCAGCCCAAAACAATGATCGCCGTGCAAATGAGATATAAAAATATGATTGATGCGCGTAAATCTTATATGATTGTTGCGCAACTGCATCTGGGTTCCTTCTCCGCAATCGATTAAAAAAAACCGCTCAGATACATTGAGCACCTGAGCGGTTGGAAATCTTTCCGAAGTAGGTAACGCAGAATTGCTACCTAAAATTGTAACGGAAAATTGCATGTAATACTATTTTGACTGCAGTGCCTTTCGCATCATTTCAATTCCGTCTTCAGCGGTAGGGGCAATGGTAATTACAGTATCCAGCTGACTTACAGCAATCAGTCGCTCCACAGCCGGCTGTAATCCTGCCAAAACAAATACCCCTTCGCTGTTTTTACAAAGACGATTGGCGACCAAAATGGCACTCAAACCAGACGAATCGCAATAAGTACATTTGCTCAGGTCCAACAGAATATTTTTTTCGTTGTTCCCCGACAGCAAAACCAATTCTGATTTTAAGCCGGGAGCGATAGAAGTATCCAGTTTTTCCTTCAGCACCTGAACCAGGTTGAAATCATCTAATTTGTCAATTTTGAAATCCATTATTGGGTCACATTAAATTAGTATTACTCCTTGGCGTCCTTCTCATCGGCTTCCATCTGATCTTTCAGCGCTGCCAATTCAGAAATATCACCTAAGGTGGTCTTTTCCAGATTGTCCTTCAACTTTTTCACATTCTTCTTGGTGCTTGCGGCTGCTTTAGCCTGCTCGTTGCGGACCGTCTGCTCTTCCCCTTTGCGCTCGTCTTCGAAGATGCGTGAGTGAGAAAGAATGATGCGCTTGGCACCCTTATTGAACTCAATCACTTTAAACTCAAGCTTCTCCTCAGCTTTGGCCTGACTTCCATCTTCCTTAACAAGGTGACGGGGGGTAGCAAAACCTTCCACACCATACTGTAATGCAATTACGGCACCTTTATCGAAAATGTCAACAATGGTTCCTTCATGAATACTGTCTACAGTGAAAATGGTTTCGAAAACATCCCAGGGATTTTCTTCGAGCTGCTTGTGACCCAGGCTCAAACGACGGTTTTCCTTATCAATTTCAAGAACAACTACGTCAATGTTTTCGCCAATGGCGGTAAATTCAGCAGGATGCTTCACTTTCTTGGTCCATGAGAGATCAGAAATGTGCACCAAACCGTCGATACCTTCTTCGATTTCAACAAATACCCCAAAGTTGGTGAAGTTGCGGACTTTGGCAGAATGTGTGCTGTTCAAAGGATATTTCTCCTCGATATTGTCCCATGGATCGGGCTTCAGCTGCTTCATACCCAAAGACATTTTGCGCTCCTCGCGGTCGAGGGTCAAAATGGTGGCCTCTACCTCGTCGCCCACTTTCAGGAAATCCTGAGCGCTGCGCAGGTGCTGTGACCAGGACATTTCAGAAACGTGAATCAGACCTTCCACACCGGCAGCAATCTCAACGAAAGCGCCATAGTCGGCCATCACCACTACTTTTCCTTTAACAATATCGCCCACTTTCAGCTCTTGATCCAGAGCATCCCACGGATGAGCAGTCAGCTGCTTCAGACCCAAAGCAATACGCTTCTTCTCGTCGTCGAAGTCGAGAATAACGACATTCAACTTCTGATCGAGCTGTACAATCTCTTCGGGGTGAGAAACACGTCCCCACGACAAGTCGGTGATGTGAATCAAACCGTCTACGCCACCCAGGTCAATGAATACCCCATAAGAGGTGATGTTCTTAACGGTTCCTTCCAATACCTGACCTTTCTCCAGTTTGGAGATAATTTCTTTTTTCTGCTGCTCCAGTTCGGCTTCGATGAGCGCTTTGTGCGATACCACCACGTTTTTAAATTCGGGGTTGATTTTAACCACCTTAAATTCCATGGTTTTACCTACAAAAACATCGTAGTCGCGAATGGGCTTCACGTCGATCTGAGAACCGGGGAGGAAAGCCTCAATGCCAAATACATCAACGATCATACCCCCTTTGGTACGACACTTAATGTAGCCTTTGATGATTTCATCTTTCTCCAGGGCCTCATTAACACGATCCCATGAGCGCAGTGCGCGGGCTTTTTTGTGCGAAAGCACCAGCTGACCTTTTTTGTCTTCCTGGCTTTCTACATAAACCTCTACCTGATCACCCACTTTCAGTTCGGGGTTGTAACGAAATTCGTTACGGCTGACGATACCGTCAGACTTAAAACCGATGTTGATTACAACTTCACGCTTGTTCATTGCAATCACGGTACCATCAATCACTTCTTTTTCAGAAATGGTCGACAGGGTTTCGTCGTACATTTTTTCAAGATCCTGCTTCTTCTTGCCATCTACAACAACTTCGTCGGCCTCAAAACTGTCCCAGTCAAAATTGTCGTCGGCGGTTTCAACGGCTTTCGCCTGAACCTTTGCATTTTGGGCCTCAGCTTGCAGCTCCTGACCCTTTTCTTCTAATTCTGCCATTAAATTTTAATTACAAAACTACTTGGTTAGACATTATATTTACTTAAAAATCGCTGCAAAAGTACGACTTTTATACCAAAGAAACAGCACATAAGGCAAAAAAATACTTGCTTAAAAACAGCTCTTGCACCACAAGGTGGCGGTAAGGGGCTAAAATTTTCACAAAGGCTTTATTTTTGCGGATAAAGCCGTACTTTTGGGATAATTTTGAACCAAACAACCAGCTAGCAGCAACAAAATGAAGCGAATACTCATAACCGGTGGTGCAGGTTTTATCGGTTCGCATTTGTGCGACCGTCTGATTCGGGAAGGCCATGAAGTCATCTGTCTCGATAATTACTTTACCGGAAGCAAGCGAAACATTGTTCATTTGCTCGACAACCCCTATTTTGAACTGGTGCGGCACGATGTTACCCACCCCTATTTTGTAGAGGTAGACGAGATTTACAACCTGGCCTGTCCGGCTTCTCCCGTACATTATCAGTACAACTCCATCAAAACCATAAAGACCTCGGTGATGGGTGCCATAAATATGCTGGGACTGGCCAAGCGTATTAAGGCGAAAATTCTTCAGGCATCTACCAGCGAAGTTTATGGCGACCCCCTGGTACACCCCCAACCCGAAGATTACTGGGGCAACGTTAATCCCATTGGTATTCGGTCGTGCTACGACGAGGGTAAGCGCTGTGCAGAGAGTTTGTTTTTCAACTACCACCGGCAAAATCAGGTCAACATCAGGGTCATTCGCATCTTCAACACCTACGGCCCCCGCATGCATCCCAACGACGGGCGGGTCGTATCCAACTTCATTGTTCAGGCCTTGCAGAATAAACCCATTACCATTTTTGGCGACGGCATGCAAACCCGCAGTTTTCAATACGTGGATGATTTGCTGGAGGGCATGATACGGATGATGGAGGCCCCGGATGAATTTATTGGACCCGTGAACCTGGGTAATCCGCATGAGTTTTCGATGCTGGAACTGGCCCGGGAAGTTTTGGACCTTACCGGGTCCAAATCCAAAATAGAACACCTGCCGCTTCCGCAAGACGACCCCACCCAAAGACAGCCCGACATCTCCCTGGCCCGGGAGCGACTCAACAACTGGGAACCCCGGGTTCAGCTCAGAGAAGGACTGGAGAAAACCATCCAGTACTTTGATCGGCTTTTAAAGGAACAGCAAAGCATATAGTCAATCCGGATTTGGTTAAATCCATAAACAAAGAAACACCCACCATGAAAGGAATCATTCTTGCCGGCGGATCGGGCACACGCCTCTACCCCGCCACCAGAAGTATCTCCAAACAGATTATTCCGGTTTACGACAAGCCGATGATTTACTATCCCCTGTCCGTATTGATGCTGGCCGGGATTCGGGAAATACTCATCATTTCAACACCCAATGACCTGCCCTTGTATAAGAACTTGCTGGGCGATGGTCGGGATTTGGGACTGTCTTTCAGTTATGCCGAGCAACCCTCGCCCGACGGACTGGCGCAAGCCTTTATCATCGGGGAGGAATTCATTGGCAACAGTCCCGTTTGTCTCATCCTGGGCGACAACATCTTTTACGGTTTCGATTTCAGCAAAATACTGCGCGAAGCCAGTCGCCTGGAGTCAGGGGCTATGGTATTCGGATACTACGTTAACGACCCCGAACGCTATGGCGTGGCCGAATTTGACCGGGAAGGCAGAGTTCTTAGTCTGGAGGAGAAACCCAGCGCGCCCAAATCCAACTACGCGGTAACCGGACTCTATTTTTATGGGCCGGATGTGGTGCAAAAAGCAAAAGGTTTGCGTCCAAGTAAAAGGGGCGAACTGGAAATCACCGATCTGAACCGCTTGTATTTGAATGAAGCGGCCCTGCATGTAAAACTGCTGGGACGCGGCATGGCCTGGCTCGATACCGGTACGCACGACAGTCTGCTGCAAGCCTCCAACTACATCGCAACCATCGAAAACAGACAGGGGCTTAAAGTGGCCTGCATCGAAGAAATTGCCTACAAAAAAGGCTGGATCAGTAAGACCCAATTATTGGAACTGGCCAAACCCCTGGAAAAAAACGATTATGGCAAATACCTGAAGAAAATTGCGACCCTCGACCTGGGCGATATTAAAAACGAATTGTAGCGACAAGCAAGTGCAGTATTCATGAAAATAAGAACCACACATCTGCCGGGGCTCCTTGTCATTGAACCCACCGTGTTCGGCGACCAGAGAGGCTGCTTTTTTGAATTGTGGAACCGGGAAACATACAGGACACAGGGGCTCTCCTCCGATTTTGTGCAGGACAATGTTTCCCGGTCGGTGAAAAACACCATAAGAGGTCTGCATTATCAACTGGCTCCCTACGCCCAGGCCAAACTGGTACAGGTACTCAAGGGGAGGGTGCTGGATGTTGCCCTTGATTTGCGTCAGAATTCGCCCACCTTCGGTCAGCATTTTGCCATCGAACTTTCGGATGAAAACCACTTGCAATTTTTTCTGCCCAGGGGCTTTGCCCATGGCTTTTCGGCCCTTAGCGAAGAGGTGGTGTTTATGTACAAATGCGACAACCCTTATGTACGTGAGGCCGAAAGAGGCATCAACTTCAACGACCCCGAGCTGGGTATCGACTGGAAGGTGGATCCGACCAAGGCCATTGTTTCGCCCAAGGACGAAGTGTTGCCTGCTTTCAGTGAGGCTGAAATGAATTTTTTATTTCAAGAAGACTAAATCCTGCCGCTGTATGATGAAAGTATTGATTGTTGGTGCAGACGGTCAGTTGGGCAGCAGCCTGTGCAGCTTGGCTGCCGGGTGCGAATTTGCCGAATTTGCCTCTACCACGCCCGCTGTGCTTGATGTAAGCAGTGAGGCCAACATCCGGAAGTTTATGAACGAGAGCGACTTCAATTTCCTGGTGAATTGCACCGCCTATACAGCGGTGGACAAGGCGGAAAGCGATGAAGAAAACGCCCGGCGCATTAATGCAGAGGCGCCCGGCTGGCTGGCGCGTTGTGCCCGGGAAAAGAGTGCGGGCATCATTCATATTTCCACCGACTATGTTTTCGACGGCAGTTCCAATAAGCCTCTGCAGCCCTCCATGCCTGCCCGTCCCAATACGGTGTACGGGCAAACCAAATTGGCCGGAGAAGAGGCGGTTAAAAGGGAAAATCCACAATCGATCATCATCCGCACCTCCTGGCTCTATTCGGCCTACGGCCATAATTTTGTAAAGACGATGTTGGGCCTGAGCGACCGCGCCGAGGTCAATGTTGTTTTTGATCAGGTGGGCACGCCCACTTATGCCGGGGATTTGGCCACCGCCATTCTAAAGATTTTGGAACGCAGTACGGCCAACCCAAGCCTTTTTAAAACCGGGACCTATCATTTTTCTAACCTGGGCGTGTGCAGTTGGTACGATTTTGCCCAAATGATTTTCCATTATTCGAACAACCGACAGGTAAAGGTAAATCCCATTAAAACAGAACACTTCCCAACTCCCGCTCGACGTCCCGCCTATTCGGTAATGGATGTTTCGGACATCATTCACGCCTTCGATCTAGACATACCTTACTGGACGGACAGTTTGCAAAAATGCTTACTGGAGCTCCGGAAACTGTAAAGCTTTATTATTTTTGTTACTAAACCAACATACAATGAATGAGATATTAGAAAACGTTAAGGCCAAGGCCCAACAGTGGCTGGATGGGGCTTACGACGAGGCCACCAAGGAGGAAGTCCGTAAAATGTTGAACAATCCGGACACCACAGAGCTGATTGATTCCTTTTACAAGGATTTGGAATTTGGTACGGGGGGCCTCCGCGGCATCATGGGGGCAGGCTCCAATCGGATGAACCGCTACACCATGGGGGCAGCCACCCAGGGCCTGGCCAACTACCTGAACAAGGCCTTTGCCGACCTGCCGGAACGTAAGGTGGTAATTGGTCACGACTGTCGCAACAACAGTCGCCTCTTTGCCGAAACAGCGGCTCAGATTTTCGCTGCCAACGGCATAAGCGCTTATTTGTTTGAGGACTTACGTCCCACCCCTGAAATTTCCTTTGCCATCAGACACCTCGATTGCCAAAGCGGAGTCATCATTACCGCTTCGCACAACCCCAAAGAGTACAATGGCTACAAGGCTTATTGGAACGACGGCGCGCAGATCATTGCCCCGCACGACACCAACATCATTGCGGAGGTGGCTAAGATTACTAAAGTGAGCGCTATTCGCTTTGATGGTCCCGCCGATAAAATCAAAATACTGGGCGCTGATATGGACCGCCTGTTTATTGATGCAGTTAAAAAGATTTCATTGAACCCCGAGGTCATTGAGCGCCAGAAAGACTTAAAAATTGTCTTCTCGCCCATCCACGGCACGACCCATAAGATGGTGCCCGATGCCTTGCGCAGTTTTGGCTTCACCAACATCATTAATGTACCGGAACAGGATGTGGTAAGTGGTGATTTCCCCACGGTTATTTCACCCAATCCGGAAGAACCTGCGGCCTTAAAAATGGCCATTGAAAAGGCGGAAGCTACCGGCGCCGAACTGGTGGCGGCTTCGGACCCCGACGGCGATCGTCTGGGCATTGCCATTCGCAACGATGATGACCAGTTTATTTTGGTGAACGGCAACCAAACGGCCCTGCTGATCACCTGGTACATGGTGAGTCAATGGAAGGAAAGAGGCCTGCTTACCGGCAAGGAGTTTATTGTGAAGACCATTGTTACCACTGAATTGCTTAAAGAAATTGCGCTGAAGAACGAAATCGGCTTCTATGATACCTACACGGGATTCAAATGGATTGCCTCGGTAATTCGTGAGCTGGAGGGAAAACAAAAGTACATTTGTGGCGGGGAGGAAAGTTATGGCTTTTTGCCGGGCGACTATGTGCGCGACAAAGATTCGGTGGGGGCCATTTGTATGATTGCAGAAGTGGCTGCCTGGGCCAAAGACCAGGGCAAGACCCTGTATCAGCTGCTGAAGGACATCTACATCGAATACGGGTTCTCGCAAGAGCGTTTGATTTCGATCGTTCGAAAGGGAAAGGCGGGAGCTGATGAAATAAAGGCCATGATGCAGGATTTCCGAAGCAATCCGCCCGCCACACTGGGTGGCTCCAAAGTTTGCCTGATTAAGGATTACAGCACCTTAAAAGCCAGTAACCCTTTAACGGGCAAGAGTGAGCAACTGGACTTTCCGGCGACTTCGGATGTGCTGCAGTTTTTTACGGAAGACGGTTCCAAAGTCTCGGTACGTCCCTCCGGAACGGAACCCAAAATCAAGTTTTATTTTGAGGTGAAAACGGACATGGCTGCCCGGGAAGATTTTGAGGCGGCAGCCCAAACAGGCAACGAAAAAATCGACCATATTGTAGCCGATTTGAAGTTAAACTAAGCAGCTACAAGTATCGGTTGCCCATGTAAAAGAGCCCTTTCTGCCTGCGCAGAAAGGGCTCTTTTGCCTCAATCGCCAAAAAACGCCTTGGGGAAATTAACAAAATACAGCCTTTCAGTGGCCCGGGTGACGGCGGTGTACAGCCAGCGCAGCATTTCGCGCCCCAGGTGTTCTTCGGTAAAATAACCCAGGTCAATAAAAACGGCCTTCCATTGTCCACCCTGGGCTTTGTGACAGGTCATGGCGTAGGCAAATTTCACCTGCAGGGCATTGTAAAAGGGGTTTTCGCGCACCAGCGCATACTGTTTCCGCTTCGATTGCACTTCCGGGTAATCCTGCAATACCTCATTCAGAAAGGTTTCCTGCTCCTGCTGCGACAAACCGGCACCTGCACTTTGCAGGCTGTCGAGATTCACACGCACATCCACCTCCACGTTGCGGTAATCAACCAGCTCGCAGCTCAAATCGGCAAAACGATGACCATAGAGGTCGTGGTGCTTTTGAACCCGCAAAACCCGGGCAATGTCGCCATTGGCAATATAATTAATTTCCTTATGCTCTTTTATCCAGTGGTAATTGTTTTTCATTACCAGCAAATAGTCGCCACTGGTCAGTTCGTCTTCGCGATAGAGTACCGAATTGCGAATACCCTGGTTAAAGAGATTGGCTCTTTTGTTGCTGCGGCAAACCACCAGCGTCTCTTCCAGTCCGAAATGATCGTAGCAATAATTCAATTCTTCCAGCAAATCTGCGCCGCTTATATTTTGCACATCGGGATAGCCCTGCGTATGCAATTGCGGATACACCTCAATGTCCTCGGCAGCATCCAGCAGGCCACGAAGCATGGTGGCATTGGCCAAGATGCCTCCTCCCTCCTGCTGACGCACCACATCGGTAAGCACGCTTTCAAAAACGCTTGCTCCATGTGCTTCCAATTCTGCTTTTTCGAGGGCGGGACTCATGGCAATGCCCACGGGCGGCAGCTGGGCGGTGTCGCCCAGCAGCAGCAAACGGCAGTTCTCTCCACTGTATACGAAGCGCAATAAATCATCGAGCAGGCGACCCGAACCAAAGTGGGCGCTCCCAAAATTATCGTTGGCAATCATGGAAGCCTCATCTACAATAAAAAGGGTGTCTTTATAAAGGTTGTCGTTCAACTGGAAGGCACTGAAAGCATCGCCACCCTGTTGCCGGTAAATACGTTTGTGAATGGTATGGGCGGGAGCGCCAACATAGGCGCTTAATACTTTGGCGGCACGTCCGGTGGGTGCCAATAAAACCGATTTGATGTGCAACGACTGAAGGCTTTGTACAAAAGCCTGCATGAGGGAGGTTTTTCCGGTACCCGCAAAGCCCCGCAGTAAAAACAGGGGCATGGGTCCCCCAGCCGCCATGAACTCAGCTATTTTTGCCATGGCAGCGCACTGCGAGGGCGTTGCTTTAAATGTGAAATAAGATTGAAATCTGTTAAAAATCTGTTCTTTCAGCATTTTTTCGGTAAATAAAGCCACAAAAAAAAGTGGATTGATTTTTTTTTGTAAATTTGTGCTACGTTTCAAAAACAAAATGATAAAGATAATGAAAACAGTATTCCAAATTCTATTGACCATTGCGATTCTGGCGCTGGCGTACTTTTGCGTGGACAGTATCAACAGGCCTTTGAAATTCATAGACGAACATGAATACCGACGCGCTAAAGTAATTGAACGCTTGCAAGACATCCGTTCCGCTCAGGTGGCTTATCGTACCGTAAATGGCCATTACACGGCCAGTTTCGACAGCCTGGTAGCCTTTGTTGCCAACGATTCGCTCCCAATGGTCAGAATGGAAGGCTCCCTCACCGACAGTATGTTGAATGCCGGTATGACTGAAGCAACTGCTTTACGGATGGGCATCATTAAGCGAGATACTACACGTATCAGTGTAATGGATTCCCTGTTCAACAAAAAACCTTGGATTGTGGATTCACTGCCCTATGTTCCCTTCACCAACGGAAAAACCAAATTTGAGTTGGGCACTGCAACCATCCTTACAGCCTCCCAGGTGGAAGTCCCTGTTTTTGAAGCCAAGGTACACAACAACATTTATTTGGACGGACTGGAAAAGCAGGAGGTCGTTAACATCAACGACCGTCAGCGCAAACTGGAACGCTATCCGGGCCTTAGTGTAGGTTCGCTTACTGAAGCCAATAACAATGCCGGTAACTGGGAATAAGGAACTTGGATATGAATGAAAGCTTTTCGTTTGTTGACGATTCCTTTGATCCGATTATCAGCTCATCGTATTACTTATCCATCCAGCTTAGCCTGGATGGATTTTCTTTTTGTATCCTGGACCCGGTTCACAACAAATACCTGCAATTTCAACACCTCCCCCTGGAAGCCAATCGCCCCATAAACGAACAGGTGGAAAACTGGTTCCGGCAAATCGAAAAACTCAATCTGCCCTATAAAAAAACACTCGTACTTCTGCCCTCCTCCCGGGGAACGCTGGTTCCCACTCCGGTATTTGACGCTGCCCAACCCGAAGATTGGATGCGTTTTTGTGGCCCATTGAGTGAGAAACAGACCGTCCATTACAACAAAATTGCAATGGCCGATGCCTACAATGTTTTTCCGGTGGAGGCTGAACTCGAAAAGCTGTTGAAGAAACAATTTCCCAATCCCCGCATATTTCACCAAAACACCCCCGTCATTGAAGGGAATTTAGCGACCAAGATGAATGAGGGCAACAAAACCACACTTTTCATCAATCTGCACAGCGCTTGCTTTGACTTGCTGGCTTTCAGCGACAACAGCCTTAAACTGTGTAACAATTTTCCCATTAAGAGCGAAAACGACTTCATTTATTTCACCCTCTTTGCCTTTGAGCAACTGAAGCTTAGTCCCAACGAGGTAGAGATCATTATGAGCGGACACCATCCACGTTTTGACGCTTTAGGCAAACAACTGTCGCGCTATTTGCGCCATGTTGCTCCCAGCACCCTGCCCCATCATTTTCGCTACAGTCACCTCTTTCGTTCGCTAAATGCACCCAGGTTTTACAATCTGCTAAGCTTGCCCGTATGCGTATAGTCAGTGGTTCCTTCAAGGGGCGGCGTTTCTCACCACCCAAAAACTTCAGAGCCCGTCCTACAACCGATACGGCACGCGAAGCCCTTTTCAATATTTTGGCCAACAACATCGATTTTGAGGAACTGGAAGTGTTGGACTTGTTTGCAGGAACCGGTGCCATTAGTCTGGAGTTTGCCTCCAGAGGGGCCAGGGCGGTGACTTGTATTGAAAAGGATTTTCATCACCAAAAATTCATCCGGCAGTGCGTACAGGATTTGGCGCTGGAAAACATCATTCAGGTTATTAAAGCGGATGTTTTTACAGTACTGGCCAAGGGAGAACTAAAACCCTGCCCACTCATTTTTGCCGATCCGCCTTTCGACCTGCGCGATTTTGATAAAGTATTGCCCGCTGTCCTGGAAAGTGGCCTGCTGCAAAGCGAGGGCCTATTTATACTGGAACACGGTCCCGACCGCAACTACAGTACCCATCCTGCCTTTGAACAGCTTCGCAGCTACGGCAAAGTCAACTTTTCCTTTTTCCGCCCGCAGTAAGTCCAACCAGCCCCTACCAGGCATAGAGGGTAGGGGGACTAACAAACTGCCTGAAAACAAAAAACCGCTCAGCTTTTTAAAACTGAGCGGTTTTTGCGGTCTGGACGGGACTCGAACCCGCGACCCTCGGCGTGACAGGCCGATATTCTAACCAACTGAACTACCAGACCAAGCAATTCAATTCTTTCAATAAATGTTGGCGGTCTGGACGGGACTCGAACCCGCGACCCTCGGCGTGACAGGCCGATATTCTAACCAACTGAACTACCAGACCCATTGATTTGTCTAACTATTGCCCTTTCTTTCAAAGGCGTTGCAAAGATAACGCTTCTTTTGATTTTTCCAACACGAGCACTCACTTTTATGCCCCTGTTTTGCACTTTTTT
>DUOK01000269.1 GCA_012838865.1 Bacteroidales bacterium | reverse complement strand
CTCATCCTTTTTTTTCAACCAAAGCTGATACAAATTGAAATATAAATACCTGTAAAATTTCATTTAAATAGTAATTTAAAATCTATGAGTTACTATCGATGGTGCAACATATGTTTTATCTGGTACAACAAACGGAGTCATATAACCAGTTGGATTCCCTGGTAATGGTTGCATTATTATCATGTATCCACCATACAGTAATATTCCAGGTATCCCACCAATTGCTGCAGTTCCAAGTCCAACGCCTAAATCAAGGCCTGCTATTGTTACGCCCTCCATATCTCCCTGACTATATGCCTCATAACCTTGCTGTATTGAAACACCCGCCCCAACGACAATAACACCACGACCTGCCCATTTTGCCCCGGTTGCAAAATTGTTCGTATTCCCCATGATTCTATCAATTTGTGTTGTTGGTATGTTATTTCGGACTGCAGCTGCTCTGACCCCTGCATTGCTTTCTTGGAATATCCTTGCTCCACCTTGTGCTCCATCTGCTGTAAGTCCTAATCCTAAAAGGAATAAAGTTTGTGCATCAACACCCCCACCGTTTGCGGCAACACCTCCCCCATACAAACTTTTACTCAAGCGCTGTTCAAAGTTGGCCCTGGCAACGGTAGGGCCAATTAAAGGATTTCCAGAACGGGCCCCTTTACTTTTTGAGCTGTCTGCAAAATCTTCTTTTACCTCATTCGGCAACTTCAATTCCTCCCCGGCCAAAATCCTGTCCCCTTTTCGTTCTCCTGCCCAATTGATGTTGGAATTTGCATCTTTAACAGCCTGAATTGATACGCCATACTGTTGAGCTATCGAAGTGAGTGTATCACCCGATTTTACTTTGTGGACGTACTTTACACTCATCAAACGCATTTGCGGCGATGAATCTATATACTGAATAAAACCGTTTTGAAAAAAGCTCTCATCATTGTGAACTCTTCCAGGGGGATTATGCTTCTGAAAGTGTAGCGGAGGAATAGAAAAATGGCTTGTGTATGCATATCCCATCCCTTCTACAAATCCATCGTAACGCATTCCATTGTGAAGGGATATCTCAAAGTCCTGCTGACTTATGTAAACTTCATTGTAACGTGGCATAACGACTAATACTTTACCCAATGGTTATCAAAACTCCTTCCGTTAATAATAACTTCCTCTGGGGAAATGGTCAATAATGTTGATACTCCGCCACCTATAGAATTAATTGTACGATTAAAGTTTAGGCAGTAAGCATTGGTAAATTCAATCTTCATTGGTGAGCTTCCACTTTCTATTCGGAAATCTACTTTGCCATCCTTTGTGCATGATCTCATTGCCCAACCGTAAAAGCTTTCTGGCAATGTTTGATTTAATGTCATTGTCATTTGACCGCCACGTACATGATCTTGAGGTTCTCCTTTACTATCCACTCCCTGGAAAAATGAAATATCGAATTGTGAAACTTCATATTCTTGGCCGTCCAAAGTAAACCAGACGGAAATATTGCTGTCAATTAGAGGTAAATTATACATGATTCAATTATTTAATATTAACCCATCTTTTTTCAATGGCAACATTTCCTACAGAAATTTTACGGACATCAATCTGGATATTGGTAGAGACATATCCATTCCCACTTTGATGATAGCCCACTTTCATGCCCGTGCATACACCATCTTCAAAATACACCTTCTCTAAAGGCAGGTCGTTGGCATCACAAATTACGATGGCGCCATTTTCAACCTTGCCTGATTTCAGCATCCAGTCAACAATTTCTTGTGGTGGAACATTGGGATAAACCATGCTTATGGTACCCCCCTGAACTTCTGATTGAGGCTTGCCATTTCGATCCATCGACTGGGCAAAACCAAAATCACACGACAGCAATTCGTAACTGTACTTATAAAGGCCGCTTGCACTTGAGTCCTCAAGCTGGCCAATGCGTAAAAAACACTTATGTCCAAACATACTAAAACGGATTAAGGTAAAAGTTCTCTTTGAAGAGGCAATTTAGTGCATTTCGTCT
>DUOK01000268.1 GCA_012838865.1 Bacteroidales bacterium | reverse complement strand
TAGAACCTGAACCTTTTTGGGAAGAATTACTTCTAACAGATCATTCTGTTGAAAAGCCTTCGCGCCAATTTGAACCAGAAGCTCTGACCATTCAATCCTTTCTATCATATTCCTAAAAAAAGCCGATTCCTCAATCACCTTTACATTCTTCGAAAGTATTACCTCTTTAATGCTGTTGTTTGAAAAAGCCCAAACACCTATCGTATCTAATGAAGCTGGAAATAACAGTTCAGATATTTTATTAGACCCAAATCCACTTACATACTTAAGACAAACAGACAATTCTACTTTCTCAATTTCACAACTTCCAAAAGCACCTGCTTCAATACGTATAACAGATGAAGGAATCCTAACATCAGCCAGCTCATTTTTTACAAAAGCCTGTTTTTCAATCACCTTAAGACCTTTCGGCAATTCAATCTTGGATATATTGTTCCAGCCAAACCCACCTATACTTTCAATACCATTCTCAAACACTACTGATTCAAGGTTCTGTCTAAATGCTTGAACATCAATACTCTTAACTTGATGACCATTAAAGCTTGATGGCACTATTATATCCTTTGCTCCCTGATAATAACATTCTTGCAGATTCCCATCAAGAAAGAGGATATCCTCTTTTTTTAAGACGTATGGCTCGTCTAGTTGGTATTCAAAGTGTGCATAATACTCTCCACTAGATGTTTTAACCATAGAGCCACCTGGGATCAAAGTTTCTACGTCAGACTTCTTCCAACCTAAAAACCGATGATTCTCCTTCTCAGGTATTGGCAAGGCAATACTATCCAATTCACCAAAGCCTCCAACGTAGAAATAATAAAGGTTTTTAGGAATATTAAAGCTCCTTAAATTTGAACCAAAATCACCATAAAGATATGTTAGTGTTTCCGGAAGCCGAACTTCACGCATATACCCCATACCGAAATAGGGATAATTTAAAACCGTCAAAGCAAAGCCGTTTATTGAATCCGGGATATATACAGACCCATCATAGACCATTTCTGCTAAGGTTACGCCAGGCTCTGTGTCGGGCAAATCACCCAATCCTTCTGTCAACCCGACAAAATTTCCTTGCTTACAAATCGCATAAGGCGTTAAATCTACAACCTGTCCAAATCCAAAACTGTGGATAAGCAAAAAACAAGACAATAACAAAATGAAAGTAGCCCTCATAACTTCAAGTTTTAAACTAGGACATTAAATGTATTTCCCCCATAATTCGGGAGTGGAGCTTCTAAATTTAACCATTCTAACAATAGAGCATTGATTGAACTTGTTGTGTCATTTACAAGCAAATTTCCACGATCATCGTAAATGACTTCACCAGCTGCATCAAAAGCGGCACTTCTGGTTAGCCCGTTTATTTTAGACCCATCCTCATCAGAGACGGGAACGGGTCTTGTAACCCCATCAACAAAAAAAGAATAACCTGAGGTTAACCCACTGGTGTTCCCGGACTTATACCTTGCAATGGCATCCTTTGTTCCAGCTCCATTGTCTCCATCCAGAGCCCCATTATAATACCCCAGAAATCTCAATTGCGCTTGAATAACCCTTACTTGCTGGTTATCACTTGACGCATTGCTTCTGTTGGATAATGCCGGGCATTTTAACTCTATGGCTGCCCAACAATTCAATGCTGTGGTACAATCAAAGTTACATGAACTAATTGAAATAGCTCGCTCGCTCTTACAAGGCATAATTAGAGGCAACTCGTAGTGAGGAATACACCTGCGGTTAAAAAGGTCCAACTCAGACCGGTGATTTAAAATACTGGCCTCATGTTTTGCAGCACCAGCACCGTAATCCATATGGCAATGATCCGGATATTGCGTTGGAATACCGGTACGTCCTGCCCGACCAATCTCCTGCCCGGCCATCACATAGGAGTTTTTATCAATACCATAGGAATCCAAATGCAAGTATCTAACACCCCTTTTATTATCATCTGTTCCGAAAACAGAATTTTCACAGATTAGTGTGACATACAACCCTGTACTTGAATTGGAAGCCCCATTCCTGGCAGCATTTCCACCATGGATAGCAAACAACTTTACCGCTCCAACCGCTCCAGTCATTAAATCTACAGAATCTATATCGAATGAATGCTTATACTCATGTCTTGTTGTCCCATATTCCTTCCCCCCCGCAGAGACCACCTGCCCATTAAAAATTCCATGCCCCTTATAATCTGTCACCACATGCATGTTCAAATGGGCATACTCAGGATTTTGGATATAAACATTCTCATTACTTGAGCCGGCTACCAATTCTCCTTGCGGATCCTCTATCCCATCCCAAACCGGCTGACACCATTGCATGCCATAGAGCACAAATGGAGTATTGTTGGTCCCTTTTACATAAAACATCGAAAAAAGACTGCTGTCCAGGATACTCACATTTTGTGGAGCATCCATATTAACTTCGGCTTGGTTGTTCTTTAAAATAATGGTTTCGGAGACTTTGAACTCCGTCGCCATATCCACCTCCTGATTTCCTGCTCCTGACTTAAGCCCTATGCTGTTCAGGAAATATGTGGCTGACACCATACCTCCCGAAGCAGCTGCTATTGGCGCAGCATGCCGCGAAGCCCTTCTGGCTTCCCAGCCCCAATTACCATTCCAGTCCGTACTTTGTTCTCTGCCGGTCCAAACGATATCAAATCTCGTCCCGTTATTGCCCAAATCAAGCAGAAGCCTACTTCCCCCAATATCAACCCCATCTCGCCGGATGGGTTGAGGTGCCAAGTCCTGAACACGAGGGTCATCATTAACCGCCTCTAAAAACACGGGGAAGTCCCAAAAACCGACTTCAACCGAAATACTATGCCCATTAAAAAAAACACGGGGCAATTGCAGCGTTAATATGCCATTGTCATCCGTAGCACGGTGACGCTTGTATTCGTCAATAACCCTTGCTTCAAAAACAGGAAAAGGCTCCCCGGCAGCATCAGCAGCCTTTGCAGAAGAATCGCGAGCCTCCCAATACTTTTTGTAGCCTTTCTTTACGTCCGCATCATCAAAGCCCAACCTCTTAAGCGCATCGGCCAATTCCACGGTTAGTGTGTGGTCAACCGTCCTATCAAATTCCACATCAATAATGGCAACATCATCCTGCTTAACAACAATTCGTTTCACCTTCTTGTTGGCCAGGGGCCGCCCCGATCTGCAGTCCAGCACAGCAATCTGCACCTCCTCAAAAGCGATGATGTTTTCTTCGACTTCAATTACCTCTTCGGTATTTGTACCTACGCTATAAATCATCTTCCTGATTTTTTAGGGTTAGACGGTAGTCTCCAATTTTCAGTTCGTCCACTACTACGTAGCCGTCAGCATCCGAAACCAGTTCTTCTTCACTGTCATCGGGGTGCACCAGATAGCACTTGGTTTCCTTCAAAATGTTTCCACCTACCTTTTCACGCAACAAAACCTTCAACCAGGTAAAAACAGCCAGGCGCCCGCTCTCAACCTCGCTTGTGTTGGTGGTTGTTCCTCTAAAAACCAGTTCCGGCTCAATGTATCCGGTTTGTTCATCCGAATCGCTGGCATTATTCTTTTTAACCGGATAATCAACTTTCCACGCTATAGAAATCTTCTGATCGGCAACTACACCTCCTACACTTCTAATTTCCTTTCCCCCTTCGGAAGCAGCCACATCAACAATCGCCAGACTAATACTGGCTCCTTCATCTGCACCACTTACGTCGGCGGTAAGTTCTACCGTTTGGCCTATCAAAGCCTTTTCAACTTGCTTTCCTTCTTGTTTCCAAACGAGGTTTGTCAGCTCTATAGTATCCTTCTCTGCCTCCTCCTTCAACTTTTCCTGGTTTTGCTGGGCCTCTTTCAAGCTGGCTCCGCGTCCGCTGACAGCGGCAACGGCCTTCAAAAGGGGCGAGATTTTTGGAAAGGGGATTCTTTTGACGGGAGCGATGGCCGTGGGGCCACTGCAGCCGGTGCCGATGAGCACCGTGGGCTCGCCCACGGTGATGGAGCCGCCGTGGGCCGTCATGCAGCCTACGGTAGCGGCAGGTTTGCCGCCTATCAATACGGTGGCTTCTCCTTGAACAATGGTGTCCGGAGGTCCGGCACAAACGCACATATCGCCCATTACGGCAGCGGGTTTTCCACCAATTAATACGGTGGGCACACCCGGTCCGGATACGGGTCCACCGACATGTGGTGGTGGGGGTGTTCCGGGGTTCAACATGGGACAAACGTGCATACTTCCTACTGTGGCTGCGGGTCCTGGCATAGCTTTATCCTCCTTAGTTTAATTTTACAATACCACCGGCCACTTCGGCCATGGCTTTTCCGTTGACTTTGGCCTGGGTGCCGTTGAGCTCGGCGCTGGCTTTACCTTCGACCAGGGCATTGGCTCCGCTGAGACTGGCATCGCTGGTGGCCTCAATGGCCACGGCGCCCTTGCTGCTGACCGAGGTGTCGCTGTCGCTCTGCAAGGCCAGTTCGCCCTTGCTGACGGCCTGCATGTTGCCGTCCGACGAGAGCATCATGTCTTTTTGCGCCCCAATGGTCACATTTGCCTCTGCAGCAATATTCACATTCTTGGCACTCAGGTTCAGGGTTTCCATGGAACTGATGAGCAGCGACTTCTCCTGGGTGTCGAAGGTAATGACCGAGCCGCCGTTGTCGCGGATGTGGATTTTCTCGGCCC
>DUOK01000267.1 GCA_012838865.1 Bacteroidales bacterium | reverse complement strand
CCCCTACCAAATTAAGGCCCATAAACATAAAAGTAGCGGCAATGGCAATGGTCTTGACCGGCACGTCCCAAAAAAAGGCGGCATAGGCGCCAATACCAATGATGGCAAAGGCGGTTTTAAACATCAGGGCGAAGTAGGTGCCCAGGCCGCCAATGGTGCCCATGAGGGGACCGAGACTGCGATCCAGGAAGAAGTAGGCGCCTCCCGAACGGGGCAGGGCGGTAGATATTTCGGCAATGCTGAACATGGCCGGAATTATCAGGATGCCGGCCACCAAATAGGCGACAAAAACGGAGGGACCGGTATATTGCGAGGCCAAACCGGGCAACAGAAAAAAGCCTGAGCTGAACATGGCTCCGGTACTGATTGCAAAAACATCAAACAAACCCAACTCCTTGTTCAAGCCTGTGCCTTTCCCCATATGAACTGTCGCTAAAAAAATTGTATCTCAGAGTAATTGTTCCAAGATACAATTTTATGAAATAAAATGGACAGTCCTACAGTCCAAAATCGCAGCAGACTACAGCATTTTTACTTTGGAAACAGCTTCTTCAAAAGTGGCGTAAATATTTTCGGGCCCCACCAGTTCGGTGATGCCATGGCGATCCAAATCACGTACAACGGCAGCATTCACCCCGGTAAGCACCACGGTTTTTCGTTGATGTACAAAGCGTTGCAACATGGCTTTAAAGTTGTGCACGCCGGTGGCATCGATCATGGGCACATTGCGCATGCGAATAAGCACTAGGGTAGAACGGTCGGGAATGTTGTGCATCAGCTCTTTAAACTTGTTGGCTACACCGAAAAAGAGGGGGCCGGAAATTTCATAGACCACACAAGTTGCGGGAAGTTCCAGGTTGACCATGGCGGCGTCGTCCTTCTCATCCTGCGGATAGGCGACCAGGGGTTTTACCTCTCCGACGTCGGCCATACGCTTCATAAACAGCAAGGCAGCCAGTACCATACCGACCTGAATGGCTATGGTAAGATCTACCACCACGGTGAGCACAAAGGAGGTGACGAGGACCAGCACGTCGTAGCGCGATCCTTTGAGTATGGATACAAAGGAGCGCCACTCACTCATATTGTAGGCCACCACCATTAAAATACCGGCCAGCACCGAAAGCGGAATGAGTCCCGCCCACTTTCCGGCAAAAAGCATGATGAGCAGCAGCACCAGGGCATGGACCAGACCTGCTACGGGGGTACGGCCGCCGTTTTTAACGTTGGTGGCGGTCCGGGCGATGGCACCTGTAGCGGGAATACCTCCAAAGAGGCCACTGCCGATGTTGGCGATTCCCTGGGCAATGAGTTCGGTGTTGCTGCGGTGCCGTCCGCCAATCATACCATCGGAAACGACGGCTGAGAGGAGCGACTCAATAGACCCCAATAAGGCAATGGTAAAAGCAGGTCCAATGTACATATAGATTGTATCCCAGCTGAGGTTGGGGAAGGTCGGGAGACTGAGGGTGGAGGGGATTTCACCGAACTTAGTGCCGATGGTCTCGACTTGCACCCCGCCGAAGGCCACCAGCAGGGCGCCACCCAAAAGGGCGATGAGCGAGCCGGGGATACGGGAGGAGATCTTACCCCAAAACAGGGTGAGCAACAAACTGCCCAAGCCGAATACCAGACTGACCCAGTTGACGGAGTGAAAGCTCCTTGCCAGCATGGAGACTTTCCCAATAAAGTCGGCCGGCAATTCTCCGGTCTGCAAACCAAAGAAGTCCTTTATCTGGGTCACAAAAATGAGCAGGGCAATACCGGAGGTGAAGCCAACGACCAGCGGATAGGGAATGAAGCGAATGACCACGCCCAGACGAAACAAACCAAAAATGACCATGATGATGCCGGCCATGATGGTAGAAATAATAAGTCCCTCAATGCCGTAGGTGGCGATGATGCCGGCCACAATAACGACAAAGGCCCCGGTGGGACCGCCAATCTGAACGCGGCTGCCGCCCAGTATGGAAATGAGAAAGCCGGCCACGATGGCGGTAAGAAGTCCCTTTTCGGGCCCTACGCCCGAAGCAATGGCAAAGGCGATGGCCAAAGGCAGGGCTACAATACCCACAATAATTCCCGCCATCACGTCTTTGGTGAATTGGTGGCGACTGTAACCTGCTTTTAAGGTGGTAAAGAGCTTGGGAGAAAAGATGGGTTCCATTTGTTATTGATTTTTACTAAAAACACACACAAACATAAGGTTTATTTGTTGTCGTTGTCATCCGCTCTCTCAGGCAATTAATAATAATTAACCCAAGGGGGACAATTGGGCTGTTGCTTAACAGACTTTAAAAGTATTGGAATGCTCAAATGACTCGGAAAAAAAATATATTTTTGTCGCATTGCTGAAATAAAATGCGAAATTAGCTGAACACAAAACGGACATTGGTCCATCCAACTGAAAGAAAATGAATTATTCCTTTTTCGACTTTCTGACCATGGTGGGCTCACTCGGCATGTTCCTCTATGGAATGAAGATGATGAGTGAGTCCCTGCAGAAAGTAGCCGGACAAAAAATGAGAAGCATCCTGTCGGCCATGACCTCCAACCGGTTTTTTGGCGTCTTGACAGGATTTTTTGTTACCTCTGTAGTCCAGTCGTCCTCCGCCACCACGGTTATGGTGGTGGGCTTTGTAAATGCGGGACTCATTACCCTGAAGGAATCCATCGGGGTAATTATGGGGGCCAATATTGGCACCACGGTTACCGGCTGGATCATCACCATCTTTGGCTTTAAAATGTCGATCAGCGATTACTCGCTGCCGATGATTGCCATTGGACTGCCTCTGATCTTTTCTAAAGTGGCCAACCGCCGTTCCTGGGGCGAATTTTTGGTGGGCTTTGCCCTGCTGTTTTTGGGACTCGACTTTTTAAAAGGCTCGGTGCCCAACATCAACGAAAATCCAGAAATCCTAAGTTTTGTGCAGAGTTTTATGGGCCTGGGCTTTGGCTCTACGCTGATTTTTCTGGCTATTGGTACTTTGCTTACCGTGGTCATTCAATCGTCTTCGGCCACCATGGCCCTGACCTTTGTGATGGTGAATCAGGGTTGGATTTCCTTTGAGATGGCAGCGGCTATGGTGCTGGGTGAAAACATAGGTACCACCATTACCGCCAACCTGGCTGCCTCGGTCGGTAACCTCAGCGCCAAAAGAGCGGCTTTGGTCCACTTCCTGTTTAACGTGCTGGGCACCATCTGGATGCTGCTGGTTTTCCGACAGTTTACAGGCGCCATCGACCACTTCGTGACCAACCACCAGGGCGTATCGCCTTCGGAGTCTCCCGCCGCCATTCCCACCGCACTGGCCATATTCCATACGGCTTTCAACGTGCTCAACGTGCTGCTCTTTGTTTGGTTTACACCCTTGCTCGAAAAAATAGTGGTACGGATGATTCCACAACGCGACAAGGACAGCGAGGAAGAATTCCGTCTCAAATTCATTACCACGGGTATGCTTTCCACGCCGGAACTGTCGCTGCTCCAGGCCAAAAAGGAGGTGCAGTTCTTTGCCAAGCACACCATTAAGATGTTTGGCTTCTTCCGCAAGCTGATCGATGAAAAGAGCGACAAGAAATTCAACAAGCTGTTTACCAAAATTCAGAAATACGAAGGCATTTGCGACAATGTGGAGGTCGAAATTACGAACTATCTGAGTCAGGTTTCGCAATACAAAATGAGCGAAACCGGGCAGCGCCGCATGCGTTCGATGCTCAAACTGGTGGGCGATTTGGAGAGTGTGGGCGACTGCAACTTCAACCTGGCTCGTACGGTCAACCGCATGCGCGAAAAGAAAATCATATTTAATCAGGAGGCGATGGACAAACTGGAGCTGATGTTCAACCTGGTGGAAGAAGCCCTGGAGGAGATGCGCAGCAACCTCAACATGGATGAAACAGCGGTAAACCTGAACAGGGCCATCCAACTGGAGAAGCGCGTGAACAACTACCGCAGTCAGCTTAAGGCCGAACACCTCGACAACCTGGCCAAGGAAGTTTATTCCTACGAAGCGGGCATCTTATTCAACGATTTGTTTTCGGAATGTGAAAAGCTGGCCGACTACGTCATCAACGTTTCAGAGGCGCTGGAGGAAGTGGCCTCACGCAAGACGCGGCCCAATCCGCACATGTAATCCAAATACTACTACAGATAAGCGGGCCTCAGTGCCCGCTTTTTTGTTAAAAAGAGGTGCAGACTATAACTTATTACTGATCAATACGGTATAAGCACTTTAAACCTGCTTTATTCATAAGTTGTCGCAATTGATAATTTATGAATAATGCAGCTTAAACCCTTTTACAAAAAAGGTGTATGTTGAAGTCGCTGTCCCTTATTGCCCTGCTGATGCTCTTTAGCCTGCCGCTGAAGGGGCAGGGCAATTACTTTAATCCCCTGCAGGCGGAGGGCCAGAGAGCCAGTGAGGCCCGTAGCGACTTTATATGGCCGGCACAATCGGCCTACCTCTCCACCAAAGAAGCGGGCAACATCGGTCTGACCACGCCCTCGCGCCTGGGGCTGAACCCGAAGACAGAACTCCAGTCCACCCTGGGCCTGCTGCCCTGGGTGCCCAACCTGTTCATAAAAAGAAGGATACACGCTGAAAGCTGGCTTTGGGCCAGCCGACACGGCCTTTACAGCACTACACCGGGACTCGAATGGGCAAAAAAAAGAGGCTTCAGGGGACTGGTGGACAGTACTGCAGCGGTACCGGGTCTGCTTACCATCAGCAACGAAGTGCTGCTAAGTAAATACTTCATAGACCGGGCAGCTTGTGTTACGCAGGATCCCTATTTGGTGCTGAGCGCCGGCTTCCGGATAGATTATGGACTGGTCTTCAGCAAGGACCCGGCGCTGGAGGCGCGGGCTTTACATTTTTGGGGCAGCAGGACCAATGCCCTGCTGGGCAAAGGCTGGCAGACAGAAATCACACTGCGGGCCGATGCCCGTATTCGGTCCCGCCTCTACTTGTCGGGCAGTCTAAAATACCTGAATGGTCCCGGTCACCCCGGGGCAGCCTGGGAACAGAGCACCCTGCTGCAGTACTTCTTTGCACCACGTCTGAGTGTATCCCCCGGTTACGCCCTCTCCTATGCCGCCTTTGCCAATACCCGCGTTAAGATTTTGCCCTTTATCGACCTGCATTTCTATTTCGGGAAGAAAGCGCGCCGGCCAAGCGGTTAGTTTGCGGAACCTATGTTTTAAAGCAGCTAAGGCCGACGCCCCCATCCCCGGCCCCCGTGGCGGCCCTGTCCCTGGCCCCTGCCGCGACCAGGGGGGCCCTGCTCAAAGCTGCTGAAAATTTCGGCCAATTGCTGCTGTTGTTGGGGACTGCACATTTGATGCAGCTGTAGAAAATGATCGATGGTGGTTTGTTTCAAAGCTTGCTGTAAGCGGCCGGAGGCTTGGGCATAGCCTTGTAATGCGATGGGGTCCGGTGCAGTCTGTGCCAATTCCTGAATGATGGCCCGATCCACCTCCTGAAGCGAAGTCCTTAAGTTGGCCAACTCCTGCCGATAATTCACCTCGGCGCGACGAAAAGCAGCGTGCTGCATGCTGTCCAATTCGAGCAAGCGGACCATCCGATAAAAACCGGTGCCCGCCAGCGAGTCGGCGGCTGGTGCTGAAACCTCCTGCGTTGGATGCTCCGCATCTTCAGCCGGCAGGGCATGATAAATAAGCCAGCCCCCTGCCAGGGCCAGGACCACCCACAGCGGCCACCAGGGAAATTTACTCTGCTTCATATAAATCGGAATAGAGCCAGCTGTCTTCCAATGAAAGACCGGCTTGCTTGTTCTCAAAATAGGCCTCCACCAGGGCCCTGTGCTCCCCTACTTGAGTATCTGAAGACCAATGCGCACTCAAAAACCCGAAGACCAATGCCAGCAGAACGGCGACACTGCGCAGCACCGGTGCCCAAACAAAACCCGGGCTTGGGTTGTCGTCCAGACGGGCCATGACGCGTGTAGCCAAATAGGGCGAAACCTGCTGTGCCTTCTCCCGGGCTACTGCAGCTTCCATCCTTTGCCAAAGGGCTTCTTCCTGGTTCTTATCCTTTTTCATCACTCATCCGTATTAATGCGCTTTTCATATTTTGCCGTGCCCTGTAGAGCAGACTTTCCACCGCTTTTAGCTTAAGCTGGAGGACCTCGGCGACTTCCTTATTGCTCAGGTCCTGATAGTAACTCAGCACAAAGGCTTTACGCTGCGAGGCGGGCAAAGCCCCCAGTGCCTTGCGCAGCAAGGCACGATCTTCTTTCTGCCTCAATTGGCCATCCGCTTCCTGGTCCTCATCCACCTGGTCGGGAACATCGCTCCCATCGCTCCCCCTAAAATAAGCTTTAAGCTTGTTTTTGCGAACAGCATTGAGAGAATGATTGACCGCCATGCGGTACAACCAGGTGCTGAAGGCGGCCTTGCCCCTGAAAGCATCCAGCTTTTCATAAACCTTGATGAATATCTCCTGGGTCAGGTCGGCCGCATCCTCCTCATGATGTACAAAGCCCATACAGGTTTGGAAAACCTTCTGTTGGTAACGTTCGACCAACAGGCGGTAGGCTTGCTTATCTCCCCTGCGGATATTGGCAATGATGTCCTGATCTTGCTGCATGCTACTTATTCATCATGAGACAGAAAACGCTCCGCAGGGGAAGATAAACATTTTTTTACTTAGCCGGTGCAGGATTACAGTTGGGTCCACTGCCTTCACGCAATCCTTGCCCCTGTCCACGGCCCTGACCACTGCGTCGGCCACTGCCATCGCGCAAGCCTTGGCCGCTGCCGTCACCTAAGCCCTTACCGCGCCCCAAACCCTTACCGGTGGCACGTCCTTCGCCCTGTCCGTTACCGGGACCTAAACCCTTACCGGGACGCTGACCGTCGTAATTGTCGCAAACACCGTCGTTATTGGCGTCGATGAAACCCGGTCGGGCAGTTG
>DUOK01000266.1 GCA_012838865.1 Bacteroidales bacterium | reverse complement strand
CAGCGACTGGAAGGTACGGGGCGGCAACGAAAAGTTCAGCGACTGGAAGAGCAATCTCGAAGACCAATGGTCGATAACGCTGTAACACCTCATCAAAAAAGGCTGCCCGATTAAGGCAGCCTTTTTTGATCTTATACAAGCTCAACCCTACAAAGAAGCTGGCGTCAGCATCGGCCGGTTGCGGTAACCATGTCGTCCAAAAATCAGGTTGAAACCCAGTTTGACACTGAGCTCTCGTTGATTGGGAAACATCGTAAACTCATCGCCCTCGAAGTTCACATTGGCGTAATGCGTAGGCAGGTAGTCGGCAATGGCAAAAAACTGGAGGGGACCCAGCAAAAGAGAAAGTCCGCCACCCAGACCGCCGCCACCTTTAACCCGGTAACCATAGTTGGCGTTGAGAGCCAAAAAGGTGTAGGGCTGCCAGTTGGCCGACAGGTTAAACTCCTGTCTGAAATTTTGCTTTTGCATGAGACTACGAGACAGAAGCCCCAGCGACAAGGATCTTGTCAGGTCGTACTGCGCCCCCACATAGAGACCCGGCACCAACGACATGGAGAAACTCTCTTTGCCTGTGCTGTAATCGATTACCGTCTCCAATGAATCACCTATGGCTTCGAGCGCTTCATCCAAATCGTCCTTATTGGAACCATCGACTTCGAGACCCTCAAAACTGTAGTGACCGGAAAAGGAAAGACTGTTCAAGTCTTCCTTCCACTTAATGAAGCCCAGATTGGTTAGCGCTGCAGATAGTTGAAGTCGGTCATTCAACCGATAAACAGCACCCAGGTCGAGGGCTATACCGGGGTTCTTGAAGGAGCTGAAGTAAGAACCCCACTCATCGTCCATATCTCGTCCTTCTATCGACTCGGGGAAGTCTCCGGGCGTTTCACTTTCTTCCACTTCAAGAGGCGCAGAGGTATATACTTTCCCGTCTACATACACATTGTAGGCCTCGCGACTGGTATGCAATTCAAAGCGACTGATGTCGGTCATTCCGCCCATCACACCGAAAAGCGGCTTAACATTGATCCCAAGCGTCAGGTCCTCGGTCCACTCGCGACTGTAACCGATATTGATTTCCTTATAGGTCACCATTTTGGTTCGAAGGGTGCTGAAATCAAAACGACTGCCGTTCGAAAATCCCTTGTCGGTAATCCGGAACAAATCGGAAGGCACGCCCATCGCTACTGCCCCTTTCATCGAGAGGCTGACTGAGATGTAATCCCTTCCGCTGTGAAAACCCAGTCCCACCAACTGCACATCGGCTTGCTGATTAAGGTTAAAGGCTTTGCCGGTCGTTTTGTACAAATCTCCATAATTGAAGCGTTTGCTGAGTGGACTCACCCACTCGCTGCCGACATCCTGGAACACATCAGAAAAGGCCAGATCACTCTGGAAGAGTTGATTGACATTGGGAAGGGCAAAAAAGCCATTGGCCCTGGGCTGCATGGCAGGATTGGTGTGTTTGGTCTGGGGGATGGTTTCCATAAAGTAGAGGCCCATAGGATCCTGTGCCTTTACCTGACCAGCCAGAAAAAGCAGTCCCGCTACACCAACTATAATTTTTCTAAAGCTCATTTTATTCAATATTTGGGGTTGTTAGTTCAACTGCAAAATCAGGTTATTGCGGTATAGAGCCGCTGGCTTCTACGGAGACTTTTGCACTAAAACGACTGTCGCCGTAGATCTTCACCGCCCCCTCCCCATTACCGGTAGAGAGTTCGTAAGCCAGCACAATTTCCTTCACCGCTCTTTGTTTAAAAAGACTGATTTGTGCGGCAGTGAGTCCCACCTTAAAAGAGGATGCAGCAGGCGCTCCCCTATCTCCGGCCTTTACAAACTCCGTGTTGGCTGCCAACAAATCATCCACCTTCTCTCCTTCAGCATCCACTACCCAGGCAGTCACCTGCACATCAAGGGGCAACTCATTCTTAAAATCAAAGTAAAAATCCACCAGATTGATGTGGTCCACATCGTCTTCCGACCCATCGATAATATCCAGAAAATCAAACTCTACCGTATCCATACGTGCATAGCTGTCGGCCCAGAAATGAAAGGGCACCTT
>DUOK01000265.1 GCA_012838865.1 Bacteroidales bacterium | reverse complement strand
ATGCCGATGCCTATGCCCTCTTCAAAGAAAAAGGCATCTTCGACCAGGCTACCGCCGAAAGCTTTCGCGAACACATCCTCAGCAAGGGCGGCACCCGCCACCCCTTGGACCTCTACATCGCCTTTCGCGGCGCCGAGCCCTCGGTGGAAGCCCTCTTACTGCGCAGCGGTCTCAGCAAGTAAGTGCCCTCAACAACAAAATAAAAAAAGGAGGAAAACGACGACGTTTTCCTCCTTTTTTTTGCTCCGGCTCCACCCTGGAAGGGAAGCAGCGCAGAACAGCTGCCTTCAGAAAAACTCGTCAGAGCGCAGATGCAGCTGTTCAAGCCTCTGAATGTTTCCGTAAGTGAACAAAGGAGTGCAACGTCAAAAACATCGCTGTTTGAGCCAAAGGCGAGTTTCGATGTTTTTAGTGAAGCGACTGCAGTGAACAGGAAACAGGCAGCAGCGCAGAACAGCTGCATCAAGCAAAACTGAAAAGAAGTTTTACCCCAGCTGCAATTTCACCACCATCTTCTTCACCTCCATCGCTTCCTCCTTCTTCACCAAAGCCTTATGAATCTCCCCCGGAAAGAAAATCACAAAAGCACCTTTGGGAACAAGCACCTCGTATCCCTCCCCTTCAAATACCGTAATGTCCTTCTCCGCATCGTAAGCCTTCACTTCCTTCATATTATCCTCCGGAGCATAAAAGATACGCTCCTCCCCTTCCGCCAAAAAGTGGATATCGAGGTACTGCTCATGCGCCTCCCAAATACAGTCGTCGTAATCTTTCGTCGAGCGTTTCATGCCATTGGCAAATAAATGCTCGCCCACAAGCTCCTGCTTTCCTTCAGGAAAATCTTCAGCATTGACCTCCTCCAAAAAATCAAAAGCCTGCTCCAGGGAAGGATGCAGCATAAAATACCTTGCGGCATTGTCCAGTGTATCTACTATCATAGTCTTATTAATTTTGCAACACAAAATTACAGATAAAAGTGGCCATCCTCCCAAAAATGTACGAAATTAAACCGATAAACTGTCCCGATGCATTCAATGGCACAGAAACGATTTACAGCCCGGAGGTTTTTTTCAGCTTAAAACAAAACCACCATAACACGCTATATACCAACAACTACACCCTTAAAGAAAACACCAACACCCCCGAAAACACTGGGGTTTTTATTTTTTTAAGCCTATATTTGTCGCACAGAACACATTTTTAGGTTTTGGGTCAACCGGAAAAACGGAAACAAAAACGACCAACTTTTAACGGGCAATCAGCGCTTTTCACCAATGGTTAAAAGCAGCCATCTACCTTACAAACAGTGCTGCACGGCACAACGACCAAAAACCACCGTCCCGTTAGCGGTCACAACACAAAAACCATGGACAAAATTTTCACCGAACACCAGGAGTCAATCGCCCACAAGATTGAACCCAAATCGCAGTTGAAAAACTGGCGCGACTGGAAGTGGCATATGCGCCATGCCATCAAGACCATCGAAGAATTTGAAAACCTGACAGGCATCCAGTTCTCCCAGGAAGAACGAAAGAAATTTGCAGAAACCCGGGACCGCTTTCCCCTCTCCATTACCCCCTACTACCTCTCCCTCATTAAAAAAGACAATTTCCGAAACGACCCGGTTTACAAGCAATCCTTCCTCGACAATCGCGAACTGATCATCTCCAACAGCGAGATGGGCGATCCCCTGTCTGAGGACCACGACAGTCCCGTTCCCGGCATTACCCACCGCTACCCCGACCGGGTGCTTTTGCTCGTCAGCAACGTATGTGCGATGTACTGTCGCCATTGCACACGCAAGCGCAAGGTGGGCGATGTAGACTCCATTCCCAACAGGGCACAGATTAAAGGAGGCATTGAATACATCCGCAACAACCCGCAGGTACGCGACGTGCTGCTGTCGGGGGGCGACCCCTTTTTGTTGAGCGACGATTACCTCGACTGGATTTTGACCGAACTCCGTGCCATTCCGCACGTTGAAGTCGTACGCATAGGCACCCGTACTCCCGTAGTACTGCCCTACCGCATCACCGACGATTTGGTGAACATGCTTAAAAAGCACCATCCGCTGTGGATCAACACCCATTTTAACCACCCGCGTGAACTCACTGCCTCAGCACGGGAAGCTCTGGCCAAACTGGCCGATGCCGGCATCCCTCTGGGCAACCAGTCCGTATTGCTGGCCGACGTCAACGACTGTCCCCGCATCATGAAGGACCTGGTGCACAAACTGGTAATGAACCGCGTCCGTCCCTACTATCTTTATCAGTGTGATTTGTCGGAGGGACTCTCCCACTTCCGGACGCCCGTCGGAAAGGGCATCGAAATTATGGAAAGCCTCATAGGTCACACCAGCGGCTTTGCCGTACCCACCTATGTAATTGATGCCCCGGGTGGCGGCGGAAAAATACCCGTAATGCCCAACTACATCATTTCGTGGAGCACCAACAAAGTCATTCTACGGAATTACGAGGGTGTAATCACCTCCTACCAGGAGCCCGACAAGTACGAATCGACCATCTGCGACTGCAACTGCGCCGAGTGCAACCTCGAGCTCGACGTCAACGAAAGCGACGAAATGAATGCCATCGGTATTGAGCAGCTCTTGTCCGATTACGACGACACCATTTCGCTCATACCCTCGAACAACGAACGTTACGAACGAAGAAACGACAGCACCGAGTAGGGTGCTGTCCCCATCAAAACCAAAATATATGGATGTTATAGAAAACTGGGGCGCCTCACGCATATCGCACGGACCGGACAGCAGTCGGATTTACCTGATGGATCTGGACCCGGCCGATTTTCCGCAAATCCTGCCGGCTTTGGAAGATATCGCCGATAAAGGTCGCTACACCAAGCTCTTTGCCAAGGTACCCGCCCGCTACGGTCCGGCCTTTCAGAACAGAGGCTATGTTATTGAAGCCGCCGTTCCCGGCTTTTACAAGGGAGAAGAAGACGCCCTCTTTCTCATGAAATATACCGACCCCGAAAGGAGTCGCCCCGAAAGCGAGCAGCTCGAAGCCTTTCAGGCTTTGCTTCTGGAAGGGACCGACTACCGTCACAAAGAAATGGACGCAGCCTACCGGCTGCGCCCTTTGGGCGAAGCCGATGCCGAAACCATGGTGCCGGTATTTAAGCAGGTTTTCGAGACCTACCCCTTCCCCATTTACGATCCGGCCTTCCTCATTCAAAGCATGCGCGAAGACGGCACCCGCTATTTTGGAGCCTTTAAAGACGGGGAACTCATCGCCATCAGCTCGGCAGAGTGCAACGACACCAAGCTGAATGCCGAGATGACCGACTTTGCCGTGTTGCCTACCCACCGGGGTCAACGCCTGGCCGTGCACCTGCTGCGCTTTATGGAGGAGCAGCTGAGGGCCGACGGCTTCCTGACCTTTTACACCATTGCCCGCCTGCATTCGCTGCCCATGAACAAGACTTTTTACAACCTGGGCTATCGCTTTGCCGGCACCCTTACCCGAAACACCCAGATTGCAGGAAAAATTGAAAGTATGAACGTGTGGTACAAGCACGCACGCCCATAAAACAACATTATGCATTGGATTGACCTGAGCATTGTAGTGGTTTACTTCGCTGCCATGCTTTTTATCGGCTTTTGGTTTCACCGGAAGAACAACAGTACGGAAGACTATTTTGTAGGAAGCAGAAAAATGACCAAGTGACACCTGGGTCTCTCGGTCGTCGCCACCGACGTCGGGGCGTCGCCAACAAAATGCAGACCTTCCCCGAAATTCTCCAACACAGTTACGGAAAAACCGTTGCCCTGGCCGCGGCACTTATTTCTGCCATCGGTTACATGGGCTTCACCGCCAGTCAGGTCCTGGCCGGAGCCAAACTCACCTCGGCCACCTTTGTGGGCGTGGACATACCCCAGGCCGTAATCATCATGGGGGCCATTGCCGTGGTGTACACCGCACTGGGCGGCATCAAAGCAGTCATATACACCGACACCGTACAGTGGATCATTTTACTGTCGGGCCTCTCCCTTGTAGGTGTACCCTTCGCCCTCAAGGCTTTGGGCGGCTGGGAGGCCGCCAAAGTCTTTCTGAACGCCGAAATGCTGCAAATGACCAACCTTTCGGTCAGCACCCTCATCAACTGGGCCTTTTCCATCATTCCCATCTGGTTCATCGGTATGACCCTGTACCAACGCATTTTTGCCGCCAAGTCGGGCAAGGAAGCCCAACGTGCCTGGTTCATTGCCGGCCTCTTCAACTACAAAAAATCGAAGAACGCCCTGAAGGTGGTGCAGTGGATGACCCTTGTCATAGGCGTTCTGGCCATCGTCATTGCCTTGTACATTCCTTCGGTACTCGAACTCATGCTGCTCTCCTATGGATTTATGGTAAGTGGACTCATGGCTCCGGTACTGGGCTTTCTCATTTACAAAAAGCCCTCACGCAACGCAGCCATCGCCTCCATGATCAGCGGCAGTCTCAGCCTTCTGGTGATTCAAGTCGGCAAGCTTCCCCTTCCCTGGGAACTCGATGCCGTAGTGCCCGCCCTCAGCATCAGTCTCCTTACCCTCTTTGTTATGCAGGCTTATTACTCAAACGCGTCCCCCGACGCCCAATCAGCATAAAACGACTGT
>DUOK01000264.1 GCA_012838865.1 Bacteroidales bacterium | reverse complement strand
TCGAAGGACGACCAGCCCAGTGGTTTGTTGATCAGCAAGACCCTGCCTTCTTTAAAATCTTCTGCCGTACAATCGGCATTCACCTTCAGGTTCTCCACCAATTCTTCCATACTATCCCCAAAGTGTGCCGCCGATGGCTATCAGCGCAACTACTGCACAGTATACGGCAAACCAAATGAGCTTGCCTCGTTTAACAATGTTTATCATCCAGCTGCAGGCGGCCAGTCCCGCCAAAAAAGCAGCCACAAAGCCCACTGCCAGCACGCCGGCACCTGGTGCATTGGCTGCCGCCTGAGCGGCAGCATCGTATTTGAGCATACTCAGCACATTCTCCCCCATAATGGGCACCAGCACCATCAGAAAGGAAAAGCGAGCTACTTCACTCTTGCGGTTGCCCAGGAGCAAGCCCGTAGCAATGGTGGCGCCGGAGCGACTGATGCCCGGCAATACGGCAACGGTTTGGGCCACACCAATGATAAGGGCATGACCAAAGCTCAGGTCCTTATTGCCCGACTTTTTATAATAGGCAAAGGACAGCAGCAGGGCTGTTACCAGAAGCATGGCCCCCACCAGCAAGAGGATGTTGCTCTGCTCAAAGATGGCCTCCACGTGGTCCTTAAAAAACAGTCCCACCACCGCAATGGGCAGCATGGATACGGCAATTTTAGTCAGGTATTGGGTTTCGTTGTTCCATTGAAACCGAAAGAGCCCCAGCAACAGGGTGGCAATGTCTTTACGAAAAACAACCAGGGTACTCAGTACCGTGGCCCCGTGAACCAATACCGTAAAAGTCAGGTTGTCGGTGGTTTCTACGCCCAGCAATTCCTTGCCAATTTCGAGATGCCCGCTGCTGCTTACGGGCAAAAACTCCGTTAATCCCTGGATGATTCCAAGAATAAGTGCTTCAATCCAATTCATAGGTTCTTAAGTAAGCGGCTTATTATTTGGATTATTTGGAAGAATCATCCTTTTTATCGACAGCAGGGCGCTTGAGTATGGCATAAATGGCAAAAAGGAAGCCAAAAAGGACCACCATGGGAGCAAGGGTGATGCGCTGAAAGCCATAAATTTCCTCATTGAACACAGCGGGATCCTCGCTGCCGCCACCCACCATCAAAATAAATCCCAACACCACAAGGGCAAAGGAAATGGCCAGCAGCCAATAGTTTTCCTTGTGCAGTGCCATTTCAAATTTCTTTGGATTGTTTTTGTCGCTCTGTTTTTGTGCCATAGATATGCAAAAATTATGCGTTTAATAATAAAGCTGATCGGTTTTCAGTCGCAGGTATTTGTTTACCGCAAAAAAGGTGGATATTAAGGTGATGCCTATGCCTGTAACAATGACCAAAACAAACAAGAGGGCAATCATCAGGGGATCTGAAAAGCCGATAACGCCACTGATTTCGTTACTCAGACCATAAATGAACAGCGACAGCAATACAATGGCCACGGTTGCTCCCGCCAGTCCGTGCAAAATGCTCTTCAAAAGAAAAGGTTTGCGAATAAAACCCCTTGTGGCCCCCACCAGTTTCATGGTAGATATGAGAAAGCGCCGCGAATATACCGAAAGCCGAATGGTGTTGTTGATCAGGGCGATGGCAATAAGCAGCAGCAGCAGCGCAAAACCAGCCAGGACCATGGTAATGCGTTTTACATTTTCATGAATGGCATCGAGCAGGTTTTTCTGATAAAAAACTTCTTTCACCTGAGGAAAGGTGTTGATTTCTGCTTCTATGCGTGCCATGCTGTCGGGACTGGCCCAGGCAGCAGCCAGCTTAACTTCAATGGAAGCCAGCAAAGGGTTGTAGCCCAGGAAATCCACAAAATCCTCACCCAGTTCGTCCTTCAAATCCTCTGCTGCCTGATC
>DUOK01000263.1 GCA_012838865.1 Bacteroidales bacterium | reverse complement strand
CCATGCAGGGGCGGGCCAGTGAGGGACCGGCACGTGTGCAGTGTTTTTATGCTCCTGAATTTGCCGGGTTCAGCAAGGGTGGCACAATAAATGTAAAGAAAGGAGACCGGTAGGACAGTCCTGCAAAAGAGGTTTTGAATGGAGGCTGCGACAGGCTGTCTGCCTTCCGGTTGAATAATAGGGAAATACAATTAAGCAATGAGGAATTTAAGGTTTTGGACGCTTGTTATGTTGGCGCTGCTGGCGCTTCCCGCACTTTGGGGCCAGTCGAAAGGTCAGGAGATGAAGGACGAGGGCCTTCGCTTAATGGGTCGCGGGGTGATGGATTCGGCGATGGTATTGCTCGATCAGGCGGTCTTGCTGGGCGTAAGCGATGGCGAGGTTCTGGGTGCCCAGGCCTTGTTGTATCTGGAGCAGGGCGATGCCCAGCGGGCCCTGGAGAAGGCGGTGGATGCGCGCAAGGACCAACAGCGTCCTTCGCCCGATGCCTGGGTGGCGGGTACGCTGGCCCACGCTGAGTTGGGCAATGTGAGTCAACGCGACCGTTGGCTGGAGCAGGGCCTGGAAGCCTTTCCGGGTGATTACCGACTCTTGTACCATGCCGGTCGTTTTGCCCTACCTTTTGATCCCGAAAACGGGCAGCGCTATCTCTTACGGGCCATCTATGCTTATCCGGCTTTTGGTGAAGCCCATCTTTTGCTGGGCGAGCAGATGTACCGCAGGGGCGAGAATCTGAAGGCGGCCTTGCCCATGTTGTATTACCTGACCATGTTTCATGATGAGGCGCACAGTGCCGATTTGGTAGCCGCCCTGGAAAGGCTGTACGACAGCTGGTCGGCCAACCAGGAAAGCATTTCTAAGTTCTCGCGGGCCAGCAGTGGTTTTAAGTCGGACTTTATGCCCCAAGTTTTTTCGGGCACACGGGATGAGAAAGGCGATTGGTTCGTGGCGCAAACCATGGACTTGATGGCACACATGTCGCAGGTCGAAGTGAACTCCGAGGATGCCCTCTGGGTATTTTACAGCGACTTTTTTGAGCAGATTCATCATCTCGAATTTGCCGAGGCCCTGGCGCACCACATTGCCTACAGTCGCTATCCCGACCTGAGTATGCTGTGGATCAACGATAACCCGCGCGAATACGAAATGCTTGGCGACTGGATGTTGCTGCAATAGGACGGCCGAAAGCACCTCGCTTTAATGAATGATTTGGAGCAGGAGTTCTTCCTTGCTGAGTTTGCCGCCGGCCAGAAGCATGGCGGTGTCGATCAGCGCCAGATGGGAGTAGGCCTGTGGGAAATTCCCCAAGAGGCGTTTCGTCTCAAAATCGAGGTCCTCACTGAATAGTCCCAGGTGGTTGGAATAGCTCAGAAGCTGGTCGAATTTTTTCCGGGCTTCTTCTTCCTCTCCAATCATGTAGAGGGCTCTGACGAGCCAAAAGGAGCAAATGGTGAAGGCCGAAGAGGGTTCGCCAAAGTCGTCCTTGTTGCGGTAGCGGAACATAAGGTCTTTATGACCGAGCTCTTTTTGTATGGCCTTAACGGTGCTTACAAACTGCGGGTCTTTGCCGGGCAGAAAACCGTAAAATTCCATCTGTAGGACCGAGGCATCCAGGTCGTCCACCCCATAGGCCTGGGTAAAGGCTTGTTTTTCTTCGTTCCAGGCCTTGGTGAGTATGTCCTGTTTTATTTCGTCGCGCAGCGGCATCCATGCTTCGGCCTGATCACGTTGCTGCAGCAGGGAGGCTATTTTTATGGCGCGATCTACAGCTACCCAGCAAAGTACTTTGCTGAAGGTGAAGTGACTGTCGTTTTGCCGCATTTCCCAGATGCCTTTGTCGGGCCGTTTCCAGTTGCGCGACACGGTCCTTACCATGTTGCGGGTGATGGTCCACAGCTCTTCACTGTGTTCGAGGGTGACCGAGAACAGCTGGAAGTGTTGGTAAATGACATCCATCAGGATGCCGTAGATGTCGTTCTGCTTTTGTTTGTAGGCGGCGTTGCCGATGCGTACCGGGGCGGAATCGCAGTAGCCCGACAGGTGGTCGAGGGTTTCTTCGGTCAGTTTTTTCTCCCCGTTGATGCCGTACATGATTTGGATGCGCTCGTCTTTCTCGGGCAACAAGTCGATGATGAAGCGCAGGTAGTCGTTGGCCAGGTTGTAGTGGTCGAGACTGGTCATTACTTTGATGACCATGGAAGCGTCGCGTATCCAGCAAAAGCGGTAGTCCCAGTTGCGTACTTCCCCGATGGTCTCGGGCAGGGAGGTGGTGAGTGCGGCCAGTATGGCGCCGCTTTTTTGGTAGCTGAGGAGCTTCAAGACCAGGGCGCTGCGTGAAATGGCGTCGTTGTACTGGCCAAAACGGGTGGTCCGTTCGGCCCAGGTGAGCCAGTAGGCCTTGGTGCGTGAAAGCTTGGTGTAGGCGCGTTCTACCGTCTGTTTCAACAACTTTTGATTGTAGCTCAGCAGCACAAACTCGTCCCTGGTCAGGGTGAGCAATTGGCGACAAACCAGGTTGGAGATGTTCATACTCGAATAGAGGTACATCGAGTCGTAGTTGCCTTTGGCGGTTTGGGCCTTTACAAAACTCTTATTGATGTCTATTTGCGTAGAGTGCCTGGCGTATTCCAATCTGGGGTCGTAAACAATTCGAAAAGTGGGTGTCCCGTCGATGTGCTTAAAATAGCGGATGACATCGGGGGGCATGTAGTAATTGCCGTTGTCGAGTTTGTAGCGCGGCATAAAGTCGTGCACTTCAAAGGTCCCGTCGGCGCAGGCAAAGCGGGTAATCAGTATGTTGGTGTTCCAGTCGTATTTCTGCGTAATTTTTGTT
>DUOK01000262.1 GCA_012838865.1 Bacteroidales bacterium | reverse complement strand
GGCCTGGTGAGGAAGGGCGATTATACGAACGCCACCGCTTATCTGGCCGATAAATTACAAGCCCTGGAGCGGTCGGGCGTCGATTTTTTGGCACTTACCGCCAATACCCCCCATTTGTTTTTCGACGAATTGCAGGCAGCCGTTAAACTGCCTATGATCAGCATTGTAGAAGCTGCCGCCCGTTATGCGGTGGCGAAGGGGATAAAGCGGGCGGGACTCATGGGCACGTCTTTTACCATGTCGGCCGGCTTTTTTCAGGAGGTGTTTGCACGCTACGGCGTAGAAGTGGTGATTCCTTCGGAGGAAGACCGCAATTACATCAACGAAAAGTTGTTTACCGAAATTGAGTTGGGTGTCTTTAAGCCGGCCACCCGGGGGGGACTGGTCGACGTGATTGCCCGGATGAAGGCGGCGCAGGGTATCGACGGAATGATCATGGGCTGTACCGAGCTGCCCTTGATTTTGACCGACAGCAGTTACCATGGGGTGCATTCGCTCAATACTACGCAAATTCACGTGGCCGAGCTGGTTGCTGCCTGTAAAGGCGGAAGCTTTTGAGCAACAGCGTCCTTTGCTTGATGAACAAAGCCTACAGCTAAACGCGACTTGCTTAATTTTGCTTTGTCATCAAGAAAAACATTTCGTATGAAGCTAAAAGGTGTATCGACCGTTGGACTCGGTTACATTGGTCTGCCTACTTCGGCCTTGATTGCCTCTCGCGGCATTCCTGTGGCCGGAATGGATGTGAATGCTAAGGTGGTGGAGACCATCAATAAAGGCGAAATACATATTGTGGAGCCCGACCTGCAAGTCTACGTGGCCGAGGCAGTAAAAAAAGGTCTGCTGAAAGCCTCGGAAGAGGTTCAGCCGGCCGATGTGTATCTGATTGTGGTGCCCACACCTTTTTTGAGCAATCATGAGCCCGACATTTCCTTTGTGCAGGCCGCTACCCGCAACGTGCTGCCTTTGCTGAAAGAGGGCGATTTGTTTATCATAGAATCCACCTCACCGGTCGGGACCACCGAAAAAATGGCGGCCCTGATTTATCAGGAGCGGCCCGAGCTGAAGAATAAGCTGCACATTGCCTATTGTCCCGAACGCGTACTGCCCGGCAACGTCATGTACGAGCTGGTGCACAACGACCGGGTAATTGGCGGAATGGACGACGCGGCCACGCAAAAGGCCATGGATTTCTATCGTCTTTTTATAGAAGGGGACTTGCACGCCACCAATGCGCGCACGGCAGAGTTGTGTAAGCTGACGGAGAATTCGAGCCGCGATGTACAGATTGCCTTTGCCAACGAATTGTCGCTCATAGCCGATAAGGCCGGCATCAATGTTTGGGAGCTGATTCGCCTGGCCAACAAACACCCGCGGGTGAACATTCTGCAACCGGGTTGCGGAGTAGGTGGGCACTGTATAGCGGTAGATCCCTATTTTATTGTGTCGGAATATCCGCTCGAATCGCAGCTCATTGGCAAGGCTCGGGAGATCAATAATTACAAATCATTTTGGGCGGCAGAGAAAATTCAGAATGCACGACTCGCCTTTCAGTTGAAGCACCATAGGAGTCCCTCTTTGGCCATTATGGGACTGGCTTTTAAACCCAATATCGACGACTTGCGCGAATCACCGGCCAAATACATCGCCCACAAGGTGTTGCAAAACTCCAATGGGGAGGAAATCCTCCTGGTAGAGCCCAACCTGAAGGACCATCCTGTATTTAAACTGACGCCGTACGAAGAAGCTTTTGAAAAAGCCGACATAGTTGCCTTTTTGGTGGCGCATAAGGAGTTTAGGACCTTAGCCCGGGAGTGTGGCGACAAGGTGGTGCTCGATTTTTGCGGAGTGTGGGCGGGTTAAAGGACTTAGGATTTGTCCCCCTGCATCCACAAGGGGTTTTTGGCGACTATTTCGGCAAAGCGGGGGCAATCCGGGCTATGGGCCCCGGGCAGGTAGCCGATGCTCATTAAAAACTCATTGACGATTTCGCCGCCGGTGAATTTGAAATGCTGCTTAAAAAGTTTTACCCACTGGGGCAGCGGCAAGGGATGCTGGTTTTCGAGCCAGCGCTCAAAGGAGCCGTGTGCCGACTGAAGTTCCAGTATTTTTTGGGCGTTGTAGATGGCCGCCTCCACTTTAAGTCGATTGCGGATAATGCCGGCATCGGCAAGCAGCCGCTCACGGTCGGTCCGACCGTAAGCGGCTACTTTTTTGATGTCGAAGTCGTCGTAGGCCTTCCTGAAATGAGCTTCCTTCCTGAGGATGGTTTCCCAGCTGAGTCCCGCCTGGTTGATCTCCAGCAACAAGCGACCGAACAATTCATTGTCGTTGTGCAAAGGAAAACCATAGTCGCGGTCGTGGTACCTTTGGTGCAGCCGGCGGCGCTCCCCTTCGGGCAGCGCCGCTATGTAATCGCAATAGGCCATGTTCTTTGGTTTAGGCGTCGGTGACGCAACCCTCGGAGGCCGATGCCACCGAGCGACGGAATTTCTTTAAGATGCCGGTAAGGGCAGGGCCTTCCGGGCGTTTCCATTTTTTTCTACGGTCGGCCAGTTCCTCGTCACTCAGATCCACCGTAATGCTGTTTTGGGTGATGTCGATGCAAATGCGGTCGCCGTTTTGGAGCAGACCAATCACACCGCCTTCGTAGGCCTCCGGAGTAATGTGTCCCACCACAAAGCCGTGTGAGCCGCCTGAGAAGCGCCCGTCGGTAATCAGGGCTACGTCCTTGCCCAGACCGGCACCCATTACTGCTCCCGTGGGTTTCAGCATCTCGGGCATACCGGGACCGCCTTTGGGACCGCTGTTGCGAATAACGATGACTTCGCCGGCTTGTACTTCATTTTTGATGCCTTCGATGGCGGCTGTTTCATTGTCGTACACCCGTGCAGGCCCTTCAAAACGCTCGCCTTCTTTTCCGGTGATTTTGGCCACGGCGCCTTCCGGTGCCAGGTTCCCGTACAAAATTTGCAAGTGCCCGGTCTTTTTCAGGGGTTGATTTAAGGGGCGAATGATTTTCTGGTCGGCCGGGAAGTCGGGTACTTCCTCCAGGTTTTCGCCCAGCGTTTTACCTGTTACCGTCATACAGTTGCCGTCGAGCACGCCTTCTTTCAACAGGAACTTCATAACGCCGGGAATGCCGCCAATGTCGTGCAAATCCTCCATCAAATACTGCCCGCTGGGCTTCAGGTCGGCCAAGTAAGGCACCCGGTTGCTGATGGTCTGGAAATCGTTGAGACTTAAGGGTACATTAACGGCTTTGGCCATGGCAATCAGGTGAATGACGGCGTTGGTAGATCCGCCCAGGGCCATGATCAGCGCAATGGCATTTTCAAAGGCTTTGCGGGTCATGATGTCGCGCGGCTTCAGGTCCTTCTCCAGCAGCACTTTTACGGCGGCCGCAATGCGTTCGGCTTCGCTTTGTTTTTGGGGACTCACTGCCGGGTTGGAGGAGGAGTAGGGGAGACTCATGCCCATACATTCGATGGCGGCCGCCATCGAATTGGCGGTGTACATGCCGCCACAGGCCCCGGCTCCGGGTATGCTGTGCTTGATGATGCCCTTGTAGTCGAAGTCACTGATGTTGCCCCGCAGGCGTTCGCCATAGGCTTCAAAGGCCGAAACAATGTTCAAATCCTTGCCCTTCCAGCTGCCCTTTTTTACCGTGCCACCATACATCATGAGTCCTGGACGATTCAGGCGTCCCATGGCAATCATGGCACCGGGCATGTTCTTGTCGCAGCCCACCACGGGTACCACCGCATCGTAAAACTGCGCCGCCACCACCGTCTCAATAGAGTCGGCAATCAACTCCCTGGAGGGCAGTGAATACATCATGCCGCTGGTGCCGTTGGTAATGCCGTCGCTCACCCCAATGGTATGAAAAACCAGTCCGTACAAATCCTCTTGCTGATCCACTTCCTTTTTAACGGCTGCCGCCAGATCGTTCAAATGCATGTTGCAGGGGTTGCCCTGAAAACCGGTACTTACAATACCCACCTGGGCCTTTTTCTGGTCGTCCTCGTCCATGCCAATGGCATGTAACATCGCCTGGGCGGCTGGCAGACTGTCGTCCTGGGTAATTAAGCGGCTGTACTTATTGAGTTGTTGTGCCATATTTCTTGCTTTTACTTGTGTTTTGGATGTTGAAGGTGAACAAGCCAGCCACCCCTTTTGTTGAGGATGAGAAAGTCTTTTTAATACAAAAACCGCAAACCCTTGTTTTACAAAGATTTGCGGTTGTAAACCGTGATCCGGAAGGGATTCGAACCCATGACCCACAGCTTAGAAGGCTGTTGCTCTATCCAACTGAGCTACCGGACCAGATCGTTTTCGGGGTGCAAATATAGCAAAAAATGGGCGAGTGCCCATTTTTTAAGTCGATATTTTGCCGTGTTATCGAGTTTTATAAGTTGCAGCACTGCCGCCTTAATTGTCGCTGCGGTGGTAGTGAATCTGTACCCCTGCACATTCGGCATTGCGGTCGTCGAAATAATGCGGTGCCGAGAGTTCCAGTTTAACCTTCATGGTGTTTTGAATGACAAACAATTGGGTTTCCTTAAAATTGTCCACCGCGTTGTCGTACAAAACCATTTGGTCCTCATCGTCGCTGATGAGTCGGAAATGAATCTT
>DUOK01000261.1 GCA_012838865.1 Bacteroidales bacterium | reverse complement strand
TTTAATAATTCACCCGAAACGTTGAGGGCAAGCATGGCAGTGAGGAAGAGATACATCATCCCTATCATCTTTTGCCGCGGCGTTTCAGGACAGTTACCACCAGACATATGCGCTTATTCTTTAAGTTCTGCTTGTTCGGTTTACTTTCCTCCGCCTACACTCATGGCGCTCAACATATTACCATAAATGGTATTGAGTTCTCCCAGGGTTTTGGATAAGGCGGCTACTTCCTGCTTGTAGCTTTCGGTATCGGCTACAGACTGATTGAGATGGGTGCTTATTTCTCCCAGACTGCCGGTCAGACTTTTGGAAGCTTCGAGCTGGGTGTTGAGACCCGACAACTGCAATTCGTAGGCCGAATTGATGGCCGACAATTTGTCGTTGGCAGCCGAGAGCCCTTCGGTATACTTTTGTCCGTCGGCAGCAATCTTCTCTACCTGCTGCCCCATAGAGGCACCCAGGTTCTGATAGGATTGTACCAACTTTTCACCGGATGCTTTGATGGTCTCTACAAAACCGGAACCGGTTTGCGACAGGTCCTCAGAGAATTTTTGTCCACTGTCGGCGACCACCTTGGCGGTACTTACATAACTGCTGGCCAGGGCCTCGGCCGACTGACCCAGCTGTCCCTGAACAGTGGCCAGATTACCGACACTGTCGGAGGCAGCTTTCATGGTTTGCAGGTAGGCTTCGGTAGCCATACTGGCTTCACTCAGACCCGAAAGGTTCTGGGCCGATGCGGTCAGCTTTTTGATGCCTTCGCTGAGTTGCTCAACGGTGGAAACCTCCAAATGACCACTCTGAATAAGGGCAGCCAGCTCGCTGCCGCCGCCTCCACCACCTCCACCGCGTTCGCGGGGTTCAAGACCAACCAGCTCGGGATAAACCAGACTCCAGTCGGGCATTTCATGTGGCGGCTCAAAGGCCGAAAGGAAAAATATTAAGGCTTCGGTTCCCAAACCGGCAATCAACATGACCGATGCACCGGGAAGGTGAAGAATCTTCCACAAGGCCCCAAGGATTACTACTGAGGCTCCAATCCCGTAAACCTTGCTCATAACCTTCTTATAGGCGGGACTCTCAAAAAAACTGCTTCCACTCATTGCTTTGTTGTTTTAGGTAGCGCTAAATTTTGCTTGTTAGTTTCCGATGTAATCACGGATGCAACGGAAACCGATGTATGATTTGCTTGAATCGTCGTACTCATAGGTACGGGTGCTGTTCTGAAGGAAAAAGGCGACATCCTTCCAGGATCCCCCACGAATGACCTTGCGCTTCATCACATGGTGATCGCCGGGCAGGGCATTGTATTTGTAGGTGGGATTCATATCGTGCATAAAGGTGTAGGACGATTCATCGAAAGCACTGGCCGTCCATTCGGCCACATTACCGGCCATATCGTACAAGCCAAAATCGTTGGGCGCAAAAGAACCTACGGTCATGGTACGTAAGCCACCGTCGTCGGCATAACGACCGCGCAAAGGTTTGAAGTTGGCCAGGAAGCAACCCTGATCGTTGCGGGTGTACAAGCCACCCCAGGGATACAGGTTCTGGTCCAGACCGCCACGGGCTGCATATTCCCATTCTGCTTCGCTGGGCAAGCGGTAGTTTTGTACTTCGGGCTGACCTTTGGAACGCAGGAAGTTGTTCATCAGCTGGGTACGCCACACGGCAAAAGCAGAAGCCTGCTTCCAGCTCACACCCACTACAGGATATTCGTCGAAACCGGGATGCCAGAAGTATTTTTCGGTCATGGGCTCGTTGAACGAATAGGTGAAGTCGGCAATCCAAACCAGGGTGTCGGGATACACATTTACGCGGTCTTTCATGATAAAGGCCGAACGGTCTGTGGCCTGCACCCGCTCACCAAACTGATTGTACACTTCCCCGTCGTACGAATTGGTTTCGTAATTGTAACGGTTGGTTTTTTTGGCCGCCTGTTGCAGATCTACCCACTCGTAATCGTAGTTCAACTTACGGGTATCTACTTCCTTGCGACGGAAAAAACGCTCATTTTCCGGCAGGAAAAGATCTTCCAGAACTTCGGCATATTCCTCGTTGTTCCAGTCGAGACGGGTGCGCCAGTTCAGGTAAGGGGGATCAATGATGTTCCCGTACCGGTCCTCCATAATTAAAAACTCTTCAAAGGAGTCGCCCAACATTCTGCGGGCAATACTGTCGCGGACCCAATATACAAACTGCCGGTATTCGGTGTTGGTAATCTCGGTTTCATCCATCCAAAAGGAAGGGATAGAAACAGTACGGGTCTGGGTGGTCATGGTACCGGCCATGTCCTGATCGTTCAGGCCCATATTGAAACTACCCTGGGGAATGTACAACATTCCGAAGGGATCGGGCTCATAAAACGAAGCGCGCCGCGGTACCCCGACAAGCTCACCATTGCTGGATTGTCCGCATCCGCTTAAAATGGTGAGTAAAACCATACAAAGGGCAAGTACTTTCTTCATAGTTTTCGGATATTCTATATAATAACTGCTACTTTTTTACAAAAAACGAACACTTTTATATCTCATGTTTCTTTTCCCCAACGAAAGATCAAAGGTATAACCCAACATGATCTCATGACTGCCTCCACTTCCGGCCCTTCCCAATGCGGAGGTGCTAATGTTGTAACTGTAACCGGCTCTTATTCCGTTGCCAATTTCCAGTCCCGCCATCAACAACACCGCGTCTTGCAGTCGCCAGCCCAAACCTGCCCAATACTTATCTCTGAACAAGGCCAGCATATTTACATCAAACTGCCAACTGGGCCCGCTGTTCTTTATTAAGACGGACGGTCGCCATGCTACAGGCGCCTCCTCCATCTGATGAACATAACCCGCGCTGAAAAAAAAAGAACGTGGGAGGTATACGGGCAATTGATGTTTAAAGTTTGGTTTTGGTGCAAATAAATGCAAGACCGAAATACCGGCATGAAAGCGGGGGTGAACCCATGCGGCACCAAAACCGATGTCGGCTGTAGTACCGTTTTCTTCCTCTCCGAAGATGGCCGGATCGTCGGGTTTATGATAGTCACTTCCTCCCGGAGCCACCACAACTTTGCTTGCATCAAACACCTGATTCACCAAACCCAGACTCACCCCGGCGCTTAGGACACTCTCATTGAGTTCGAAGCGGCGCGACAAAACGCCTGAAATTTGCAGGGTGTTGAAAAACCCGACCTCTTCATTCACCAAAACCAGTCCGACCCCTGCGGGACTTCCCAAAAGGAAGGTGGACATATCTGCTCCTACAACCGTTGCTGTGGGAGCGCCCTCGATGCCAACCCATTGTTGCCGGTTGGCGGCTGTTACATTGACCCTTCCACTGTTGCCGGCATAGCCGGGATTAAACACCAGTGGGTTAAACATATTTTGACTAAACTGCGAATCGAATTGAGCAACAGCTTCTATTCTTGTGCAAAATAACGCAAAAAAAACAAAAGTTGCAGAAAAGATTCGACGAAAAACTAGGGCCATATACTAAATTTGAACAACTAAGGTTACAACTTTAAGTGCTTAATCCGTGCTACAGGCCTGCTTGACGAATTTCGTCCCTGCGCATCAAAAAACGCCACAATCGCTCGGGGAGCATGTTGCGCAGGGCCAACCTGAAGTCACTTCTGCTGCAAGGCAAATAAACATCTTCTGCCTGAACGCCGGTCTGCATCCACCAGCGGTCGTTCTGCAGGTTACGTACAAAACACAAGGGCTCGTCCAGTGCATCCAGGGGAACCAGGTACTTTTTATAGCGACCGCTTTCCTCTTCGGGATAATCGGGCAGTCGGCCCAGGTAACCGTCGAAAAAATGCCAAACCACTTCTGCGCCAAGCAGGGCTTCGTTGGCCTGTCCTTCAGGAAGGGCAAACAACGCACTTACCGATAAACGCGGACTCATTCCTGCATACCAAAACATCCGACAGGCTTCGTGAGGCTCCAGCCCATTTGGGGCGATGGTTCCGGGGAACAGAGGCTGTCCTTTGACAACACCCATATCTACACCCAAAAAATCGCTTCCACGCAAGACCACTTCCACTTCGTCGAAACCCTTGCCTCTCAAATCTCCGAGACGCAGCAGACAGGCATACTTCTGGGTAAGGCTGGCCTCTTGCCAGGGACTTACCAAATAACGTTGCCAGCCGAGGATGCTCAGCTCGCAGAGCAATTTTGCTTCTTCCTGCAACAGGTA
>DUOK01000260.1 GCA_012838865.1 Bacteroidales bacterium | reverse complement strand
TGTTAACTAAATAGATTTGTTTATGAGGATACTTATTTCAAGTTTCATTTTCCTTATGGTAGTTGCAGGGCTAAGGGCCGAGCGGACCAGGATTTCGTTTAATTTTGACTGGCGGTTTTCGCTGGACGGAACAACCGCAGCTGCAGCAGAGGGCTTTGACGACAGTCGTTGGCAAAGTGTGGATCTTCCGCACGATGCCAGTATTGCAGGTCCTTTTGTAAAGGACAGTTTGGGTTCGGATCAGAAGAATGGTTTTTTGCCGCGGCAAAAGGGCTGGTACCGTAAGGTTTTTACCCCCGAGGCGGAGCTGCAGGGAAAACGGGTGTTTTTCGAGTTTGAAGGGGTTTACCGCGATGCCAGAGTGTTTTTGAATGGCCGGGAGGTGGCGCATCAGTTGAATGGCTATGAAGGCTTTTTGGTGGATGTCACCGATGTTATAAAAGCCGGAGTGCCCAATGTAATGGCGGTGAGTTATGACAATACCGATTTGGAGAGTTCCCGCTGGTACAATGGGGAGGGTATTTACCGGGATGTATGGATGTTGGTGACCGAACCGGTTTATGTGGATTATCACGGTACTTATGTGCATACGCCCTTTGTCAGCGACGAAGTTGCCAGGGTTGCTTTGCAGACCGAAGTGGTGAACAGTCGCCCCGACAGCGTTTGGGTAACCTTACATTCGGATGTGAAGGATCCCGAAGGAAAGGTTCTGCAAACATTGACCAGTACCGTTCCGGTAGCCTCAGGCGAAGTTTATTATTTTCGTCAGCAGGCAAAAGTGGTTTCTCCACGAAGGTGGGATATTGAGCATCCTGAACTTTATGAGGTAGTATCGCGTGTTGAAGTAGAGGGGGAGCTGAGTGATTTGTATCGTACTCCCTTTGGTATTCGTACCGTGGAGTTTACGCCTGAGGAAGGCCTTTTGCTTAATGGTCGTAAAGTCCTGGCTAAGGGCGTCAACATTCACCACGATTTGGGGCCCCTTGGTGCCGCAGCCTTTGAAAGAGGCTTTGAACGACGTTTGGAGGGCTTGAAGCGACTGGGGGTGAACGCCATTCGCTTGAGCCATAATCCACACGATAAGTTTATTTTGGATTGGTGCGACCGCAACGGAATGTTGGTGGTGGATGAACCCTTTGATAAGTGGGCCGACCAGTTTTTTGGTCAGGGCAATCGTTTTGAAGACCACTGGGAGGAGAGTTTGATGGCTTTTTTAAAGCGGGATCGCAATCACCCTTCCATCATTATTTGGAGTGCAGGAAACGAAGTGCACCAGCAACGGAGTCCCCGTTACGATTTTGGGGTTCCCATGACGAAGAAGATATATGATTTTATTCGCAGTTTTGAACCCAGCAGGGCCATTACTGTAGGTCTGCACCCATCCCGGAAGAGTGGTGCCTACCGCAGTGAGAATTATTACCGTGAGGGTCCCCCCGAAATGGTGTTTTATATGGATGTGGTCAGCACCAATTATCGGGAAGAGTTTTGGCCGGTGGATAAGGCCAACCATCCTCAGCTGATTTTTATGTTGAGTGAAGCCCAGGTGGGTAACCTGGGTAATGAGTGGTTCAATTTTGATCATCGCAGTTCGGTTGGCCTCTTCTACTGGGGAGGTACCGATTACATCGGTGAATCATTTGGCTGGCCGGCTAAAGGGTGGACCAATGGCATCATCGACTGGAACGATCATTGGAAACCTTTCAGCTACTACATTCACAGTTTGTACAGCGAGGAGCCTATGGTGCATATTGCGGCTTTTGACGACAGCAATGTTCGTCAGCAGTATTGGAATGAGGTGCAATTGCGCTATCAGCCGCTTTTCTCTCATTGGAACTGGGCAGGACGCGATAGTGTGGATTTGTATACCTTCAGCAATGCACAGGAAGTGGAGCTGTTTTTGAATGGTCGTTCGATGGGCGTGCTGCAAGTGCCGGAGGAGTATTATACCAAGGACATCAGGGCCTATACGGCAGATGAATACGATCCGGATAATCCGATAAATCTGGGGCCTGCGATGCATAAAAACCTGGCCTGGCGCATTCCCTACGAGCCCGGGGTGATTGAGGCAGTCAGCAAAATTGATGGTAAAGAGGTCGCCCGGCATCGCCTGGAGACCGCAGGGGCTCCTGCCAGGATCGTGTTGGAGGCCGATCGTTCGGAGATCAATGCCGATGGTCAGGATCTTTCGTATGTTACGGTTAAGGTTGTGGACAAAAACGGCGTGCTGGTTCCGAATGCCGAACATGAGATCAGTTTCAGGGTGAGCGGAGCCGGTTCTAATTTGGCGGTCAGCAGTGCCGATATGATTACGGATGCACCTTTTGTAGCAGATAAGCGCAAGGCCTTTCAGGGTAAGGCCATGTTGGTGGTGCGTAGTGAGCGTGAGCCGGGTACCATTAAGGTTAGGGCCACTGCCAGGGGATTGCGAACGGCAAATATTGAAATTATTACACGCTAAGGAGGCTGGGGCTTATTGCCCATAGTAGAAAAAGACCGGTTGCTGGCCAGCAACCGGTCTTTTTATTGGTGTGCAGAAAGGGAAACTTATTCTTTTGTGCTGATTAAATGATAGGCCCAGGGAGCCAGCTCCAGGCTTTCGTTGGAGAGATTTATCTTTTCACCGGTAAGCGTGTCTTCGTATTGGCCCTCCAGACTGAAGTCGATGGGTAAAAAAAGGGGCTGGTCCGACAGGTTAAAGATGGCGTAAATGCTGTTATTGTCCCGTGTCCTTTTAAACACCAGTGCTTGCTCCGGCTTTATGTTGTTCAGAAATTCCATGCTTCCTCCGGCGTTGCCGTTCCAGAGTGCCGGATTTTCTTTTTTTAGTCGAATGAGTTGCTGGTAAAAGGGGGTCAGACTCAGATCACTCCAGTCTATGGTGTCTTTCTCAAAGAACTCGAGTTGTTTGTTGAGGCCGGCTTCCTGCCCACTGTAGATAAGGGGCATGCCTTCTACTACAAAGGTCAGTGCAGCCAGGGTGGGGTAGGCAGCGCCCATACGCTCGAACACCGTGCCGTTCCAGCTGTTTTCGTCGTGGTTGGTGGTAAACTGCATGGAGAATGCGCCCCGTGGCAATTTTTGCTGCTGTTCCTCAATGTGGGCCTGCAGATCCGAGGCTTTGGCTGTGCCCTGGGCAAGTCCGTTGAGCAGGTGGTGTAAGGCCCATCCGTAATTGGCGTTAAAAGCCTTGTTGAGCAGGGCCGTTTCGTCCTCGTCTTCGGCCAACATAAATACCGGCTTTATTTGCTGTAGGTTCGAAGTGGCTTCTTCCCAGAAGTCAACCGGAACCATTCCTGCCACATCGCAACGGTAGCCGTCTATGTTTGCCTCTCTAACCCAAAAGGCCAAAGCATCCTGCATGGCTGCACGCATTTCCGGGTTGTCGTAGTCGAGCTGCACCACATCGCTCCAGTCCATCGGAGCAAACATGTTTCCAGTGCTGTCTTTTTCGTACCAGTCGGGGTGCTCACTTACCCAGGCATGGTCCCAGGCCGTATGGTTGGCCACCCAGTCGAGCACCACCTTCATGCCCAGTTCATGGGCCTTATCCACCAGCGCTTTGAAGTCCTCAAAGCTGCCAAATTCCTGGTTGACGGCTTTGTAATCACGGATGGAGTAATAGGAACCCAGTTCTCCCTTTCGGTTTTCCTGCCCGATGGGATGGATGGGCATGAACCAGAGGATGTCTACACCCAGTTCCTGCAAACGGGGCAGGTGGTTGGCGAAGGCTTCAAAGCTGCCTTCGGGGGTGTATTGGCGCAGGTTTACTTCATAAATTACGGCATCGTTAAGCCATTCGGGCACAGGGGTCTGACTGATAAGCGGCGCTTCCTTCTGGGTGGGTGCGCCTGGATTACAGGCAGTGAGTACTGCCGTAAAAAATACCAGAATGTTGAGTTTGTAGTTGTTCATATAGGTGTGTTTATGGTTGATTTATCTGATGCGAATATTGACCGGGTCGGCACCCATAGTAAATTCTATTTGTGTTTGCTTATTTCGGGGAACATAACGAAAATCGACATTTTTACCGTCTATTCTCACTTGTTCGGGTCGACCTCCCCAGTTGTTGATTTCCAGTATGATGGTCCTACGCCCCGGTCGAAGCAGGTAAACCCCATTGTTGTGTGAAATATCGATAGTCAGCTCCTTATCGGTGTTCTGTGCTTTAAAGGTGAAGAGTTGATAGGCACCTTCTTCCAGGGCTTTGGCGTTTTTCCCACAATCCAGATAGAGTTCATCCTTGCTTTGCTTTACCGATTCGTGGTGATAATAAGTGATGGTGAGCTGGTCGGTGTTGAGCTGATCCAGCGATTGCTGAAGCGGTATGGTGGGGATGAAACTTCCGGCTTTCACGAAGACCGGAATTTCGTTGAGGGGGGCAGGCACCTCCACCGTGCGTCCACCCAAATAGAAGGTGCCGGAGTAATAGTGGAACCAGGCCCCTAAGGGCAGCTCGACTCTGCGACTGGTGCGACCGGGTTCCAGAATGGGGGCCACCAGCAGATTTTTTCCAAAATAGTAGGTGTCGTAGATGTCCACCAAATAGTCGTCGGATTGCTCATAAATAAGGGGGCGCACCAGGGGTTCGCCAAAGGCTGCCTGGCGGTAGGCGAGGGTGTAGATGTAGGGAATGAGCCGATAGCGCAGCTCGATGAACTCACGTACAATTTTCTGGGTTTGGTCGCTGTAGTAAATGGGCTCAGCGGGCACTCCTGCCCCATGCGGACGGTAAATCGGGGAAAAAACACCCAGCTGTGCCCATCGTGTGTAAAGTTCATCGTCCATTTCTCCGCCGGTAAACCCGCCTACATCGTGGTGCATGTAAGGGAGTCCCGACATCGACATGGTCAGCATAATGGGCAGCTGTGCCTTGAGTCCGCTCCAGCTGCGCGCTACATCGCCCGACCAGGGGAAAACGGAATAGCGCTGGCTGCCGGCATAGCCTGCACGTACCAGGTTGAACAGACGTACTTTCGGATGGTGCCTGCGGTAGCGCTCACTCAGCATCTTGGCCCAATAGTGGCCATATAGGTTGTGAACATCCTGGGAGAGCCCTTTGTGATAGTATATGCTGTCGGGGTGTTTTTCGGGCTCACCCAAATCGCCCCACCAGCCGGCCACGCCTTGTTCAATCAGCGCTTGGTGCTTTTGCCAGAACCAAGGGCTGGTTTCGGGCTTAAAGACATCCAGGAGCGCGGCTTTTCCAAAGAAGAAGTCTTCGATTACAAAGGGCTGCCCTTCCTGGTTTTGTCCAAAATATCCTTTTTCAGCAGCCTCCCGATAGTGTGCTGAGGAGGTAAGGAAATAGGGTTCGGTGATGAGCAGGGTTTTTATGCCTTTGTTACGGAGGCTTTGCATCATGGCACCCGGTGTGGGCCATTGCTCCTGGTCCCAGCTGAGGTTGCCCATGCGGTAGTCGCCTTCTCCTTTTCCAAACCAATACAGGTCAATAAACACGGCATCGAGAGGGTATTTGCCCTTAATCATGGAGTCGACCACTTGCGTAAGTTCATTTTGCGAGCGATAGCCGAATCGGCTCTGCAGATTGCCCAGGGCCCAAAGGGGAGGCAGTGGTTGGGTGCCGGTCAGACGGGTGTATTTTTTCAACAGGTTCTGGTAATTGGGACCGGTTATCGCGTAAAAGTTGAAGGCTTGTTGTGCCGATTCGAGTCTGAATCTGTTGCGTTGGCTGGCGCCAATATCGGCGGTGGCGCGCTGGGGCGCATCAAAAAAGACCAGGTATTTTTTTGATGAGTAAAAGAGGGGCAGGGAGTAGTTGAGCTTGTCGGCTCCCCAGCCATAGCCGTAATTGGCCTGATTGCTTAGTTGCAGGATTCTTCCCCGTCGATTGATGTCTATGGCCCGGGCGCCGCCACCCATTATCTTTTCACGGGTGTCGAGCGGCAAGCAGATGCCGGCACCATTGGGCCCTTTAAAAGGCCCTGAAATTACCATCTCATCTCTGTTGTCGGCGCCTGTGGTGATGCGAATTTCAAAGGGGTTTTTAGCCACTTTAAAGTACACATTGCCCATACGAACATCCAGTGTTTCGGTAGTGTTCCGAATGATGATGGATGCTGTTGCTGGCTTGAGGGATACCGCGTCGGTGGGGGCAAGGAAAACGGAGTCGCTGGCAAAGGAAAAATAAAGGATGCCATCTTCGTCCATCAATTGAATGCGAAGGAAACCTTCGTTCGTTTTAAGCGTCAGATGGTCAGATGATTGGTGGTAGGTGATGAGACGGGTGTTGTTTTCCACTTCCGTGGGGACTGCATGCAGCAGTCCCGCAACGAAAAGGAAAATCAGAAGGGAAAGCGTTGATTTAATGGAAACGTGCAGGTTGCTCATCATAATTTATAGGTTTAAAAAATTCAGGCTTAATCAATTAACGTAAAACGATGCTTACATATTGTATGCCGAAATTTAATGAATTCTGCAGTCAATTGTTCCATTTTTCCAAAGCTTTCCCTGCTTTCTGGTTTTTTTATGGCTTTAATTCAATGATAAATGCAGACTTAGCCGGTATTTTGATTTTGTTTAATGATTCGAAAGTCTGCCCGCTGACCACTTCCCGGCCGGATTTATAGTCCTTCAATATTTCGTTGAAACGTGCCGTGTCCAACTCAGCGACTTCGTTTTCATTGTTGTTCATAAGCACCATCACAGCTTCCTCACCGAGATAGCGGAAGTAAACATAAACCTGGTTTTCCGGTAAAAAGTGCAGGGTATGGCCTTGTTGAAGCACTTCGCTGGTTTTTCGGTAGTTGAGCACGGCGCTCAAATAGTCGAGCAGCTCATTTTCCGTGGCACTTCGTCCTTCGCTGGTGAAGGCATCGCGTTCGTCGCCCGGCCAGCCGCCCGGATAATTCTGCCGAATGGCCCCATGCGAGGCTCCTCCGTCGCCCATCATCAGGAGTTCACTGCCGTAGTACCATTGGGGGATGCCCCTTACGGTACCCAGGAAGGCGATGGCCAGTTTCATTTTGTTGATGTCGCCACCGTAAAAATGCCCCATGCGCCCCAGGTCGTGGTTCTCAGCAAAAACCACCAGATGCTTGGGATAGCGGTAAAGGTGGTCGTCGGCCAACACATCGTAGAGGCGTTGCAGGCCACTTCCCCAGCCTTCACCTTCATTAAAGGCAGCGCCAAGGGCCTCGGCCATCGGAAAGTCCATCAGGAGCTTCATCTCAGAGTTGTAACCATCCTGATTGGGGAAATCCTTTTGCCAGTAGGCCAGTTTGGATGCTTGGGATATCCAGGCTTCGCCCACTATAGAGAAGTCGGGGTACTCTGCTTTAACCCGCTTGATCCACTCGGCCATCGCTTCCTTGTCGGGGTAGGGATAGGTATCCATGCGAATGCCCTGGAGACCGGCGTATTCAATCCACCAAATGCTGTTCTGGATCATGTAGTTGCGCACCAGTTCATTGGTCATGTTCATGTCGGGCATACTGGTGTCGAACCAACCCTTGGTGGTCAGGTCGAGATCGGCCTTGGCCGCATAGGGGTCGGCCACGGTGCTCAGGCGGTAATTGCTGCGGGTGAATTCGGGATATTGATGCACCCAGTCGCCCATGGGCAGGTCGTTCATCCACCAATGCTTATGGCCACAATGATTGAACACCATGTCCTTAATTATTTTGATGTTTTTGGAACGCGCCTCCTGAACCAGTTGACGATACTCCTCGTTCGAGCCCAAACGCTGGTCCACCCGATAGTAATCGGTAATGGCGTAGCCGTGGTACGAGGATTGGGGCTGGTCGTTTTCGAGTACCGGGTTGATCCAAATGGCGGTAAAGCCCATGTCGGCAATGAAATCCAGCCGCTGACGAATGCCCTCGAGGTCGCCGCCATGGCGACCGTAAGGGTCTTCGCGGTTCAGCTTTTCGAGCATGCCGGGTATTTCGTCGTTCTCCGTTTTGCCGTTGGCAAAACGGTCGGGCATAATCAGGTAAATGGCATCGCTCTGGTTAAAGCCTTCCCGGCTGGCCGAGCCGGCTTCCCGTTCCAGCAATTCGAACACCGCGCTTGTGCGTACGCGTTTGCCTTGCTTGAAATCTATTTTCACCTCTCCCGGTTGTGCTGTTTCGTCAATCAGCAGATCTAGAAACAAGTAGTTGGGGTTTTCCACTGCAATGGTCTTTTCCAGTGCTACTCCCGGGTGGTCAACGGAAGCTTGCAGGGTGGCTATGTCCTGGCCGTATACAAGGACTTGTACCCGGGGGTTCTGAAAGCCGATCCACCACGAGGACGGCTCCAGGCGTTCTACCTGCTGGGCCTTGGCAGCAAATCCAAAGCTGAGGGTCAAAAGGGCCAGTAGGGCCACAAAGCTAATTGTCTTATGCATAGAAATCTGGTTTTAAGGCGGCACTCACCGAGGCGCCCGGTTCAATGGTAATGACTTGATTGTACAGACGCAGTTCGGCGGTCTGTCTGGCGTGCGACAGAATGTTCACACTCTTTTGGTCCACCCGCACTTCCAAATCCCTTCCCCTGAAAGTGATGCGGAAGGTGTAGGCCGTCCATTGCTCGGGAATAATGGGATTCAGGAACAAGTGGCCGTCGTGAACCCTCTTGCCGCCAAAGCCTTCGACAATCGACATCCAGGTGCCCGCCATACTGGTAATGTGCAGGCCCTCATGCACCTCGTTGTTGTAATCGTCCAGGTCGAGGCGACTGGTGCGCAGGTACATTTCATAGGCCTTGTTGAGGCGACCGATGCGTGCAGCCAGAATGCTGTGTACGCAGGGCGAGAGGGACGATTCGTGCACGGTAAGGGGTTCGTAGAAGTCGAAGTGCTTTCGAATGGTTTCCGTATCGTACTCGTGCTCGAGTACGTAAATGCCCTGCAGGGTATCGGCCTGCTTGATGAAGCAGGAACGCAGAATGCGGTCCCACGACCAGTGCTGGTTGATGGGGCGTTGTGCCACAGGCAAGTCGCTGGCCATGATTTGCTCCTTGTCCATAAACCCGTCCTGCTGCATATAAATACCCAATTCCTGGTTGTAGGGGAAGTACATTTGACTGCTCACCTCCTGCCAGTGCTTGCGCTCGGACGCCTCTTCAAAATTGGTTTTTTCCAAGATGACCGCATAGCGTGCCGGATTGCTTTGTTTTACCACTTGCAAGGCTTCCAGTGCATAGTCGAGACACCAGGTGGCCATTTTGTTGGTGTACCAGTTGTTGTTGATGTTGTTCTCGTATTCGTTGGGACCGGTCACGCCCAGAATAACGTATTTTTGCTTGTCGCCCGACCAGGTGGCGCGTTGGGCCCAGAAGCGGGCAATGGCTATGAGAACCTCCAAACCGTATTCTTCCAGGTATTTTTCGTCGCCGGTATGCCTGATGTAATTGTGGATGGCAAAGGCAATGGCACCATTGCGGTGGATTTCCTCAAAGGTAATTTCCCACTCGTTGTGACACTCTTCCCCGTTGATGGTTACCATGGGGTAGAGGGCGGCGCCATTGGTGAAGCCCAGCTTTTCGGCGTTTTCGATGGCCTTCTGCAGGTGCTTGTAACGATATATCAAAAGATTGCGCGTAACGTGGGCAGGGGCCGTGGCCAGGAAGAAGGGGATGCAGTAAGCCTCGGTGTCCCAATAGGTAGTGCCGCCGTATTTTTCTCCTGTGAATCCTTTGGGACCCACGTTCAGGCGCTCATCGTCGCCCGTATAAGTCTGGTTCAGTTGAAAAATGTTGAAGCGGATGGCTTGCTGAGCCGCCACATCGCCTTCTATTTTGATGTCGGCATGCAGCCAGATGTTGTCCCATTTTTCGCTGTGTGCGCGCAGCATCTTGTCGAACCCGGCCGTCTGGGCCTGCAGCGCCTTTTCCCTGGCTTTAGTCACCAACTGGTCGGCCGGATGATTCAGGGAGCTGCAAACGCCTACAAATTTGTCGAGCACCACCGTTTCGTTTTCGGCGACCGAAGTACTGATGGCGATGTCGCTGCGTACTTCATTGTGCGCAGCTGTCACCCGGGTGTTTCGACTGTTGATGCTCCAGCGCATGGCAAAGGCCACCCGAAAATCCAGTTTCTTGGTCTGCGACAGCAAATGTCCCTCTTCATCGGAACTGGCTGTTTCCAAAATGTTCCAGAATTTTTCGTCGTAGTTGGCGTCTTCGTTTTCCACATCGCCATCGAGATAGGGCGTAAGTTCTATTTTTCCGGAGAAGTTCAGCGGCGTAACACTGAAGCGAAGCAGCGCAGTCTCGGCATCGGTCATGCTCAGGAAGCGTGCTGTTTCCACCTTAATCTTTTTATCTCCGCTTAGGGTAGCTGTAAAGCTGCGGGTCAGCAGCCCTTTTTTCATGTCGAGGGTGCGAACAAAGTCGCTGGTGGCACAGGTAAATAAGTCCAGCGCTTCGCCATCTACCTTTAGGTGGATGCCAATGTAGTTGGGTGCATTCAGTACTTTTGCAAAATACTCCGGATAGCCATTTTTCCACCAGCCTACCCGGGTCTTGTCGGGGTAATAAACTCCCGCAATGTAACTCCCCTGTAAGGAGGGCCCGCTGTACTGTTCCTCAAAATTGGCCCGTTGGCCCATTTTGCCGTTGCCCAGACTGAAAATGCTTTCAGAGGCCTGGTGGTAATCGGGATGAAAACCCTCTTCAATGATCTTCCAGGGGTCGTTCTTCAAATATTGTCTCATAGTTGGGTGCTTATTGAATGTTGTTCAATTTTTGAAGGTCCATTTGGTGCAGACCGTCAATAATAAGATGGGCCTTTGTCAGGATCTCGGGATGCCCAATGCCCACGCATTTCATTCCCGCAGCCAGAGCGGCCTCCACGCCGGCTTCCGCGTCTTCAAAAACCACGCAATGCGCCGGGTTCACCTTCAGCGCCTCAGCGCCCTTCAGGAATACTTCCGGATCGGGCTTGGCTTTGGTGGTATGGGTGCCATCCACAACGACATCAAAAAGGTCGGTCAGCTCCAGGCGCTCCAGAATGGTCATCGCATTTTTGCTGGCCGAGCCCAGGGCTGTGGCGATACCGGCCTTGCGACAAGCCTTCAGAAATTCACGTGCCCCCGGCAAAACCTCGTCGGCTTGCATTTGGGTGATGAAAGACACGTAATGTTCGTTTTTTTGATGGGCGAGCCTTTCCTTTTCGGCCGGTGTTATACTTATGCCGCCAATTTCGAGCAGGATGTCGAGCGAAGCCATACGGCTTACCCCCTTCAGTCGCTCATTGTCGGTTTCGCTAAAGTCGAAGCCCAGCTCTTTGGCCAGTTTCTTCCAGGCGATGTAATGGTATTTGGCGGTGTCGACTATAACGCCGTCCAAATCGAACAAACAGGCTTTAATCATGGCTTTTCGGTTTTAAGGTTTGTGCCTCATGTGCAAAGCAACGACTGGCCGAATGTTTGGGTCGTGGTTTTATTGCGTTTGCAGAAAGCCAGCGGTCAGGTAGAGCATCATAAGTTTTACCGATAAACAGACTCAGTGCTTGGTGGCAAAGAGCTTTTTGACGAGATACAACAGTGTTTGGTACAAAATCTGGACATCGGTGGCCAGCGATTGCTTGTTCAGATACACCAGGTCG
>DUOK01000259.1 GCA_012838865.1 Bacteroidales bacterium | reverse complement strand
GTCTTTGCAGCGTTTAAAGAACAGCAGCATATCGGCAGATGAATTACTGAACAACAGTAACGAAACTGGCGGCTACCAACTGAAGAACAATCCGAGTTCAGATGGCAATTTTGTAATTGAATCGGATTACATTGATCAAAACACTAAGGTGATGGTTTACGACCTTCAGGGGAGAAGGCTGTTTGAAAAAGACTATGCGGATAAACGCCGTATATCAGTAGAGGCCAATCTGCCGGCAGGTGTTTACCTTGTTGCGGTAGTTAATTCCCACAACAGGGCTGCATTAAAGTTAGAGGTAAAATAAACAACGAGACGCAAAACAAGAAAAAGCCTGCCTCCATCTTCAGAGAGGGGGCAGGCTTTTTAACCATCAAGACTTACTCGCCGGCACCAACCCGGTAGTAATCAAAATCAACATAACCACCGGTTTCTGCTGTAGCATAAGAAAACAGACCGAAACGATACCCCATAAAATGGGGTAAGGTATAGCGCATGCTCAGGGTGTCGCCCACCTCTTGCCAGTCTTCACCATCAAGACTGTAGAAAAAGACTGCCTGGTCGGTTCTTTCAGTAAAGTCACAAGCTATTTTCAAATAAACGCGATCGCCTGTCAGCGCCAAAACCTCCTTTTCGACCGGGGCATCGTCCTCACTGCGCACCATAATCAATGACTTTTTACCGTTCTCCATTTTAACACCCACATAACCATAGTGGCGTTGGAGAGCCAGAAGGCCAGCAAAATCACCATCCTTCATCCCCCCCAGTTCAAGGGCAGTTTCGGCGCTGCTTTTAGGACCAAAAGTTCGCTGTGTAAGGGTGTTCCGTGTTTGCAACACATCCCCATCCAGGCGACCATTAATCAGGCGCAAAAACCCGGGACGCTGGCTCAGAGACCACAAATCGTGCACGGGATTATGGTTCCACTGCCAGGCCAAAGGCAAACCCGAATCACCGGGGGTGCGCTCAAACTCATCGGAAGCAACAATTCCTGCAGCATTGATATTAGAAACGGGTAGGTCCAGCGTATCGGGAACTACGCCATCAACACCCAAAACAGGCCAATCGTTCTCCCATTGCATTGGAACCAAATACGGAATCCGGCCTACGGCCCCAAAATCACGGAATAAATAAGCATACCATTCCCCTTCCGGGGTGTCAATAATGCACCCCTGAGCAATCCCCCGGTCCTGCAAGGCTACACGTCCTTCATAAGGACCAGTCAACTGGTCGGCCCGATGCACAACAACCGTACGCATACCGTTCTGTGGCCAGGTAATGTTAAACAAATAGTACTTTCCTTTGTGCTTATACAACTGTGAACCCTCGGCATGGAGCATCAGATTTTCGGCTGCCACCTTTCCGGCATCGGGAACCAATACTTGATTTATCCCTCCGGGCTTCAATCCCGACAAATCATCTTCAAGCTCGGCAATCCGCACATCGCCGCCACCATATATGAGGTAAACTCTATCGTCTTCGAAAAAGAGGCTGTGGTCATGCAAAACAGGCTCAAAGGTATGTGCCTTCCAAGGATCATTTTCGGGATCGGAGCTCGTATAAATATGGGTTTTACCCGAAGTCGCGGAAAATGTAGAAACATAAAACAATCCATTGTGGTAACGAATACTGGGTGCCCATGATCCACGACCATAGGCATTTTGACCCTCTTCCAGATTCATTTGGGGATTGCTCACTAAAGTATCGTAGGCATAACTCACCAATTCCCAATTCACCAGGTCCGAAGATTTCATGATGGGCAAACCTGGATTCATGTGCATGGTGGTACTGGCCATGTAATAAACATCGTCGACTCTTACCATAGCCACATCTGGCACATCAGCAAAAATAATGGGATTCTGCGCCCTGGCACCAGTGGAGTCTCCTGGGGCTTTGGTTGGTGCACAAGTTGCCATAAGTCCGGCAATCAAAATTAAAATCAGATTCTTTCTCATACATTCAGTTTTATTGACTTCTAAAAAAGCCGCAATTATATATCAAGCATAAAAATAAGCCCCTTTTAGAAAAGGGAAGGCTCTTTGGAGATAAAAACTTTATGTTTTCGGATAAAATGTATCTTTACCTTTCAAAAAAGAAAAATAATGAAACTCATTTCATGGAATGTAAATGGCATTCGTGCTGTTGCTCAGAAAAACTTTTTTTCAGATTTCGAAACAATGGCTCCCGACGTACTGTGTCTCCAGGAAACCAAGGCGCAGGATCACCAAGTGGCTGAAACCCTGGAAGCACTAAAAGACAGTCATCACATTTTCAGCAATTCGGCCGAACGCAAGGGCTATTCAGGAACCGCGATTATCAGCAAAACAATGCCCATAAAGGTGAGCAGCGACATAGGCTCGGCACAACACGACCAGGAGGGAAGGGTGCTTTGTGCCGAATATGAGGACTTTTATCTGGTCAATGTATATGTGCCCAACTCGGGCAGCGACTTAAAGCGGCTGTCCTATCGGCAAGAATGGGACCTGGCTTTTTTCAATTATCTCAAGGCATTGGAAGCTCACAAGCCGGTTGTGGTCTGCGGAGATTTTAATGTTGCACATAAGGCTATTGATTTGGCCCGTCCCAAGGCCAATTACAATAAGGCGGCAGGTTATATGCAGGAAGAGATTGACGGCATGGATCGCTTCACACAGGGGGGATTCACAGATACTTTTCGCCACTTTTATCCCGACCTGACCGATCGATACAGCTGGTGGAGTTACCGTGCTGGTGCCAGGGGCAAGAACGTGGGCTGGAGAATTGACTATTTCTTGGTCAGCACACCCTTGCTCTCCAAGGTGCAACAAGCCGACATTCTGGATCAGGTAATGGGCAGCGACCACTGCCCCGTTCTGCTGCAACTAAAATAACAACAAAATAATACACATCTCATGCAACGGATTCTTCTGTTTACGGCCCTGGCGGGCCTGCTTTTTGGGTCGTGCAGTACCCCTGTGCAAGAAGACCAAAGTCACCACAACCGCGACCTGCAGCTAAGCAGCGACCGCATGACTCCGGAGGCACTCTGGTCCTTCGGCCGTTTGGGCAGCACGCGGGTGTCGCCCGACGGACAGACGGTGCTTTATTCGGTGACCTACACCCACATCGGGGAGGACCGCTCTTATACCGACC
>DUOK01000029.1 GCA_012838865.1 Bacteroidales bacterium | reverse complement strand
CAGCCCGCCCGTTACTACTATCCCGGCGAACCCCGCAATTTTTACCTGGGACTGCGCTACCAATGGTAAAAGCACGGGCCTTTTTGTCACACCAAGGCCCACAACCATTTGAAGACGAGCGTCCCCAACATGGCCAGACCAAAACTCAACAGGGTTCCGATAAGAATGTATTCCGTTAATTTGCGGTCGCGCCCACGCGTGAGGTCGCCAAAACGGAAAATGGACTTTGCGGCCAGCAGAAAACCAATGCCCGACCATTGATTAAGCAGAATAAAGCCGAAGATAAACAGGCGCTCGAGCATGCCGATGTACAAGCCTGCCGAAGCCAGCGACGTGCCCTTCCTGCTTGATTTGGGCAGCTCCAACTCACGCTGACTCCAACGCGACAAAAAATTCTTCACCATAATGGAAATCCCGTAAGTCATCAGCAGCACCGCAATGAGCGCCAGCACAAAGCGGTCCGACCCCAACCAGGCAAACGACCATTCATCGGGATAATACCAGTAAGCCAGTCCCACCAACACCAAAAAATGCAAGAACTGATCGCCCACAAACAACAACACCGGCTGATCCAATCGATTCAAATACAACTTGGCCGCATCAATCACAAAGTGCGTCACCACCATCACCAGCGCCGCCCAATAATAAGTCGGCTTAAAACCAAACACCAGCAAAAAAAGCAGCAGGTGCACCAAAACATGCGCATAGAGGCGATTCGAGCGCAGCTTGTGCTTTGCTTTGTGTCGGATCCACCCATCGGGTTGCAGCACAAAATCGCCCAGCACATGCACCAACACCATTTTCAACAAAAAACTTAACATAGCTCAGCAATACTTTTCGAATAATAAGCGAACAAGCGCTCCAAGGCCTCAAAACCCCCTCGCTTCAGTCCCTTGCTGATGTCGCTTTGCTGCTTATTGAGCCACTGCGCCACCTCCGTCTGTCGGGCCTCCGGATGCTCCAAAACCGTTTTAATAATCAGTGCCGAATTAACCGTCCATTCATCCGCCTTTAAAGCCGCCAGCTGCAACATCAAATCCAACACCTTATCCAGCTCAGGCCACGGGGTTTTGATGCCCAGCGTCTCCTTCTTTAATGCATCGAAACGTTCCCCGGAATGAATAAAGGCGCTTCCGTTGGATTCCGTAATCTTTTCGCCGCGGTAGGCCACATCGCCCAGACCCAAAGCCAAACGCACATCCAACTCCTTAAACTGCTTAACAACCGCCTTTAGGTGAAACAGGGCCCGGAGCGCCTCCTGCGGAGGCAGCTCCAGCTGAAAACTATCGCCACGGAAAATCTCCCACTGGCGGGGACTGCTTCCATAACGTTGCAAAGCCTCTTTTAGTACATCCAGCCAAAGTGGCTGTTTCGCCTTACGCGACCCCACGATGTCGCCGGTAATAATTGCATTCATAACACAATGTTTCCCCAAATATATCCTTTTAATACGGAATAGTCAACATTATGCACAAAAAACGGAATAAACAGCAATATTCCTAAACAGCAGAATATTTAAGCACCAACAAGGCGACCGACCCCACCAGCAACCAGAGCAAAACCCCCATCGCAAAACTGCGCCAGCCCGCTTTACGAGCCTCCTTAAAAGAAAGGCCCGACCCAATCAAAAACAAAGCCATGACCATGCCCCGCTTTCCGAGTGCCCCCAGCACACTGTAAACAGGCGCTGCCGACGGAAAGAGCCACACCATGCCAATGCTGCCTGCAAAAAGAAAGATGAACCAGGGCACCGACAAGCGTCCCTTTTTGCCGCGCCCATACACCAGGGAAAGCACCAACGAGAGCGGCAAAATCCATAAGGCCCGCACCAGTTTGGTGGTAGTGGCCACCTCCAGCGCCTGGGGCCCATAAACCGCCCCGGCACCCACCACGCTGCTGGTATCGTGAATGGCCAGTGCCGCCCACCAACCAAAGGAAGTCTCCGACAGCTGGAACAAATGCCCCAACCACGGAAAAAGAAACAACGCCAAAGCATTCAGCACAAACACCACCACCAGCGCAAAGCTGGTCTGCTCGTTACGCGCCCGCACCAGGGGCGCTACCGCAGCAATGGCACTGCCCCCGCAAATGGCCGTGCCCGAAGCAATCAACAATCCGGTAGTTCCCTCCACTTTTAAACAACGCGCCAGTACATAGCCGGCAGCCATAACCAGGACTACCGAAACGGCGGTACTGATCAGACCGGTTTGAGAAGCCTCAAGCACCTCAGCGACCTGCATGCCAAAGCCCATCAGCACGATGGATGCCTGCAAAATAAAAGCAGCATAACGCGAAAACGACGGCAAACGCCAACCCAGCAAAGAAAAAAGAATGCCTACAGCCAAAGCCCCCGACGCAGAAAAAAATGGAAACAAACACAAAACCAACACGAGTGCATACCCCACAGCCAACTTTTGAGACCCAAAACGCATCATCCTACATTTTTTATAGGTTCAAAAGTAGCGTAACACCATAACACAGCAAAATACAAAATCCTGATTGGTAATAACTACAAGTTATAGTTCGTCAGAAAGTCGACAAACAAACGGGCCGGTGAAATCAAATGCCCCTGCCGCGTAGCCACGCGGAGCGAGCGACGGATGGAAAATCCACGCAAGGGCAATTGCACCAGGCTGCGTAAGCGCAGCTCTTTATCAATGGCCTTTTCAGAAACCAGCGCCACACCGGAAAAACCGGGCAGAAAATTCTTGATGGACTCCGTGCTGCCCAGGTGCAAAAAAACATTCAATTGCTCCAGGTCCCACCCCTGCTGTAGAAAAGCCTGCTGAATCACCTCCAGCGTACCAGAGCCCGGCTCGCGCAAAACCAGGGGAATGCTTTGTAAATCCTCAGCACGCAGTCCCCGCTCCCGGGCATACACCCCGTCGGCCGCCGTCACCGCCACAATCTCATCGCTGGCAAAATCCAGATACCGCAAATCCGGATGCACAGCAGCATTCTCGACCAGCGCCACATCCAAATCGTTGGCCAGCAGGCGACTTTCCATTTCCACCGAATTGCCGTTGAACAAGTAAAGATCGATGTGTGGATAACGCTTGTAAAAAGCGGCCAATACCGGAGGAATAACGTACTGCGCTATGGTGGAGCTGGCGCCTACGCGCAAGCTCCCCTTATAATCGCCCTTGGCTTGTTCCAAATCAAAAAGCAACTCCCGGTACAAGGCACGAATGGGTTTGAGGTGACTGTACACCAGCTCGCCGGCAGTGGTCAGCTTGATACGAGGTCCCTTGCGTTCGAACAAATTGACCTCCAGTTGCGCCTCCAACTCACGAATGTGGCGGGTTACCGCAGGCTGACTGATGCGCAGCGCTGTACCCGCTTTCGAAAAACTCAAGTGCTCGGCCACCGCCAAAAACACCCTGTCTCTAAAATCCATAGTGCCGACTTAAAACAAATAAACACCTCAAAGATACAAGTTCAGGGAGAAAACTTAAGCCTGCGACACCATTTGTCACACCTTGTGCCTATCTTTACTTCAGCACCTTTAAAACATACCGTATGGCCATCCGCGAAACACTCAACCGTTACAACATCATCATCAACCGTCTGCGCCAGAGTCCCGCCAGTTTTTCAGAAATTCAGGACCGGCTTCATCTGGAATCAGACATTCAGGGTTACGACTTCAACATATCCAAGCGCACCTTTCAGCGCGACATCGAAAACATCGAATCACTCTACGGCATCAGCATCGCCTTCGATTTTTCGCGCAACGAATGGTACATACAGGAAGAAGACAATACCGAAGCCAATACCCGATTACTGGAAGCCTTCGACACCTTCAGCGCCCTGAAAATGACCAATCGCCTGCCCCAGTTCATCGACTATGAAAAGCGGCGCCCGCGCGGTACCGAAAACATGAACGGCCTGCTCCACGCCATTCAAAACACCCTAAAGGTGCGTTTCACCTACCAAAAGTTTTGGGCCGACGAAAAACGAACCCGCTTTGTGGCGCCATTGGCCCTCAAAGAATCGATCAACCGCTGGTATGTAATTGGCATCGATCAGGAAAAAAAAGAGCTCCGCAATTTTGCGCTCGACCGCCTTTCCCAACTCGAGATTGGCACAGAAAAATACAAACGCCCGGCCGACTTTAATGTCAAACAAATGTTTAAGCACAGCTTCGGCATTATTGTGGGCGATCAGCTGAAGCCCCGTGAAGTACTCCTGGCCTTCCGCAAACCCCAGTCGCAATACATCCTCACCCTGCCCCTGCACCCTTCGCAAACAAAAATAGAAGAAACCGAAAACGAAGTGGTTTTTCGACTCCATCTCTACATCACCGAAGATTTTGTTCAGGAACTAGTTTCCCACGGACCACGCGTAAGGGTATTGCAACCCCAAAGCCTCATCCGCGAAGTAAAGACCTACCACCAGCAAGCCCTGGATTTATATTTAGGAAAAACACCCTAGCGGCACAGTTATTGCAAAGGCAATACGTCCCATCGTTATTTAGCCGGCACACGATTGTACTCATTTGCCAAGCCCCAAATTACGATGACCCCAAAAAATTTCAAGTCAGTCCTACTGCTTTTCAGTCTCCTGGCACTATGTACGGCTCCAAGTCTTGCCCAATCCGACTCTTTAGTAGTGTGGGTCGGCAGCATCCGCTCCCAAAGCGACAACGCCCTCATCCCCTACGCCACTGTAGCCAGCTACATGCAAGTCAGCGCTTTTGGCGCCGACGACCACGGCTACTTCGCGCTTATGTTGCCCTATAAGGACTCCATTCGGGTGGCTGCACTGGGTTTTGAACCCCGCACCATCGTACTCAGTCAAATGGAAAAAGACAGTACGGGCACCATACAAATTAAGCTCAAACAACACTCCTATGCCATTAAGGAAGTCACCGTTAAAGGCTACACCGGCATGCTCGACCCCCTCATTTTTCCTAAAATACCGGACGACCCCAACGCCCTCGATCTGCACCTGCCGGCGCACTTCGGAAGTAGAATCTCTAAACTGCCTCCCAACGAGCGACCCGACATCGGCAATGTAGGCCTGCTGGGCGCCATAAGAAGTCCCGCAGGCTTCATCTTTTCCCGGACCAACCGACTCGAGAGAGCCAAAATCAATCTGCCTGAGGTCCGTGCCCAATCCACACTATGGGACCACCGCGACGCAGTAGCCAACCCCGAAATCATCGCCCTGGTTTCCGGATATGAAGGCGAGGAATTGGAAAAATTTGTCATTTACTGCAACATTCACCTGAAAATCAACCTCAGCGACAACGGCATCACCGCCTCCCGAAAAATCAAGGCCCTGCTGGAAGAGTACGAGAGGGAGGAGTAGCGCTACCCCATTCAAATGAGGGCCATCCTTTCTGCAATACATACCCGCTCTCTGGTTTTTAGGTATCCAGAATTGATCCGCCCAAAGGCACGACACCCTTTGTCGTAGCCTTGGTTTACATTTGAAAAAAAAGCGATATGGACAACTTCGAAAACGAATCAGATCCCCTCATCCCCTTTCTCATAAAAGCAAACAACAACCAGCTCACAACAGAGGAGCACAAAAGTTACCTCCAAGTATTGCGGAAACGAAAACAAATACTAAACAGCACTTTTACTTTTTCCCCGGAAGCAGTTGCAAAAATTGAGCGAATCAACACCTGGCTCGACAAAAAATACCGGTCCGTAATCCAACAGACCGATATGCTGTGTGCCTTTGCGCAAGTGCAGATTCAAAAGAATGCTTTTATCAACGATTACGAAACAGATTTCACTCTCGAAGTTTATTCTCCCAACAAATACAGACACCTTGCTGAGATGGATGGAATCCCCGTCTATTCCGGTCGTCTACTCCTGGACCCCAACAAACAGGAAGCCGCAGATAAAGACCATGAGTCAACCACTAAAAGAGAAACTACACTTTGGCTTGTGGAAGAAAACCACAATGAATTCAGCAACAATGCCTACCACCCCTTACGCCTACAGAAACACGGTTGGCTCCTGCATGAATTATACGACCACACCTACCTTGCCTGGCAGGACATCCTGGATATTGAGGAAATATGGCTGGATATGACACTGGTAACGCAGCATTGCGACAAGATAGACACAGCCTAATCTTCGTCCTCCTCCATCAAAACAATACTGTGTTGGGCACAAAAGTGCCAAAAAAAATGCCCGGAAATTGCTACAAACAGGTCGCTATTTCCTTTGCCAACAAAGGAATTGAACCGGACCAATTCCCAGATCGATCAAGCCCAATAACCGGAATATTTCCCTTAACTGTTTTGAACACCCTTTCTTTTTTCTTTTCGCTGGTATAGGTGAAATCATTATAGCTTTGAATCCCCAAACAAACAATAACCTTCGGCTTAACCAAGCCTATCAATTGTTCTACACGCGAAATAAAGAAAAGTTGAGCATCCCACTTCCTTAGCCTCCCTTTTTCACCAAAAAGACTCTTTGTTTCAGGATGCTTAACCATTAAGGAAAAGATCGGATCCAAATCAGAAGCCTTAGTTGTTGCTATAGGATACAAATTTGTAAACATCAAACGCTTACCAAAATCCTCATACCAATCAGGTTGCTCCCCATCCCTTAATGCAATCTGGTCATCTGGTTTACGAATCGCAGAAATGGCATAAAGCAAATCAATCATGTTGGCAACAAAGGGGTTATTAATTTGCTTTGAACGCTCATACCACTTATATCCAACCCACTGACCATTATTCATTCGTCCCCGGGCATTACCATTCTTATACCAATCAAGACTCAAGGGACTGTTGGGATCAAACACGCGAACTGGATAGCCTTCTTTATTTTGAAGCTGGTGTTCAACATAAGCACCTTGCCCAGGGTTTATCCCCAAAAACAAGATCTCAGGATTATGAACTAGAGGTCCCTGCAAAGTGATGAAACCCTTATAGTTTTTCTTTATGGTTTCATCGTCCAGTTTTTTTTCAATGAAAGTTCGAATTGGCTCGAGACTCCTCTCAATCTGAGCATATGCGTTATTCAACTCCTGTTTATCCATGATTTTTTTTTGTTTAATTAAGCTATCAATATAGTCACTATTCACAATATACCAAAGGAGCGCTAACTTAGTCCGGCTAAAATAATGAATTAAAACCCCTGCTTTAAAAGTCCAAGAACAAACGCCCACAAAATATTCTCTACGCTATCCAAAGCTACTCCCAAATTGATCTTGCCATTGTGCTCCCTTACGACCAGATTGCAGTCAAAGTATTTAAAATTCGTGTACTTTTCCATCCTGCGCACCAGTGATATGGCCTGATGATTTCTTGCTTTGCCCTCAAAACAAAAAGGAAAAACGCCAACACAAAAGTGCTCCACACCATAGGAACTACAAAGGGAAGCAATGGGATCCAATAAAGAATAGGTAGTGCGGCCTCCCAACCCACCAACAATAATAAACCGAGACTGCTCCCCTTCAGAAAACAAACCGCTTAAAACGGAGGACAATTGCAAAAGGTCGTCCTCTTCAAGTTCCAGCTGCCTGATATTTGGTTCTTCGGGCAGTTTAAAAAGGCCACGCTGCCTGTCAAGATGCACCAACCTAGTCTGCCCACCTACAGATCTGGCTCGTTTAAGCACCCTAAGCCCAAACCTCCCAATTCCAATCAAACAGATATGGCCCGCATCGCACTTTTCCATACCACTACCTTTCAAATCCTATACTTTTTTTCTTTGCGCCAAGCCGTTCTTCGTTACAGAAGTGAATAACGGTGGAAAAGAGCGCATCGTCTCCATTTATAACACTGTGTATCTCCCATTTCCGGACAATGTTATCGATTTCGCCTCCTGAAAAGTCAAATTGCCCAGCCAAATGCAAAGCTTCGGCTTCTGAAAGCGCCTTCAGTTTAGATTGCCAAATGAGGGCCCGGTTGTTGACATCCGGTTTGCTGAACCGGACCTTAAACAGAAAACGGCGTTCAAAAGCCGGATCCAGGTTGTCCTGAAGATTGGTTGTGGCCACCAATATGCCCCGGAAGTTTTCCAATTCTTCCAGAATTATGTTCTGAATGGCATTTTCTGTCTTCACCACATTGGATTGCCCTATGGCCTGACGCTTACTGAACACAGCGTCGGCCTCATTGAAAAGGAGAAGGGGGACTTTTTCACATTCTGCAGCAAAGTCGGCATAGTCAGAAAAAACCTTTTTGATGATTTTCTCACTCTCACCGTACCACATCGATTTGGTCTTACTTATTTCGACCTTCATGATGTCGCGCCCTGTAGCCAGTGCCAATTGCTTAGCCATTTCCGTCTTCCCCGTGCCCGGGGCTCCATAAAAAAGAGCCGCAATACCATCGGTCAAACCACGCCTGCGTAAACGCTCCCTGATGGCCTCCAGTTGCTCCTGCTGCAGCGAACGCTTCAAAAGGTCCAATTGACTGCTGGTTTCCCCATCAAAAAACAACTGCCTGAACTTTATGTCTTTGGCGGTGAGCACATCGCTCCTTTTCCCCGAGCCCATTGTTTTCACGCCATGCTCCTTAAGCAACTGCAAGCCTTTGGCTGCTAAGGTTATTTCAACATCATCAAAAAACTCCGCTTCATTGGTCTTTACCAGGCCCAGCTTCGACAATTTATTTTTACCGGCTACAAAATCCCTTCTGCACCTGATATTGGCCGATGAATTGCCATGCACATCACGAACCAGACGATTCAAATTTCGTGAAGTTTCGCCCGAAACAGCCCCCCAGAAAAGAACCAGCAGAATATACTGCTCATCCAGCTTGAGTTTAAAATTGTGGACACACTCCATAAGTGGAAAGTGAAGGTTATCCGACACCAGGCCGTCTGCAGAAAGCAACAAATCAATTTCATCCACATCATCGTCGTGCTCCAAATCGGCTATAGTTCCCAACACATCCAGAACATCCTCAAAAGCTGTTTTAAGCAACTCAGGTAAGGGCTTACTACTGAGCACCGCCTCCAACAAATCGTTGTTTAACTGATATACCGCTGTCCTTCTGGCTTTGCGAAATCCTGTGGTACTCTTCTTTTGCACCATAAAATTTCGCTCAACAAGATCCGCCAAATCGTCCTGAAACTTCAATAAGCGCAAAGCACTGCAATCGAAGTGCCTAAAAACCTCATCGAACGAGACAGTTTCTCCATCGTGGCCCTTATCGAACAAGATCGATAAAAAAGCAGCCTGAAAGCGGTTCACCTTAAAATAATCACATAGAACATCCATCTCCTGACCGATGTCGCCAAAGGACGGGTCTTTCAGTCGACTCTTCCTTATCTTGTTATAAACCTCTTCCAAACAACCCAACAACAAGTATTTAATTGACTGTGTCATAGCTTTGATTTTTCAACAAAGCTACGTCCAGCCTCTGCCAAAACATGTCGGACCTTCATCTCTCCAAAAAAAGCCACCCTGCTGCGCAGGATGGCTTTCTAAAACTTATTGGAAAGTCGTTGTAACAATCAATCCCCCCCTAAAACAAGTATCCAAAGGCTACTCGGCTGTTGAAAAGAACGTCTGAATCGGTATGGCTGTAGGTGTGCCCATCGGGATGATCGTATTTCTGAAATTCCCAACCATAGCCAAGACCAACAGCAAACTCGAAGTTGAAGCGTTTGCCCATATTGCGCCGTAAGCCATAAGTCGGAACGATATAGGCCGCAGGAAAAATGTCAATATCGCCAGACGAGATGCCAAAGCCGGGCTGATAACAGGCAAAAAGCGACCAGTAATTTCCACTGTTTCCATCGATTCGCTTTCCTTTTTCGACACGACGGTTCAGATTATAGTAAAAGCGTGGCTCAACAATCGCGAAGGGCAGAGCGGCCCAACTCAGGGTACCTCTCGTGTTACTTCCAATGTAACTGTAACTGGTAAAACTGAGTCCAAAGGCCAATTCACTGCGCAGGGCAAGGCTGTTGGTGAGTTTTGTTTCGTTGTAAACAGACAGGGGCAGCATCAAGGCCTGCACGCCCCAAACATTCTCTTCCACGCTGGCATTCTGAGCCTTAGTGCCTGTAGAGAAAATACCGAGAAGTAAAACGACGGTAAGTAGGATTTTCATGGGTAATGAATTAAGATTATGGTATAAAAAAAGCCATCCTGCTGTGCAAGATGGCCTTCTGGCGGAGAGTGAGGGATTCGAACCCTCGAAACCCTTGTGAGGTTTACACACTTTCCAGGCGTGCGCCTTCGACCACTCGGCCAACTCTCCAGTAATAATATTTCCACTAAAGCACGGGAGGAGAGGCTCGAACTCCCGACACCTGGTTTTGGAGACCAGTGCTCTACCAACTGAGCTACACCCGTGTTTATGGTGCTGCAAAAATAGAACTTTTGCGCTACAAACCGCAAGCTTTGCACAAATATTTTGTGGGTCAGAGCTAAGCGACTGAGTCTCACAAGCATTTTTCAATCTAAATTTTGTCCCCTTAGCGTAAAGCCGTCTCTACGCTTGTAAACACCGCAGATACTGATTATTTTTACCGGTCTGCGCTGTTTGGTGCAAACTTTGCAGTATATTAACCTCACAAATAAAGAAAGTAAGATGCGAATGTTTAAGAATGTATTGTTGTTGTCCCTCGTCGTTTTGGCGGCCTGTAGTCCCGTAAAGAAGATCACCTCGCTCGAAGATGAAATGAACACTTTGTTCCGGCAGGAACAGTACAGCCAGGTTTTGGAGCGTTTCAGTGAAGTTGAAGCATTAAGTATAAAGGGGAAGCTCCCCCTATCCGATGCCACCTTGCTGGTGGCCGCTCAGGCGGCACACCAGAGTGGCAATTACGAACAATCCGCCCAACTTTTTCAACAAATTGAGACTGCGCTTGATGGCGCCACGCTGATGATGGCGGGTAAAAACCTGCAGGAGTTGGGCCGATCGGCCGAAGAACTTGCTTTTTGGTCGGACAACCTGACCTCGCTGACTGAAGAAAGCCATAAACTCAGTGCCTACAAGCGTCAATTTGCCTTGCACCAGCAACTGGGCAGTTATGAAGAAGCCGCTGCTGTTTGGCCGCAATTGCAGTCCTTAAACGATCCGGATTTGATGTACGCGCAGGTAGAGGTACTGGATAAGCTGGATAAAAAGAGTGAGGCGCTGAAACTGAACGACCAGATTCTGACTGTGGACGGCGAGCACGAGAGGGCCCTCTTTTTTAAAGCCGACTATTATTACCATAAGGCCGAGAACTGGTACCAGGACGAAATGACCAAGTACAACCGCAATGCCAATTACACGACTTATGCCTATTTGCGCCGCGAATTGAAGAAAATTTCCACAGATTTTAGAACGGCCCGCGACCTGCTTGAAAAGTTGCATCAACTGCAACCCGAAAACAGGTTGTACGTAGGCTATTTGGTCAACACCTATACCCGCCTGGAAATGCGTAACGAAGCCAATGCTATGAAAAACAAACTGCAAGAGCTGCAGAACCAATAACATCCCCTAAATTAAGCCTAATGGAAAAACCAGCCAACTTATCCAACAAGGTGCTTCAGTGCATACAAAAGCGCCGAAGCTGTAGAAAGTTTACCGCCCAAGCCGTGGAAGACTATAAGGTAGAAAGCCTGCTTAAAGCGGCTTTATGGGCCCCCACCTCCAAAAACAACCGCCCCTGGCACTTTGTGGTGGTTGACAACCCGCAACTATTGGGTAAGTTGTCCGAATGCAAGCCGCATGGCTCCGCCTTTTTGGCAGAAGCGCCACTGGCCATCGTGGTACTGGCCGACCCTTCAAAGAGCGATGTTTGGGTAGAGGATTGTGCCATTGCGGCCATTCTGATGCAAATAACTGCCGAAGACCTGGGACTCGGCTCTACCTGGATTCAGATTCGCCAACGCATGTACAACGAAAAGGAAACGGCAGGCGATTACATTAAAAAACTGATAAATGCTCCCGCCGGACTCGAAGTAGCCTCCATCATTGCTTTGGGCTATAAGGAAAAGGAACGCGCGCCTTACTCTGAAGAATACCTCCTGCCCGAACGTGTGCATCGAAACAAGTTCTGAGAGAGACAAACTTCGAAAAAACCTATAAAAACGTTCAGCATGCTGAACGTTTTTTTTGCTACTGGACACCTCTGTTCCCACTCAAAACTCTTATCGATACGATACACATTTTGATTTATTTTAACCAACCAAAATATCAAAACAGAGCACATTCATCTACCCCAAACGTCCGTAATACCGCACAAACAGCACCACAAAGAACAAATTCAGAGCCATATAAAAACAGCACCGGTGTTAATTCAACCACCATTATTCGTCAAAAAAACACCCATAAGGACAGAAAAGCCTTTCTAGATTTGTGAACAATCCGTAATTTTTGTTGTGAATCCCTTAAAGCAGCAAAAGTAAATGACAAATCTTAAATTCTAATCAACATGAGAAAAACACTGCTTAAATGCATGACACTGGCCGGAGCGCTTCTGTTCTCCACCTTGGTGTTTGCACAATCTTCACTCACCGTTAGCGGTACCGTCAGCGATTCCGGCGGCGTTCCTCTGCCAGGAGTAAACGTACTTATTGAAGGAACCACAGTAGGAACCATCACCGATATTAACGGTCAGTACAATCTGGAGGTCCCCAATCCCCAGACCGCTTCACTGTTCTATTCCTTCATTGGTTTTCAGCATCTCACCGTACCGGTCAACAACCAAAGCACACTAAATGTCACCCTCCAGGAAGACTTTATTGGCTTGGACGAAGTCGTAGCCATTGGTTATGGCGTGGTACGCAGAAAAGACCTTACCGGTTCGGTAGGCTCGGTGGATTCCGAAGAAATTGCCAAAATCACCTCCAGCAACGCCATGCAGGCCATACAGGCCAAGGTACCCGGAGTTGATATTCAGCAATCATCGGGCGAAGCAGGTTCCGGCGTCAGCATCAACCTGCGCGGTAACCGTTCGTTAACGGCCTCCAACTCGCCACTTATTTTGGTAGATGGTATTGAGTACGGCTCAACCCTCGACATCAACCCCTCCGACATCGAATCGATGGACATCCTCAAGGATGCTTCCTCTACCGCAATTTATGGTAGCCGGGGTGCCAACGGGGTTATTCTTATCACCACCAAAAAAGGAGAGGCAGGACAATCCAGAGTGACTTTCAACAGCTTTATCTCTTCCAATCAGCCCACACACGTTCCTCAGGTAATGTATGGGCGTAAAGAGGTACAGCGCTGGATTGATCGCGGCAACTACATGGCAGATGCCTCATCCGGCAACTGGGGCACCAGTAACCTAAGCGTTGAACAAGTCCTGACAGAAGAAGGAGAAGATTTTACCGAAATGGATGTTTACAACAACAATTCCTACACCGACTGGTTGGACATGATTCTGCAAAATGGCGTTACCCAAAACTATGAGCTCTCGGTTACCGGAGGTGAAAAAAACACCACCTTCAGCCTTTCGGCAGGTGCAATGTTTGAAGAGGGACTCATGAAAAACGACAAATTGGGACGTTACAACGGCCGAATGAGCGTTGATCACAAAATCAACGACTACATTAAAACGGGGGGTAGCTTGCTGGTTACTTACCGCGACCATGATGCCCGCAACTCCAGTGTATTTGGTCAGGCCCTTAAAATGACCAGTATTGCACATGCTTATACCCAGGATGGCGAGATTATTGAAACACCCAACCCCAGGTATGCAGCCCACGTGAACCCACTGCTCGACGAGGTAGATGGCGCCTATTCAAGAAATACGGAAAGCACTCGCCTCTTTGGTAATTACTATGTTGAAATCAGCCCCATTGAAGGCCTCCTTTTCAGATCAAACTTTGGATTGGACCGCAACAATATGCGTCGCGGTACCTACCAGGATTATATGAGCGTAGGTCGTGCCCAAACCCAAAGAACAAGCTACATCTCCAACGAAAATCAAGTTCGTACCAAATACACCTGGGAGAATGTTCTGTCGTACAACACCTCTTTAGGCAGCGACCGCCACGACTTAACCGCTATGCTGGGACAAAGTATGGATCAGTCGGTTTATGAGCAAAGTATGGTTCAAGGAGATGCCGGTCCTGAGCATTATTACAACAGCACCTTTTACGATTTGAGCAAAATTGCACAGCTGACCCCGCCCACCAGCGATTGGGAAAAGATCAATCACCTTTCGTACTTCGGACGGATCAATTACCAGCTCGATAACAAGTATTTGCTTACCGTTTCCATGCGCGCCGATGGCGCTTCTCCCTTGGCCGAAGGCAACAAGTGGAGTTCTTTCCCGTCGGTTTCAGCTGCATGGCGCATCAACGAAGAGCACTTTATGGAGGGAACCAGAACCTATCTCACCAACCTGAAACTGCGCGCGTCCTGGGGTATTACCGGAAACTCAGCCATTGAGCCCTATCAAACCCTGGGGACTTTAAGTCAAAGACAATCGTATTACTATATGAATGGAAGCGACGTCGCTTTCAACATTCCCGATAACTTTGGCAACGATCAGCTCAAATGGGAGACAACCAAGGCTACAAACATTGGTATCGACTTCGGATTGTTCAACAACCGGGTTTCTGGTAACATCGACATTTGGAGCAGCAGCACCTACGATTTGCTGTACTTCAAAAGCGCTCCTCCTTCTTCTACCTATCCCAGCATCATCGACAACATTGGTGAGACCAAGGCCAATGGTATAGAAATAGGACTCAACACCGATGTGATACGTAACAGCTTTATTACCTACAACATCAACTGGTCGTACAGTACCTTCTCCGACGAGGTGGTAGCCATTGGTGATGGCCTTACTAAAAACCAGTTTGGTCGCCAGGCCCACATCGTGGGAGAGCCCGTATCGGTTTTTTACGACTATGAGGCAGACGGCAACTGGGATGTAGGTGAATTCGACGACTACCTTGCCGATTGGAATACTAAAAATCCGGATTTGACTGCTAACTACGCCTCAGGCTACGGCGCCCCCGGTACCATCAAGATTGTTGACCAAAACAACGATGGCCAATTAGACGACGACGATAAAATCACCTACAACCGTTCGCCCAAGCACATTTTAGGTATGAACAACAGTCTTACAGTAGGCCAATTCGACTTATCGGTTTTGGTTTATGCCCGACTTGGTGGCTACCTCGAATACGGGATGAATTCGCAACTGAACTTTGAATCAGCCAACTGGGGCGATTTGGATTACTGGACGCTGGACAACAAGGGAGCCAAATTCCCCAACCCCGGCTCTGCCAGCTCAATGCATGCCACCTATGGTTCAGCCCTGCTTTACGAGGAAGCCAATTACGTAAAAATAAAGGACATTACTCTGGGCTACAATTTACCCCTTAATGCGCTTTCGACCGTGGGTTTAAGCAAGGTTCGGGTTTACGGATCACTGAAGAACTACTTTACCTTCAGCAGCATCGACAATTACGACCCCGAACGTGGCGGCTCTGTTAACTTCCCGCTGGCCAAGCAATTGGTGTTTGGTCTAAGCGTACAGTTTTAATCACAATCACTTAAATAATTGAAAATGATGAAGAAAATATTGATATCCTTTGCAGCTTCAGCGCTCATTCTGGCGGCCTCTTCCTGTTCCGATTACCTGGAAGAAGAAGTGAAGGTCGGCGCTGCTCCGGAGTTGGCGTTTTCAACAGCCTCCGGAATTGAAGGGCTGGTAGCCAACACCTATTCTTTTGCCCGCGGTTGGTATGGCAAAGAAGCAGGCCTGGGGCTTTCCGAAATGGGAACCGATTTGTTTTACTATGGGTACGACAACAAGCAAAAGTCGCTGAACTCCTACAACCTTACTGCAGAAAGTTTGGATGGCAATACCTCCGACAATGCCTGTCTGGACCAATACTGGGAACTTTTTTACAGTGCGGTAGATGTTTGTAACCGGGCTTTGAAGTATGTGCCGGTGAATGAATTCATCAACGACACCAAAAAGGACCAGTTTATGGCCGAAGCCTACTTTATGCGCGCCTTCTATTACTGGCACATGGTGAATATCTGGGGCCCCATTCCTTACAACGACCAGCCCCAGTCCGAAATCATCTATGCCCCCGAGCGCGTCTCTGAAGAAGTGATCTACAGCAACATGTTGGCCGATTTGGACGAAGCCATCCGCTTATTTGATGCCGCTGGGTACAACATTAAGACCGAAGGACGTGCCAATTACTGGGCCGCCCGGGCATTAAAAGCCAGAGTACTGCTCTACGCTGCCTCCTGGCTTGGTGAAAGCAGTCTCAGTGGCGATTACAGTGGAAACTTGTACGAAAAAGCGCAAGCAGAAGCAGAAGCTGTTATTGGAAGTGGCATTGCCAGTTTCTACGACAACTATTCAGACACCTGGACCATGGCCAACGAAGACATTCGCCAAAACCAGGAAGCCATTTGGGGCATCTCCTACTCCCCCGATGTATCTGGTCCGGCCAACACCATACCCAAGAGATATCGTAAGAACAACAGTGGCGACCCGCTTGATTACAACGGTCTGATTACCCGTACCGGTTACGGTCGCGGTGGCAGTGCAATGCTTCTGATGTTTGCCGGAATGTGGAACAACGGCGCCTCAGATCTTGGTGGCAACGGCAAAGAAATCTTTGTCAGAGCCCTGGGCGAAAGCACCTTCTACATTACCCACTCCGTTACCGGCGAAAAAGTTTGGGTGGCAGAATACTACTCTCCCTACAGCCGGGGTTTTACCCGCTATTTACCTTCTCTGTATTTGTTCCAATCTCTGGAAGAAATACGTGCAACCGACCAGCGGCCCGAAGCCACGTTGCAAAATGCCTATACCATTGCACCGGGTTTGGAAGGAAGCGCCCAAAAGTATCCCAGCATTCAGGATACCGCAATCTACTATGCTCCGCTCGACGGCAATTCTCCGGAAGGGCAAGCGCTACAGGCCTGGGCAAAGGATCGTTACCGGGTACAATTTATGGCTGGCGGTGATATTCCCTTGTACACCTCTATGGATCCGGCCATCGCCCTACCCACTGAAGCCGCCAAGGAGACTTCTGATGTTTATGGAGACGATCGCTACAACACCTATAAAATTGGTGGATGGTGTTCTTTCCCGGGCATCAAAAAATTCCAGAACGACGTTTGGGATCCCAACTACCCGACGCCCGACATCTCGCACCGCGATGCCATTGTACTGCGCCTGGCTGAAATGTATCTGATTAAGGCCGAATGTCAGCTGTACACCGGCAACGGAAGTGCTCTGGAAACCTTGAACGAACTGCGTGAGGTTAGAGCCATTGAGGGTCAGGAAGAAGCCAACAAACTGAGTGGAACGGTAACTCTCGAAACCGTGTTACACGAGCGTGCTTTGGAGCTTTGCGGCGAGCAGCAGCGCTGGTTCGACCTCAAGCGTACACGTACCTTGGTTGACCGGGTGAAAGCTTACAATGCCCAGGCTGGTGGACAGGTCACTGCCAACCATCTCCTGCGCCCCATTCCACAGGCCCAATTCGATGCCATTACCAACGAAAGCAATACCCCTGGCACAGGTTTTTGGCAAAACAGTGGTTATTAATTTTGTATCTCTCTCTTTTCTTAAACACCAACAGGCGGTCCTCCGGGACCGTCTGTTTTATTTTCCAACGAAGGATCCCAAAGGTCAAATTTCCGTTTATCCTTTTAAAACCTTAAATTTGCAGGCTGTTATGCATGAAACCATAAAACAGCACACACTTCATCACCAGTCTCTCTCTCATTTTGAAGGTTCAATCGGGAAGGTACGTACCTCCTACACTTTATTGAACGATCTGCCTGATTCACTGCTCATCACAGCTCCCCTGTTTGACTTTCGAACAGGAATTGTCGTATTTAGTATTAACCAAAATATATTTATATGAATTTCAAGAGAAGTTTACTTCTGCTTTATATTCTGGCAGGCATTGGTGCAAATGCACAAAAAGAAGACTACGTTAAATTTGGCGGCGCACTCCGTTTTAACGTCTTCGACAAAAGCTGGGTAGATGATGCCACCCAGCCGGAGGCCACCCTGGATACCTGGCGCCTTAATGTCGATGCCCGCACCGCCGGAGTCGACCTCAGTTTTGAATACCGTTTTTATCCTACAGGAGATTATCACTTCCTGCATCACGGCTACCTGGGCTATGGGTTTAATGAAGACCTGTATATGAAACTGGGAGTTTCTCAGGTGCCCTTCGGGATCACAAGTTTTGCTTCGCACAACTACTTTTTCCAGATCCCCTACTATGTTGGTCTGGAGGACGATTACGACATGGGAATCAACTTTGACTATACGGGCATCGAAAACCTGGAACTTAATTTCGCTTATTTCCGCCAGCCCGAATTCAATGGCGGAGCCAATTCCGACCTGGACAAAAATGCCTCGCGCTATTCCTACGACATTACCCCTTCTGAGGAGGCCTCCATTCGAGAGTTGAACCAATTTAACCTCAGGGCAGCCTACATGCTCAGCGACGAAATGGAAGTCGGCCTGTCCGGCCAACTCGGCGAAATTTATAACGATGATTTAGAAGAAGGCGAATGGTCAACGGCTTTTGCTGCTCACCTGGAGGCCAACTACGGCAACTTCAACTTTAAGGGAGAGTACATTTACTACAACTATGCCGCCAAAGATAATGCCGGCAACACCCTCGACAAAGTTCAGATGGGTGCTTATGCCGCCAATTACAATGTTGCTGCCGAGGCCAGCATGCTGGTAGCTGGTGCCGCCTACACCATTCCGGTAGCATGGGGCCCCATTTCGAGCATTCAACCCTATATCGACTATTCTTTGATAAACAAAGCAGCAGCCGGTTTTGAAACCACCCACCACCTCATTCCCGGAATGATGATCACCGCAGGCAGTATTTACACCTATGTGGACTACGCCATGGGTAAGAACAATGCATGGTTTGGTGCCGATACCTGGACCGACGGATTGGCTGAGGGCAATCCCGATGCCAACTGGGAAAAGCGTTTCAACATCAATCTTGGTTATTACTTTTAATTATGGCTGAAACGAACAGAAAAGTAAAAATTGCGGTCAAGGATCTGACGCTGATTTTCGGAAAGAATAAAGCGCAGGCCCTGGACATGCTCAACAAGGGGCACTCAAAGACCGAGATCCTGGAAAAAACGAAGTGTACCATTGGGGTCAACAAGGCCAATTTTGAGGTTTACGAGGGCGAAATATTTGTGGTAATGGGTCTTTCGGGCAGTGGAAAGTCAACCTTAATCCGTTGCCTAAACCGCCTGCGTAAACCCACCGATGGTCAGGTATGGCTCAACGGTCAGGACATTACCAAGGAGACCAACAACGAGCTTTTGGAAACCCGCCGCACTGAAATGAGTATGGTTTTTCAAAACTTCGGCTTGTTGCCGCACCGCAGCATTATTGAGAATGCAGCCTTCGGCCTCGAAATACGGGGCGAAGATAAGGAAAGCCGTCTGGCCAAAGCGCAAAAAGCTTTGGAGACGGTGGGACTGCAAGGATACGAAAACCAATATCCTTCTGAGTTGTCGGGAGGTATGCAGCAGCGGGTGGGACTGGCCAGAGCTTTGGCCAACGATCCGGAGGTGTTGCTGATGGATGAAGCTTTTTCGGCCCTGGACCCGCTCATTAAGTCCGACATGCAGGATGAGCTGCTGGCCATTCAGGAAAAGGTTCAAAAAACCATCGTCTTTATTACCCACGATTTGGACGAAGCCATTAAGCTGGGCGACCGCATCGTGATTATGAAGGATGGGGTAATTGAGCAAATTGGTAACGCCGAGGAGATAATGACGCATCCGGCCAGCGAATATGTAGAGGCTTTTGTGGAAAAAGTGGACCGCAAGACCATCATCACGGCAGAGTCGCTCATGTTCAAAAAACCAATCGTTGTGCAGTACGAAAAAGACGGCCCGGAAGTCGCCCTGCGCAAGATGCGCTCGGCCTCACTGGATGTACTCCCCGTGGTGGATAAGCACAAAAAGTTTTTGGGTTTTGTGTGGCTCAACGATCTCATTGAGCTCACCAAAAACAAGACGCAAAAAATTGATGAGGCCATCAAGACGGAGGTCCACAGTGTGCAAAAAGAATTCACCGTTGAAGACATGTTGCCCCTGATTTCCGGGATGCGCTCTCCCCTGGCGGTGGTGGATGAGAAGGATGGCAGACTCGAGGGCATCGTCTCTCAGACCTCCATCATTATCGAAGCCACCAAATACGATAAAACGGAGATTAAGGATTTACAGGAACAAGCTAAAGAACTATTCAAATGGACAAAGTAATCGATTTAGGAAAATACATCGAGCAAGGGATCAATGCACTCGAAAGCAATTTTTCCTTTTTGTGGTCGGCCATTGATGAGGGCATTTCGTGGACCGTTGACACCATGAACGACGGCTTACTGGCCACCCCCTTTTGGATCATCATCTTGCTTGTTGCGGCCTTTGCCTACTATCTTAATGCGGGAACCAAAAGTTTCACCCGGGCAGGATTCAAAAAGGGAGTCGGCATTGCCGGCTTCATCATTTTTGGCTTCCTCCTCATCTATTTGATGGGCTATTGGAAGGAAACCATACAAACCACCACCCTGGTTTTGGTGGCTACCCTGATTGCCTTGCTGCTGGGCATACCCATTGGAATATGGACCGCCCGCAGCAAATGGGCAGACACCCTGATCAGGCCCCTGCTGGATTTTATGCAGACCATGCCGGCCTTTGTCTATCTGATTCCGGCCATCTTCTTTTTCAGCGTAGGCAACACCCCGGGTGTAATAGCCACCATCATTTTTTCCTTGCCACCGGCGGTGCGCCTGACCAAACTCGGCATACAAAACGTGCCCGGTGAGGTCATTGAAGCCGGCTATGCCTTTGGTGCCACGGAAAAACAAATTCTGTATAAAATCCAATTGCCCCTGGCCATGCCCTCCATATTGGCGGGTGTCAACCAGGTTATTCTTTTGTCGCTGTCGATGGTGGTCATTGCCTCCATGGTGGGAGCCAGAGGATTGGGCAGCATTGTTTACAGAGGCATTCAACAAAACAATGTGGCCTTAGGATTTGAATCGGGTCTGGGCATTGTCATCCTGGCGATTATCCTGGACAGAATAACACAATCTATCGGACGTAAAAACAAATAAAAATGAAGAAAATGATTAATTTAAAGAAAATCAGCGGACTGCTTTTAGCCGCAGCGATGGTCTTTGGCCTTGGTTCATGCAACAGCCAAAAGGGCAACGACGCATTAAAAGTAACCATTCTTTACCCCAACTGGTCAGAAGGCATCGCCATGTCGCATCTGGCTAAAGTTGCCCTGGAGGCAGATAGTTTTGAAGTGGAACTGATCAATTTGGAACCAGGTCTGATTTTTGGCGAGCTCTCCAAGGAGAACTCCAAAGGAGATGTTTTCCTGGATGCGTGGTTACCTCACACCCATGCGCCCTATTGGGAAGATTATGGCGACGATTTGGTTATGATGGGAAAAATATTCGAAGGCGGTACTACCGGTCTGGTTGTGCCCAGCTATGTAGCCATCAACTCCATTGAGGAATTGAATGCCCATAAAGAGCAATTTGATGGTGAAATCATCGGCATTGGCAGCGGGGCAGGCATTCATGCCGCCACCCTTAGGGCCATCGACGAATACGAGCTGGACTTTGAGCAAATCACCTCCAGCGGACCCGCCATGGTGGCCAGCATTCAAAGAGCCGTTAGAGACGAGTCGTGGATTGTTGCCACCGGATGGAAACCCCACTACAAGTGGGCCAACTTCGACCTTAAGTACCTCGAAGATCCCAAGGGCGTTTATCCCACCGATTACATTGGTGTTGTTTCGCGCAAGGGGTTTGAAGAAGACAAGCCCGAAGCAGCCCGGTTTTTCAAGAATTTTAAACTGAGCGAGGAGCAATTGTATGCTTTGATGGATGCCGTGGATAAGAACGGCGAAGAAGCAGGAGCAAAAGCCTGGTACAAGGCAAACAAAGCCCTGGTTGACGGCTGGAAATAGCCTGAAATGAAGCAGCTGAGGATTATAAAAAAACCTTCTAAACATTTGATGTTTAGAAGGTTTTTTTGTGCCCAGAACAAGACTCGAACTTGCACGCCGTAAACCGGCACCAGCCCCTCAAGCTGGCGTGTCTACCAATTTCACCATCTGGGCAAAAGAAGAGCGAAAGACGGGACTCGAACCCGCGACCCCGACCTTGGCAAGGTCGTGCTCTACCAACTGAGCTACTTTCGCGTTTCAAAATTGCGTGGCAAAGGTATAAAAAATAACCAATCTCCAAAACCCCGACCGCAAAATTATTTCAATTTACTCCATTTCGTGATTTTTTACTAATTTGCCGCACCAAACTAAAACCACATGCGTTCTTATTACGTATGCAACTAGCGCAAAAGCTCATTAAACCGAACCAACTATGGCCAATATCTTTGGAATTCAACTGGGAAGCAAATTCAAGTCCACCAAAAAGATTGAAGCAGAACGCAGCAGTCTGCAAAGCGACTACGAAAGATTCAATACCCTTGCCGCCTCGGACAAGCTGCAACGCTTTCAGGAACTGGATCCTCTGGTACACTCCGGAGAATTTCAAAAGAAAGTACGCGAATACAAGCGTAAGGAGTACAAGCAGAGCGAGGAATACCATCAAATAAAGGAACACAAGGCGCTGAGTAAGGACAAGGACCTGAAATGGTACCAGGCTACCAAAAGGAACTACCCCTTTAAGGAGCTTGAGAAATGGGAACTCACCTTTGAAGACGACTTCGACAGTGCGCGACTCGACAGCTCAAAATGGATGACCTCCTACTACTGGGGCAAAGCCCTGATGAACGACTCCTACGTACTGGCGGGCGACAAGCAAAACTTCAGCGACAACAACATTGAGCTGCGCGACAGTATGGCACGCATCCACCTAAGAAAAGAGGAAAGCAAGGGCAAAGTTTGGGACACCACCCACGGCTTTTTGATTCACCCCTTTGCCTACAGCTCAGGTTTGATCAGCACCAGCCAGAGTTTTCGCCAAAAACACGGCCGTTTCGAGGCCAAGATACGCTTCAGCAGCGCCTGGCCCCTCTTGCATGCCTTTTGGATGGTGGGCGAAAGCATGACCCCTCAAATCGACATCTTCAAGACCTCCTTCCGCAAGAATTCCCTGGTGGAATGCGGTCTGCATACCGGAGAAAAAGAGCAGAAGAGCAGCAAAATGCGCAAAATTAACGGCGCCAAGTTTGCCGGCAACTTCTTTATTTACAGTCTCGACTGGTCGCCCGAAAGCCTTATTTGGTGCATCAACGGCAAGGAGGTGCATCGGCAGACTAACAACATTCCGCAGGAAAGCATGTACCTGACCTTCAGCACCACCCTGCCTGCCGAACCAAAGGATAAGCAGGTGCCCGGTTTGATGGAAATTGACTGGGTCAGATGCTACCGGAAGAAGGACTAAGCCGCTCCCTCGAGCTCCTGGCCCGCGAACTCAGTCTGCAACAAATTGCCCACATCAGCCAAAACACCCGTGTACCGCTCGAAAAGCACCTGCACCGGGTTTTGAACTGGAAGCACCCAAGGGTCCTAAAAAAGTCATGACCACCAAGCACTGCATCCGTCACGCCACCGACCAGTGCCCCAAAGAAAATCCCGGCGCTTCAGCAGCACCCTTGCTGCTGAAGTCCGGGAAAAACAACTACCGTTTGATATTCGATTGTAAAAACTGTGAAATGCAGGTCTTTACACAGGATTAAGGGCGGGGCGACCTAGCGGGGGAGCCTGCAACGCAGGCCCACTTTAAACCAACGGCCGGGCTGCTCCAGCTCACCCAAATCGGCATAACGCACATCGGCCAGATTGGTCACCTCGCCGTACACCTGCCACCACGAGCGGGCGTAGCGCACCCGCACATCGGTGAGCCAAAAAGGCACGTAAGCCACATCCGAGCCGGTGAGCGACGAACGGTAAAAACCCTCCCGATCGCGCCACTGCACATTCCACTGTGCCGAAAGACCCGGTAGTCCCAGGGAGTGGGCCAGACTCACATTCAGCTTATTGCGCAGATGGTCGAGCACGTAGTACGACTCATAGCCATCGCTCGCCTCTAAATCCTGCCAGACATAGGCATAAGTCGCCCGCAAATCCTGCAGCGGACCCTCCGACCACCATCCACGCAAGTCCACCTGCGCAGCCAATTCCAGTCCAAAAGCCTCCACACGGTTTATGTTCGAGGTGGTATATTTGTCCTCCCCCGGCTGGCGTCCCCAGTCAATCATATTTTTACCCACCCGGTAAAAGCCCCCCAGCTGCACATCGGCCGTTCTTGGCCGCCAGCGAAAGGAAGTCTCCACGGTACGCGCCTCCTCAGGCTGCAGGTTGGGGTTGCCCTGGTTGGTGGGACCGGAATAAAACAAATCGGTAAAAGTGGGCAAGCGCAAGGAATGGTTGTACGAAGCCATCCACTTGAGCTCAGGCAACAGCCAGTAACTGACATCCACGCCCGGAAACCAATCGAGGCCATAGCCACTCTGCGAAGCCCGGTTCAGCAAGACCCCGCCCGAAAGGTTAAAGCGCCCCAGCAGTACATTGTGCTCGGCAAAAATGGAAATATTGCCCCGGTGAAAGTGGCGCGTAAACTGGCCCTCCGGCTCGCCGGGCACTTCCATAGGAACATCCATAGGCAAGCCCAGGACATTGCTCCAAACGGCCTCGCCCCTCACCTCGCCGCCCAGCGAAGTGGTACCTGCCGCCCAGCTGGTAGAGGCATTTACCGAAGCCCCTGCCACATCGGTCATGTGGTAGTTGTGCCCCTGGTACCAATCGGGTCGCTCGTAACCCTTCCTGAACAGTTCAAAGCGATCGTGGTGTCGTCGCCAATACACAGTAGGGCGCAGCTTAATGCGCCCCCCGCTTTCCATCGACAAAGCCCCAAACAGCGTGCGGGTAGCCTCAAACTGGTTGGGGTAGGCGGCCGAGTAGAAGGAATTGGCCCCAAAATCCTTTTCGTTGTAGCCCAACTGCAACAACAACTTATCCGTTCCCAGTTTCAACTTACCCGAATAAAAAAGATTCAGCAAATCAAAATCGGTATTGGCCCGGTATCCGTCGCTGCCTCCTTTCTGCACCGCCAGGTAATGCCCCAAAGCGCCGCTTTGGGCACGCACGGCCGCTGAGGTACTGTAAAGGGCGTGACTGCCGCCTTGCAGCGACACCTCCACGCCCTGTCCTTTGGCCTCAGTCGTTATAAAATTAATGGCCCCATTAAAGGCATTGGGACCATACACCCGGGCAGCCGGTCCCTGAAGGACCTCTACCCGGTCGATCGACGCTAAGTCTACCGGCAAATTAAGGGCGTGGTGCCCGGTTTGCGGATCGGTAAGATTAACCCCGTTAAGCAGAATCATCACCTGATCAAAAGACCCGCCGCGCATACTCACATCGGCCTGCATACCCAGCGGTCCCCGCTCCCGCACATCCACACTGGCGGCCATGCGCAGCAACTCAGGCACACTCTGCACCGGCATACTTTCGATTTGGGCCCTCGACAGCACGGTAACCACCCGCCCCGCCTCTGCGTATATGGTTGGGGCGCGACGCCCCGCCACTTCCACCTCGTCGAGACGAATTTTAGTATTGATCGAATCGGTTTCGGTGGCGGCAAAGGTCGACAAATAGCCCAGACAGGTAAAATAACTCAGCACCAGGGCGCCGATGCGCACTTCGCGTCGCAGCGAAGCAAAAACGGCATAGCCGGTATGCTTCCATTGCTTAAAATAAACCAAGCCCTTAAGGGCAGAAAATAATTTCTTCTTCATACAAATACGACATTAAAAATTAAAACAAATGCAAGGGCCAAACGGTAGTCCAAGGCAGTTGCAGAGCGCAAATATACACATAAAGCAAAGGCGCTCTCCCTTAAAATTCCTACATTTGAACTACCTTTATTGGCACAAGTATTGCTAAACAGCTTAAACATGAATACAATAAAAGCACTTTTCCTATCCCTCTTGCTGGCGCTCGTTTTTCCGGCAAAGGATCTGCAGGCGCAGGACCAGGTGCAGGACCAGGCCCGCCGGCAGCACCAGACGCGCGACGATCAGTTTGCTGCAGCCGACGTGCAAAGTCTCAGCATCACAAACCGTCACGGCAGCATTTTTTATACGGGGTGGGACAAAGAGGAGGTCACCGTGCGCGTCCGAATTTGGGTAGAAGCGCCCAACCAAACCCTGGCGGAAGAGGTTTTGGGTTTAATCAGCGTATTGCAAGTCCCTGGCGGTAAGCAGGTCGATTACCGGACGGTGTTCGCCGATGAATTTTTCTCCAATTACCCCTTCGGCATCGACTACCACATTTATGGACCCGACACGCTCGGACTGAAACTCGTCAATCGCCTGGGCAAGATCCAGCTCGAAAACTACAAGGGCCGTGCCCGGGTAGAGCTGAACTTCGGCAATTTTGAAATCAGTGATGAAAAAAGTCTGCCCGATTCGCTTCAACTACAGCTGACCAATGGCAACCTGAACCTGCAACAAGTGCGTACGGCCAACATCCACCATCGCAACGGCAAGGCCACCCTTGCCAAAGCCGAACAGCTGCAATTGCAGGCCGATTTCAGCACCATCCACCTCAAGCAGGTGCAGGACTTGCAACTGGAGGCCACCACCAGCCATCTTCAAATAGAAGAAGCGGCCCATATCCAAGGCCACACCAGCAACAGCGAGCTGGAAATCGCCTACCTTGTAAGGGGTGGATTTTTAGAAATGGAACGTGGTGAAATACAAATCAAGCGCCTCAGCAATGCCTTACACGAACTTACCCTGGCCGGAAGTCACACCACCATGCACCTGCACACCGACAAAAACATGGATTATAATCTGCACGGACAAATTATTGATGGCAAATTACATTTTCCCGACAACAAACAAATTACCATATTAAGGGAGAACAATCTGCTGACCTTTTCGGCCGAAGCAAAGCAAAGACCGGCCAACCGGAATGCCCCTGCCCTGATTCTACTGAACAACAACAGCGACATTCACGTTTTAAACAAATAGTCAAACAAAAATCACAGCTATGCAAATATCTGAGCGACTCCTGGCCCTTCGAAACAAAATGGACGCCTTAGGCGTGGAAGCATGCATCATCCCTTCCGGCGATCCGCACTTAAGCGAGTACCCTTCAGAACATTGGAAAATACGGGAATGGTTCAGCGGTTTTACCGGTTCAGCCGGTACCCTGGTGGTAACCACCGAAGAAGCGGGCTTATGGACCGACTCCAGGTATTTTTTACAGGCAGAGGACGAGCTCGATGCCCAGTGCATTCAGCTGTTCAGAGAAGGCGACCCGGGCGTACCCGATTACACCCAATGGCTGGGTGAAGTGCTCATGCCCGGCAGTAAAGTAGCTGTCAACGGAGAAACCGTCTCGGTAAGCCTCCTGCGTCGCATCAGTCGTGAATTGCGCACCGCCCAGGTCAGCGTAGATGCGTCCCATGCGGTAGCTGAAGAAGTTTACGACGGTCGCCCCCCCATTCCCGAGAACGATGTATTTCTTCATGAGGAAAAGTGGTGTGGCGCCAGTCGCTCCGAAAAACTGGAACAGGTGCACCAAATTATGCGTAAAAATGGCGCCAGTCACTACATCAGTGCGGCCCTCGACGAAATAGCCTGGGTACTTAACCTGCGGGGCAACGACGTCCCCTACAATCCGGTATTTCACGCCTTCATGATCGTAGAAACCAGTCAGGTCAAACTCTTCATCAACCCCCACAAGCTGACGGCCCAGATTGCACGTAAGCTGGAGGCCGACAACATTAAAGTGTCCCTTTACGAAGAAATCTACAAGCACATCCGCCACATTCCTGAAGACGCCACCGTGCTCTTGGACCCGGACCGGACCAACTCCGCCATCTTCGCGGCACTCTCCCCCAAGGTCACCAAAAAAGAACAACTTAGTCCCCTTACCCGCCTCAAAGCCCAAAAATCGGACACCGAGGTACAGCACCTGCGTGAGACCCTGCTTAACGATGGCGTAGCCATGGTGCATTTCCTAAAATGGCTCGAAGACCATGTGGGTAAAGAAAAAATCACCGAGCTCTCCGCTGCCCAAAAACTCAAGTCCTTCCGGGCTGCCCAGCCCGGATTCGTAGGCGAATCCTTCGGCACCATCTCCGGTTATGCCGGGCACGGCGCCATTGTACATTACAGTGTAAATGAAGAAAGCGATGTTGAATTGAAGCCCGAAGGACTCTACCTCATAGATTCCGGGGGCCAATACCACGGCGGCACCACCGACATCACACGTACCGTGCCCTTGGGCAAGTTTCCGGAGCAGGCACGCACCGACTACACCCTTGTACTGAAGGGGCACATTGCCCTGGCCTGTGCCGTATTTCCCAAAGGAACGCGAGGCGTCCACCTCGACATACTGGCGCGCAAAGCTTTGTGGGAGCATGGTCTCAACTACGGGCACGGTACCGGACACGGCATCGGCTACTTCCTAAACGTGCACGAGGGACCACAGAGCATCCGGCCGCAAGACAACGGCATTGAAATGGAACCCGGCATGATCAGCTCCAACGAGCCCGGGGTATACCGACGCGACCAGTACGGCATTCGCATCGAAAACCTGATCCTCAGTCGCGTAAAGCAAGAAAGTGAATTTGGCACCTTTATGGACTTTGAAACATTAACGCTTTGTCCCATCGACAGCCGACTGGTAGATGCCGGCTTACTCACACCCGATGAAAAAGCCTGGTTCAACAATTACCACCAACGCGTTTACGAACAATTGGCACCGCGTCTCGACCAGGACCATCAACAGTGGTTGAAAGAAAAAACCAAAGCAATTTAAACGATACAAACGATTTGTCTTATACCATGAGAAAACACATCACGCTTTTGTTGCTGCTGGCAACGGCCATCGCCCTACCGGCGACCGCCTCCCGGGGGCACAACATTCAGGTACAACTCAACGGCTTTCAAAACCAGGAATTGATCCTGGGCTATTACTTCAACAAGCGCATGTACGTAACCGACACCGTACCCATCAGCGGAACGGGACTGGCCGTGTTTCAACAAGAAGAAGCCCTGCCGGGCGGATTGTATCTATTTTACCTGCCCAACGGCAAGTATTTTGATGTGCTGATTAACGACGAACAAAACTTCAGCATCCAGACAGACACGGCCGATTTGGTAGGCAAAATGCAAATCACCGGAGCCAAAGAGCCGGGCCTGTTTCTCGCTTATCAGCGCTTTTTAATGCAAAAGCAAAAAGAGTCCGAAGCGCTGCGCAACGAAATAAAAGCCAACGAGGGACAACAAGCCAGGGTGGCCGACCTGAGCCAACAACTGCAAAAGGTCAACCAGGAAGTGGCCGACTACTGGGACCGTGCCGTGCAGGAACACCCCGAAACCTTCTTTGCCAGTTTCATCAAAGCAATGAGAGACCCGGAAATTCCAGATTTTGAGCTACCCGCCAACACCTCCAATCCCGATTCGCTCCTGCAAGCCAAACGTTACCATTATTACAAAGCCCATTATTTCGACAACATTGATTTTCAAGACGAGCGACTTTTACGCACCCCCTTCTTTGTAAATAAACTGGAGCAATATTTCGAGCGCGTGCTGCCTCAGATTCCCGACACCGTGAGTGAGGCTTCCATTCGCCTCATTGAACAAAGTCGGGGCAACGAAGAAATGTTCCGCTTTTTGGTTCAATTCCTCTTCAATCGTGCCAATGAAAGCAAGATTATGGGTATGGATGCCGCCATGGTCGCCCTGGCCGAGCGCTACTATCTTTCGGGCGAAGCCGACTGGTCGACCGACGAATTTCTGGAACAACTGCGCACCCGGGTTCGTGAAATTAAACCAACCCTCCTGGGCAATACCGCACGCGACCTGCAAATGGAAAGTCTCGACGGCCCCATCTACCGTTTGCACGAAGTACAAGCACCCGTAACGGTCCTTGTTTTTTACGAACCCTCCTGCGGACACTGCAAAACGGCTATACCCAAACTCTATAAGGAGGTGTTTTTACCCTACCGCAATAAAGGCGTACAGGTTTTTGCCGTTTACAGCATGGCCGACAAGGAGGAGTGGCAGGGCTTTGTAGATCAGCATGGCTTGCACGACTGGCTTAATGTTTACGATCCCTACCACCAGACACGCTTCAGGGCCTATTACGACATACGTTCCACCCCCATGATTTATGTGCTCGATCGCGACAAGAAAATTGCGGCCAAGCGCCTCGATGTGGAACAATTGCCCGGCTTCATCGATCACCTGCTGAAGCAATAATACAGGCTTCACAGCTCACCCAAGCAACAGCTGAAAATGAGAACTACAACAGCAAATAAGGCCGCTGCGCGGTATGGTTTGTCGGGACTTTCCCTTCGTATTATCCTTCTCGGGCTTCTTGTTGTAGCCGCCTCCTGCGCCAACAACGAGAAAGACATTCCGGCACCGGGAGCGCACATAAAAATGCCTGCCACCGGTTTTGAACTGGAGGTGGGCGACACCCTGCGCTTATCCCCACGCGTCAGTTACGAAGTGGATGCCAGTTACCAGTGGTTGCTCAACAACGAATTGTTGTCCACCGAAAAAGAGTTGCTGCACCAGTCCCGGGAATTGGGACGGCTCGACTACCACTTTGTAGTAAGCACCCCCTACGGGAGCGACACCCTGCTGATTCCTGTCAGCACCATTGTATGGGTAAATTTTCAGGAATTTGCGCTCAACAGCGACAGCCTTTGGTTGCAAATGCCGGAACACCCGTCCAATGGTTTCAGCACCAAGAACCTCTTCTTTCCAAGCCACGGCAACCAGCAAGAAGACTGGAGCGGTTTTGCCCTGAGCAATCTGGCGGGACAAAGTTTCAGCACGCTCCCCTCTCCCTTTTCGGCCCATGCCCCCAAAAAACCGGATGAAGTATTTATGGTCATGCATACCCCCAACAGCGCAACAGTTCGAAACTTCTATTTTCCGGACGGCAGGGAACAACAATTTCACAGCATCAGTCTGACCAACTCTGCCCTGAGCTACCATTACATGCGTACCGGTTTGGAAAATTTCCCACGCTTCGGTGATGAGAGTCAGGCCAATCCCCTCGACTGGTTTTTAGTGACCATCGAAGGCTACGATAACCTGGGCAACAAAACAGGAGAGATTCCCTTTTATCTGGCCGATTTCCGCTTCGAAAACCGACGCCGCAACTACCTGATTGAAGAATGGACGGCCATCGACCTCCGTCCCTTAGGAGCGGTCAATGAAATAAGGCTGCGACTGAGCTCTTCCAGAGACGAGGCCGCCTCAGGCAGCCGGCTTCCGCTCCTCCTTTGCATCGACAACCTGAAAATCACAGGCTAAGTTCCACAAACTCCCCAACACGCTACTGAACCACCAGTTTTTCCACAAAGCGCTTACTACCCACATTCAGGTGGAGAAGATAAACACCGGGAGCCAAAGTGCCGGTGGTCAAGGTGCCTCTGCCATTGTAGATCAGTACCTGCTGCTGTTGTACCCGCTGGCCCGACAGGGTATAAATGGAAACCCGGGCATGCCCGTTAATTTCGGGCAATAAAAGCGTTAAAGTATTTCCACGTAAAGGATTGGGAACCACGCGAGCAGCGCCTGCTGCCGGCGGTGCAACCAGCGTGTCGAGCAACTCCACCTCCGACAACAGGACATCCAGCCAAAAGGAGGCGGGACCAACATCTGGATGTCGCTCATCAAAAGCAAGCCACTGGCCGTCGGCCGACCGCAACCAGGCGGTATTCACACGCTCCGGCGAGAAGGGCGACTGATACAAGGCAAAACTGTCGATGCCGGCAGGGTAGTTCAGCTCCATCCCCACCCAGATCTGGCCACTCACTTCCAAAGGAGCAGTCAGAGAAACCAGGTATTCACGCCGATCGGGCAATTGGGAAAGGCCTACGTTGTTGGCCGACCAAATCAGCTCTTCGGGGGCATCAATCCCTTGCCAGACCTTCAAACTCAGTTGCTGCGTACTGGGGGAGGGTACCGGCAGGGGCGATCGGGCCGGAACCACATAAAAACCATGCAGTTTGGCTTTGGCAAAGGTGCCGTACATCTCTGCAAAGGCCACATCGCGCGCAGCGTTATGTCCCGAATAAGGCCCGCCACCAGTTGGCGGTGCCCACCAGCCGGCGGTTTCATCAAGATGCTGGTTGGACCAGCGTTCCACCGGTTCAGAATAAAACCAGGTGCCCTCGAGGGATTGAGGATGGCTACCATCCGGGTCGAGCCAGGCAGCCAGTTGGGCCTCTGCCTCAGCAGCATAATCCCAGGCGACACCCAAACGGCCAAAATAATCATTCACCGGATTGCTGCAGGTGGCCCAGCCACCCGACAAGAAGCCGATAAGCTTGCCACTTGCATCGAACAATCCCCCGCCCGAAGAGCCGCCCTGTGTAGTTCCCTCCTCCCAACGGGCCACCTGCCAGTGGCCCTGAGCGGCAAAATACTGGAAAGTTGTGGCAACAGGGGCGCTTGCTGAACGGGCCACAGATTTCATATCTCCTTCGGGATGATGAATGGAGCGCACAGGCGCCTGGGGCGACTGCGTGCGGGTCCACCCCGCCCAATAAGGACGATAGGCTGCAGGGGGCGGCTCAGACATCTCCAGAAGCGCCATATCCAATTCGCTTTTGAAGGCCCGTCGCAACGAGCCCGACACCGTTTGTACAGAACTGCCCTCAATCGCGGCATTGCAGTTGGGTACCTGGTAATTAAAAGTAAAAACTACCGTGTTGTGCGAATCCTCCCCCGGCAAACAATGGGCTGCGGTCAACACATACGGCGTGCCGTCGTTACGACTGTTGTTCATCAGGGTTCCTGAACACAACTCGGTACCGTCAATAATCAAACGTGCAACGGCCTGACCCGCCTCCTGAATCAGCAGGTCTTCCTCACAGGTGAAATCGGCGTGGCAGCTGCCACGGCGACCAAAGCGACTGCTTTTTAAGGCCAAAAGCCTGCTTACATTCAGATAATCGTGATTAACTGCGCCAATAAGCAAGTCAGAATGGCGTTGCGATAAGGGAGATACCACCAGCTCTACAATCACCTCCTCACCGGGAATAGGGGCCGTTGCCAGGATGCCGGACGCCTGGTTGTTCTTTTGGGTAAAGGCACCCAAGACCACCTCCTGGGAAGGATTGTACAAGAAAAGGCTGTCATTTTCAGCGAGGGAAAAACGATCGAAAATAAGATTAAGCGAATAGGCACCGGGCGACTGCAAAGCCAGTCGCCATACCCGTGTCCCGTCCTTACGTTGCTGCCAAACGCCGGAGTTCTCGGGACTGTAATTCACAAAAAATGGATGGGCGAAACGTAAGGGTTGTCCCTTACCGGCCTGTACCGCCGCGCGGTCGGCCGCCACCGATTGCGGCAAAGCCGGCATACGCTCGACCGGCACGCCGGCCTCATAGGCCTTGGTGGCAGGAAGCGAAGAAGGCTGCCCGCCATGCCCAACCTGGGCCTGCAAAGCAAGGGGACTGCCCCCAAAAATTGCCATTAGGCTTATTATCTGCACAAGCGGCCTAAGCTTATGCGCCAAAAAAGGAAACCAAAAACGAAACAACATCAAATCCTAAATATTTTTTATTTCTACCCAAAAATCAACAAAAAGTTGCACCAGTCCCCCAACCACACACCAAACAAAGTAAAACATATTCTTCTTTAGTCCTTGCTAACAAGCCCTAAACTTTTGCTTTCCGTCCCAACATCAGGCCCCTTCAGATAGACTTATTCTAAATAAACCCAAACAAAAGTCCCGCTGAAAACCAATATCATTCAGATAATCAATCATTTTACCCACAACCATCAGGTTTTCAAATGAAAATCCTACCCTTTCAATGTGGACAACAAGGTCTTTTTATATTGTTTTAATATTAACTTTGCATCACACAAATTAAGGTTATACATAACCATCACAAACCAAAACTGAATACGCATGAAGACAAGAAAGCTGTGGTTGGGCTTCATAGCCGTAATGACCATCTCCTTTGCTGTACTCCTCTACTACGGCAGGGAAATCTACCGGGAGGCACCCCCCATTCCGGATAAAGTAGTCGCCAGCGACGGAGCTGTGCTGTTTTCCGCGCAGGACATAAAAGACGGACAGAATGTCTGGCAATCGACCGGGGGCCAGCAGTTGGGGTCCATTTGGGGACACGGAGCCTATCAGGCGCCGGACTGGACGGCCGACTGGTTGCACCGCGAGGCGGAATTTATGATTAGCCGCCTGGCCAGAGAGGCTTACGGCAAGGACTATGGGGACTTGGCGGAGGACGAAAAGGCTGCGGTTCAGGTACGTTTGCAACAGGATATGCGGACCAACACCTACGATCCGGAAACCGGTCTGCTTACCATCTCCGACTTACGTGCCGAAGCTTTTGCCCACAACAGTGCCCATTACGGGGGACTGTTTACCAACGATCCGGAACTGGCCCACCTGCGTGAGGCCTACGCCCTGCCTCAGGATGCCCTCAAGGATCCGGAGCGGGTACGCCTGATGAATGCCTTTTTCTTTTGGGCTTCATGGGCTTGTATTACCGAGCGACCGGGACAGGACATCAGCTATACCAACAACTGGCCGGCCGATGAACTGATTGGCAACAAGCCAACCGGAGCCATGATTTTGTGGACCGGCTTCAGCGTGATTATTCTGCTGGCCGGTATAGGCCTGATGGTTTGGTACTATGCCTCCAAACGCGAAGAGGAAGAACTTAAGGCTCCGGAAAAGTCTCCGGCGGCCGATGCCAAACAAACGCCCTCTCAAAAGGCTACACTCAAATACTTTTGGGTGGTGACGCTGCTGATGTTGGTGCAAATTGTGATGGGCATAGTAACTGCGCACTACGGCGTAGAAGGGCACGCCTTTTACGGCATACCGCTGGCCGACTGGTTGCCTTATTCCATTTCGCGGACCTGGCACGTGCAACTGGCTATTTTCTGGATCGCAACCTCCTGGCTGGCCACCGGCTTGTACTACGCCCCCTTCATTTCGGGTTACGAACCCAGGTTTCAAAAGCTGGGCGTAGATGTGCTCTTTGGCGCTCTGCTGGTTATTGTAGTGGGCTCGCTGGCGGGACAGTGGTTTGGCGTAATGCAAAAACTGGGCCTGACCGCCAATTTTTGGTTCGGACACCAGGGCTACGAGTACGTCGATTTGGGTCGCTTCTGGCAAAGTTTCCTACTGGCCGGTCTCTTTATCTGGCTCTTCTTGATGGCCCGTGCGGTTATTCCTGCCCTTAAAAAGCATCCGCAAAGCCGCAACCTGCTCATCCTGTTTTTAATTGCCTGTGTGGCCATTGCCTCTTTTTATGCGGCGGGACTGATGTGGGACCAGCAAACCAACCTGGCCATTGCCGAGTACTGGCGCTGGTGGGTGGTGCACCTGTGGGTAGAAGGCTTCTTTGAGGTTTTTGCCGTTACCATTATGGCCTTCCTTTTTGTACGTATGAACCTGATTCAGGTGAATACGGCCACCGTTGCGGTACTCTTTACCACCATCATCTTTTTAACCGGGGGTATTTTGGGCACCTTCCATCACCTCTACTTCACGGGAACGCCTACGGCGGTTATGGCGATAGGCGCTTCCTTCAGCGCGCTGGAAGTAGTGCCCCTGGTATTGGTGGGTTATGAGGCCTACGACAACCTGAAAATGTACCGCAGTGCCGAATGGGTGAAGGCTTACAAATGGCCCATCTACAGTTTTATAGCCGTGGCCTTCTGGAATCTGGTGGGTGCCGGCATCTTTGGCTTCCTCATTAATCCACCCATTGCCCTTTACTATATGCAGGGCCTCAACACCACCCCGGTTCACGGGCACACCGCCCTCTTTGGCGTGTACGGCATGTTGGGAATCGGACTCATGCTCTTTGTTCTGCGCGACATGAATCCGACGGTGGTCTGGAAGGACAAGTTTGTGAAGTGGGCCTTCTGGCTCATCAACATTGGTCTGATGGCCATGGTCCTCATCAGCGTTCTTCCCATTGGTCTGGCCCAAACCGTTGCCAGCGTTCAGGAAGGCTTGTGGTACGCCCGTTCTGCAGAGTTTCTGAATCAGGACTACATGATGACCCTCAAGTGGCTGCGCTCCATCGGCGATACGATGTTTGCCCTTGGGGTTCTGGCGCTGGCCTGGTTCATTTTTGGCCTAAAGGGTGGCTGGAGCATTGAAAAGAAACACTAGGCGAAACGCTTTGTGCATGCCGACTGGTCAACACGCAACTTTGTAGCGAAAGCCTTTTAAACGTGCTGTAAGCGACCACTGACAGCGCTAGAATTGAAGCTTCAATTTTATGCTGTACAACACAAATCCCGATAAAAGACCACAAAGTCTTTTATCGGGATTTTATTATCTTTGCACTCGCTTGTGGGACTTCGGCAAACGGGCAAACGGGTGCGAATCCTGGAATGGGTTCGTTTTCGGATCCACAGAACAGCTGCAAGCAAATCAAATCACCATGAAAAAGAACTGGCTCCTTTACTATAAACTACACCGCTGGCCGGGACTCATCCTGTCCTTTTTCCTTTTATACTTTGGCATTACCGGCATTTTCCTGAATCACCGGGAGACTTTCAGCGGGGTGGATGTGCGCAGGCAGGCGCTTCCCAAAGCCTACCACTACAACAATTGGAACAATGCCGCAATAAAGGGGCAGTTGAACCTGGGTGGCGACAGTCTCCTGCTTTATGGCAGCATAGGCATCTGGCTGAGCGATACTGCTTTTTCGCGTTACGAGGATTTTAACCGGGGACTGCCCCAGGGCTCGGATCCGCGAAGGGTTTTTGATATGCATCGCTGTGACCGGGGGCACCTCTATGCCGCGACCCTCTTTGGTTTATATGCCTACGACCGTGAGCAGCAGCAGTGGCTGCCGTTTGACCTGGAGGTGGACATCAAGCGCTTTGTGGGCATTGAAACGGTGGGCGATACGCTTTACGCCATTAACCGTTCCCATCTGTTTAGGGGACTGTCGGCGGGACCGGCAACGCAGTTCAGGAAAATGGAGCTGCAGGCAACGCCCGACTACCAACAAAGAGTCAGTCTAATGAAAACCATTTGGCAAATCCACTCGGGCGAGATATTTGGTCTGCCCGGCCAGCTGTTTGTGGACGCCCTGGGACTGGTCACCATCTTTCTGTCGCTGACCGGCATCGTTTGGTTTTTCTTTCCCGATTGGATCAAACGCCGCAGACGGGCCGGGAAACCGCGACGAAAGCTCATGTTGATCAATACCTGGTCGCTGCGCTGGCACAATAAGGTGGGAGCATGGACCTTTGTGCTGCTGGCAGTGCTGTATTTTACCGGAATATTTTTGCGTCCGCCCTTTCTCATAGCCATCGCCCGCTCGGAAGTACCGCCCCTGCCCTACACCCATCTCGATCAGCCCAATCCGTGGTACGACAAGTTGCGCGATCTGCTCTACGATGCGGAACGCGACCGCATGCTGGTCTCCACCCTCGACGGCATGTTTTGGCTCGACCGCCAAAGCAAGGCACTGCACAAGTACGAGAATCAGCCTCCGATAAGTGTAATGGGCATCAATGTCTTCGAAACCTACGATGGCGGGGCCTACCTCATCGGCTCCTTCAGTGGTCTGTTTCTATGGCATCCCGCCCACCCTGAAATATGGAACTTTGCCCAGGGCAAGGTGCATGTGGACCACAGCGGGGGACGCCCGGTGGGGGATTATAAGGTAACGGGGGCTTTGCGTGATGCAGCAGGCAGGCGCTATATGGTGGATTACGACCAGGGGGTGCTTCCACTGTGGCATGAAGAGGGTTTTCCGGCTATGCCGGAAAACATTCTCGAAAGCTCGGGGATATCGCTGTGGAATGTTTCGCTCGAAATCCACACCGGGCGCTTTTTCTCCTTTCTGTTGAGCGATTTTTACATTCTGATTGTCCCGCTGGCGGGACTGGCAGGAGTGATGGTGGTCATCAGCGGCTACATCCTCTACCGGCGCAAGTACCGGCGACGTTCTGCTAAAAAATAACTATTTTAGGCAAAAAATTGCCGAAGTGTATTGCTGCAACTTTAAGAAAACGCTGCTTTTCCTAAGCCTGGTTCTTGGGGTCTTGGGGAAGATGCTGGCCAACGACTTCCTTTTTACTCCTGTAAACACCTCCAATGGACTGAGCGACAACCACATTCGCTACATTATGGAGATGCCGGACGGGCGACTGGTTTTCACCACCCAAACGCACATCAATTTGTTTGATGGAGTGCACTTTAGCCACTATGCACGCAAACCGGAACATCGCTACCCACTCGAGGCGTACAGCGGGTTCACCCATCTGTATTTACAAGGCGACTCCCTGCTTTGGCTGAAAGACCACCATCAATTGAGCGCCTTTGATCTCAAAAAGGAACAATTTGTCAACGACCTCGAACAGTACTTTGTGCAACAGGGACTGACTGAGCCGGTAGACGATTTGTTTACCGATCAGCAGGACCGCCTGTGGCTGGTCAGCGGAGGTCAGTTACTGCAAGAAGACCTGCAGTTTAAGCTGGATCTGCCCCCCTCTCCTCAGCATTTGCAGGATTTGGCCAGCGACCATGAACACCTGTATTTATTCTTTAATACAGGTGAAGCAAGCTGTTACCAACTAAACGGTGGTCAGCGTCTCTACACACGTGCTGCCTACCCGGCTGCCGAAAGCAGTAATTTCGACAACACTTCCCTCATCATCCCTAAAGGTGAGGGCTTTTACCAACTGCGCAATGGCAGCAAAGGCGGCTTTTTCCATTTTGATGTCCCCACACGAAAATGGACACGGATTATGGAGAAAGACTACACTTTAAACACCTTGATGATTACCGGGGACAATAAGGCCTACATCACTTGCGTTCAGGGATTTTGGATTATTGATTTAGACAGCCATGAACAACAACACCTGCCTGCTTTAAGGACGCAAAGAGGCAAGGTGCTGGCTACAGAAATCAGCACCATTTACCAAGACCATCAGGAAGCGCTGTGGCTGGGAACCTTCAGCCGGGGCTTGTTGTACCATCATCCCCACCGCTACCATTTACTGAGCTTGGATAAAACCGACACCTCCTTATCATGGAAGCACCCGGGACCCACCACCTACTTTGGGGAAGACCGTAGCGGCAACATCTACCTGAACGACCGGGGCAAAAACTACCAACTGAACGTAGATACAAGCGGCAAGAGCCAACTCTTGCCGATAAGTCCGACCCAGGTACCCAAAGAATTGCAGAGGGAATACGGTTCGGACGCCGCTTTCAGCGCCTCCGACGGCAGCTTATACTTTGCCGACAAGGACGGCTATAGTGTTTATTTGTCCCATCCCGACCTGCCGACTCCTGCCCTCTCACACCCTCCCGTTTTTACCGCCTTTTACCTGCAGGGCGAAAAAATACTACCCAACAAGAGCTACCACAGCCGAGTGGTATTGCCCAGCCACCCCCCTTATGTCAATCACATCGAACTGAACCACAAACAGAACTTCATCATTCTTGAATTTTCGGCTTTAAATTATTTTGACCCCAAACGAACCCACTACCGCTACCAACTCGAAGGAATCGACGAAAACTGGGTTTATGCTACCCACAACCAACAAAGCAACGGCATACTGCAGGCCCACTACACCAACCTGCCCCCCAATGAATACCGTTTTAAAGTAGCCGCATCGGTAGCCCCTGATCGTTGGGACGAAAAAAATACCACAAGTATTCAGCTCGTGATCCATGCCCCTTGGTGGAAAACTCCATGGGCCTACCTGATTTACACGCTCCTTATCCTTTTAATCACTTATGCCGCGCTGCGCCTGTATGTTTATCAGACCAAAAAACGGCTGGAACGAAAAAACAAAGAGGACCTTTTGCTGGAGCGCATCCGCAGTCTTATTGAGGCCACCGCCACAGAAGACAACACCAAACCCGACCAAAACCAACCCGAATCGCCCTTTATTGCACAGGCGGTACAGCTCGTGGAACAAAACCTGCACCTACCCGGCTATTCGGTAGAACAATTGAGTCGCGATTTGTGCATGGACCGCACCGGCCTGTACCGAAAACTGGTCACCCTTCTGGACCAGTCGCCCAGCCTTTTCATTCGCAACATTCGTCTGCAACGAGCGGCCCAACTTCTGCTCCAAGGCCAGCTGAGTATTGCAGAAGTGGCAGAACAAACGGGCTTCAGCAGCTCCAGTTATCTGAGCAAGTGCTTTCAGGAGAGGTATGGCTGTCGCCCCTCCGAATACGCCAAAACAAAAGAAAATGCCCGATAAGAGAAACCGCAGTTTCCCCATCGGGCATAAACATTATGAGCTCAAACAGGGCTTGTTTATAACTTCACAACCACTTTCTTGCCCTTGTAATCCACAGTTTTGCTTGATCCGTCAGAAAGGGTAATCGTAAATTTTCGCTCGCTAAGCATGCCTTCGAAAGTCCCTCTTCTGGCGCCAATGGTTAGCTTTTTTGCCTCATCGTTCCAGCTGATCGGAATCTCTGAAAAGGCCCCCTCCTCATAATTGTAGTTGTCTCCTTCGTCTTCATACAGCACAAAGCTGCCGTCGTCGCCGGCAAAAACTTTCAGCTCCAAATGGTCCCAAGGCTTTTCAGCCGCATACTGCACATCGGGTCCCAGTGGCAAAATGGCTCCGGCTTTTACATACAAAGGAATAAGGTCGATCGGCACCTCCCGGCTTATGGTTTGGCCACCCTCCATACGCTCACCGGTCCAAAAATCATACCATCCGGCGGCCTCCGGCAGATACAACTGGCGTGACTTCACCATGCTGAAGTCGGCTTTGCCATCAACGGTATACATTCCTTCGGTAACAGGACACACCAGAATTGATTTTCCAAACATAAATTGATCGTTGATGTCCAAAGCCTTGGTGTCGTGAGCAAAATCCATAACCAGAGCGCGAGTCATGGTCGATTGTCTGGCCGACACCTCCCACGAAGTAGAATAGATGTAGGGCAGCAAACTGTAGCGGAGACGAATGGCTTTTTCGAGGGCATCGTAAATCGGCTCGCCCTTTTCGCCGAACTGATAGATTTCACGCGGAAAACCTTCTCCGTGCGAACGCATCATAGGAGTAAAAGCCCCAAACTGCATCCAACGAACCTGAAGTTCGCGATAATCGGGATTGTTTAAGGGATCCCTGAACTCCCACAGAAAGAAACCACCAATATCGGTATTCCAGTGCGGAATGCCCGTCAACGAAAAGTTCAATCCCGCAGAGATTTGCTTCTTATAGTTCTCCCACGAAGCCACCACATCGCCGGTCCACGTATTGGCCCCATAGCGCTGCTGACCGGCAAAAGCCGAACGCGTTAATATAAACACCCGCTTATCCGAATCCAGCTCCCGCTGATTTTTATACACTCCGCCCACCGTCATCAAGGGGTAGGCATTGCGTACTTTTCTGAACGACCCCATATACGTAGGATTGTCGTAGTCTTCGGGTTGAATTTCGAGGTGATCAGGCTCTGTAGAGTCCATCCACCAGCCATCAATCCCCAACGACCACAGGCCTTCCTTTAAATGTTTCCAATAAATGTCGCGTGCCTCCGGATTATAAGCATCGTACACCCTTACACCGGAGGGATAATCCATATTGGGCGGCCATTTTTGTATGCCCGACTGGGGCCAGGTGGTGAAATCCATCAAAGCATCGATTTTCTCTAACTCGCGATACTGCTTGGTATGGGGACCAAAAGAAGACCAGATGGAAATAATCATGTGGGCATTGAGATTGTGTGCCTCGTCCACCATTTTCTGAGGGTTGGGAAACTCCGGATTCAGAAACTCCATGGCATTCCACAGGTAATTACTGCCCCAATACTGCCAATCCTGAATAATGCCGTCGAGGGGCACTTGCAAATCCCTGTACTTTTTCACCACCCCCAACAACTCATGCTGACTCTTATAGCGCTCCCGACTTTGCCAGAAACCGTAGGTCCACAAAGGAAACATTGGCACCTGTCCGGTTAGTTCACGCATGCAAGCCACCACTCCATCGGCATTTCCTCCATACATAAAATAATAGTCGATGCCGTCGCCGACCTCCGACTCAAAAGAAGTAGCTGCTTCACTATCGGCAAAAGTAGTGGGCGAATAATTGTCCCAAAACAAGCCATAGCCCTTATGCGATTGAATAAAAGGAACCACATCCTCCACATTACCCTGAATCAGGTATTTGGTCTGATGACGCTGCGACATTTTTCCATCCTGCATCAGGCCCAGCCCATAAATGGCCTCCTCTTTATCCAGCACAAAACTTTGCTTTACCCGGAAAGTTTCTTCTTCCACATCTTTAAAGGGCACAAATCCGGCCCCACCAGCCTGCTCTTGCAAAAGCGGCTGTCCCTTTGCATCGGCAAAGGACAGCTGGCCGGTTTCTAAATCGAGCTGCACCTGCATCTGCTTGCTTTTAACGCGAAGCACTTGCTTTACTTGGTCCACCACCAGGTTTAAGTTTTGGGGACTTGCAATAACCGACAAGCTTTCTTTGGTGAAAGGCCGATTGGCCGGCGATTTAATTATTCGTACCACTTTGGGCGAATAATACTCAATTTCGACCTTTACATCATCAACAACAGCTTTAATCCCATGTGTTGTTTGTTCAAAGTTTTGCCCCTTTACGGCAAAAACTACCGCGAGCAGCAGCAACAACACGCTTGCCCTTAAATTCATTTTCATAGTCGTCCATTAATAAGGTTAAACACTTAGGATAAAAGTAAAAAGAGTTGTTTTTGGTGAACAACAGTGTGGTTGAAACCTACAACAAATTTGTTGAAAACCCGTCTATCATCTGGCCCAAAAGCCTTAAATCACCTAATCTTCGGTGCTTATAGTTTGTCTTTTGGATACAATGAAAAAAGGATGACTCATCCTTTTGAGCCATCCTTTTAACAAATATCGTTTAGGTCAAGCCTAATGCATGCTTAGTCGTTCACATCGTGACGAAAATCCGGAAAGCCGTCTTCGGTCCAGTGCAGCACGCGGGCACGGGTGTGCCGGTTGGGATCACGCAGGGGCTCACCCTGTATCTCTTTGTATTCCCGTGCATGATAAATCATTACGTCGGTCTTGCCGTCCTCAGCAACCGTAAAGCTGTTGTGACCGGGACCAAAACGCTTAAATCCTTCGTGGGTGGCAAATACCGGCTCGGACGCTTTGTTCCAGGAAGCCGCATCCAGCAAGTCGGCATCTTCATCTATCCACAACAGCCCGAGACAATAATTGTGGTCGGTGGCACTGGCAGAATAGGAGACAAATATCTTTCCGTTGCGCTTGAGCACAGCGGGGCCTTCGTTGACTTGGTGACCAATTTTTTCCCATTCGTATTCGGGTTCGGTAATGACCACCTGGGGGCCTTCCAGGGTAACGGCATCCTTCATTTT
>DUOK01000331.1 GCA_012838865.1 Bacteroidales bacterium | reverse complement strand
TTGTTGTTTTTCCCAGGGTTGTTACTGGTTCCCCAGGGTTGTTTATCCCAGGGTTGAAACCCTGGGTTATTATTAAGGCAAATTTTGTAAGGCGCGGTGCGCCTTGGGTTTGTAAGCGGACTGAAGTCCGCGGGCAGACTGAAGTCCACGGTCGGACTGAAGTCCGCGGGTGGCGTTGCCGTCTATGTTTATGCAAAAAGTGGGCCATTTTTTGGGGTTTAGGGGAGGGTGGTGAGGATGCGTTCGAGTTCGAGTTCGTCGGCGATGAGGACTTGGCGGGCTTTGCTGCCTTCGAAGGGGCCTACTACGCCGGCGGCTTCGAGCTGGTCGATGATGCGGCCGGCGCGGTTGTAGCCGATGGAGAAGCGGCGCTGGACGAGGGAGGTGGAGCCGGATTGGTTGGCGACGACGATGCGGGCGGCTTCTTCGAAGATGGGGTCGCGTTTGCTGAGGTCGATTTCGCCGGCTTCCTGGCTGGCGCCTTCTCCGCTGTATTCGGGGAGGAGGAAGGCGGTGGGGTAGCCGCGTTGGGAGCCGATGTAGTCGTTGATGCGCTCGACTTCGGGGGTGTCGACGAAGGCGCATTGGACGCGGATGAGGTCGCTGCCTTGGTTGATGAGCATGTCGCCGCGGCCGATGAGGTGGTTGGCGCCGGGGCTGTCGAGGATGGTGCGGCTGTCGATCATGGAGGCGACTTTGAAGGCGATGCGGGTGGGGAAGTTGGCTTTGATGACGCCGGTGATGATGTTGGTGGAGGGGCGCTGGGTGGCGACGATCATATGGATGCCGACGGCGCGGGCGAGCTGGGCGATGCGGGCGATGGGCATTTCGACTTCTTTGCCGGCGGTCATGATGAGGTCGGCAAATTCGTCGATGATGACGACGATGTAGGGTAGGAAGCGGTGCCCTTTCTCGGGGTTGAGTTCGCGTTTGGTGAATTTGTGGTTGTATTCTTTGATGTTGCGGGTGTGGGCTTTTTTGAGCAGGTCGTAGCGTTCTTCCATTTCGATGGTTAGGGAATGGAGGGTGTTAACGACGTGTTGGACGTCGGTGATGATGGCTTCTTCTTCGTTGGCCATTTTGGCGAGGAAGTGGCGCTCGAGTTTGCTGTAGATGTTGAGTTCGACTTTTTTGGGGTCGACGAGGACGAATTTGAGTTGGCTGGGGTGTTTTTTGTACAGCAGGGAGGTGATGATGGCGTTGAGTCCTACGGATTTTCCTTGTCCGGTGGCGCCGGCTACGAGGAGGTGGGGGGCTTTGGCGAGGTCGAAGACGAAGGTTTCGTTGGAGATGGTTTTGCCGAGGGCTACGGGGAGTTCGTATTTGCTGCTTTGGAATTTTTTGCTGGCGATGATGCTGCGCATGGAGACGATTTCGGGTTCGGAGTTGGGGACTTCGATGCCGATGGTGCCTTCGCCGGGGATGGGGGCGATGATGCGGATGCCGAGGGCGCTGAGGCTGAGGGCGATGTCGTCTTCGAGGCTTTTTATTTTGGAGATGCGGACGCCGGGCATGGGTACGATTTCGTAGAGGGTGACGGTGGGCCCTACGGTGGCTTTGATGCTTTTGATTTGTATTTTATAGTCTTCGAGGGTTTTGACGATTTTGTTTTTGAATTGGATGAGTTCTTGCTCGGTGACGCGGCCTTGGCTGGATTGGTGCTCTTCGAGGAGGTCGAAGGTGGGCATTTTGTAGGCGGAGAGGTCGAGGGTGGGGTCGTAGTCGCCCAGGGGCTGTTGACCGGCGCTGTTGAGGGTTTCTTCGGCGGCGGCTTGTTCGATTTGGAAGCCGTGGTCGGGTTCGACGCTGTCTTGGTTGTGAAGGTTGTGTTGGGGGTCGAGTTGTACGATGGTGGGTGTTTCTGGCTGTTCCGGCTGCGGTGGTGCCGCGGCCGGTTGGCTGGGAATACTTATGGTGTGGTCGAATTCGGGGTTGGGCTCGGGTTTTAGGGCTTGTTCTTGTTCTTGGGGGCTGTCTGTTTGTGGGTTTTGTGGGCTGGTGGTTGTGGGGTCTTCTTCTTGTTTTCCACTTTTACTCAGATTGATGTGGGTGTTTTTTTTGAGGAAGGGGATGAACCAGTCGAAGGTGAGGGCCATGTAGGTGAGGAGGCTGAGGATGATGAGGATGAGGGTGCCGACCCAGCCGATGGTGGCTTGGAGCCAGGTGCTGAGGTGGTAGCCGTGGGCGCCGCCGAGGAGGAGGTAGTGGTCGTCGACGCTGTGGAGGAAGAGGAAGCCCATGGTGAGGGAGAGCCAGATGGTGATGATGGCGCTGTGGAAGAGGGTGCGTTTGAGGGATAGGATTTTGGTGCCGAGGAGGCGGAGGCCGATGAGGAAGAGGAGGAAGATGATGGAGCTGCTGGCGAGTCCGAACCATTGGTTGATGAGGAGGTCGGCGGCCCAGGCGCCGAATTTGCCGGCGATGTTGTCGACTTGTACGGTGGCGCTGAAGAGGAGGTCGCTGAGGGGCAGGTCGAATTTGCTGCGATCGGCGTAGCCGCTGTGTAAAAAGGAGATGAAGGCGAGGCTGAGGTAGAGGGAGAGTCCGACGGTTAGGAGTCCGACGGTGAAGCGTATTTTGTAGCTTTTGAAGCTGGCTTTGAGGTTTTTTATGGGGTTGCCTTTGCCTTTGCTTTTGCTGGTTTTCTTTTGTTTTGCGGACATAGGTTTGGTGTTTTTGTCTGTTGCTGGCAAAGGTAATGATTTTTTGGAGGAGTTGGGAGGGGCCTGCCCAAGTCCCAGGACTGAAGTCTTGGCTCAGGTCCCAGGGTTGAAACCCTGGGTTATGATTGGGATGGATAGGTCAGGCGCTTTGCGCAAGTCCCAGGACTGAAGTCCTGGGTTATGATTGGGAGTAAGTGGTCAGGCGGCGGAGCCGCCTGTTTATGTAAGCGGGTTGAAACCCGCGGGCGGCTGTGCCGCCTGAGGGAGGGCTAGGTGGCGAGGACGGACTGGATGAGTTGTTCGATTTCGGCGAGGTCGGTGGCTTTGTAGTCACTGGGGATTTGGAAGAGGTTGTCGGGGTGTTCTTCTTCCATAATTTGGGTGGCCTGAAGATGGAAGGTGATGTTGTTGTAGGTGATTTCAAATTCGAGCATGAGACCGGGTATGAGCTCGAAGGGGGTGTTGCGGTTGGGGTGTTGGATGCCGATTTCACTGGTGTACCAAATGTTGACTACGGGGTGACGGGGATTGGTGGGGGTGTAGGTGGCTTTGCTGCAGGGGTAACCGGCAATGGTGCGGGTGGTGTCCTTATGAAATTGAATGTTTTGGGTGGCTTCCTGGTTGAAGAGGAAGAGGTGACTGTTGCTTTCGCTGGGGACGAATAGTTTTTTGTCGAGTACGCGCAAAAGGGTGTAGAAACTGTCGGTTTGGTTGGTGTGGATAAAATCGAGGTTGTAGAGGCTGAGGTTGCTTTTGAAGCTGAGGCGCTGTTTGCCTTCGTTAAATTGTACTTTGAGTTCGCCCGGCATGAGGAAGGCCAGTGGCCCAAGGTCGAGGTTGCGGGGGTAGGTGATGTTGTAGATGATGGTGCCCTGTTTGATGCCTTGGTCGGGTCCACTTGGGGCGGACTGTCGGCACTGACTGAAGAGCAGCAGAATGGTGCTTGCAAGTAAACTGATTTTAAGTAGGGATGCTGACTGCATATCTGTTTTTTGTGGTTGAGGTTCAAAGATAATTTTTTTTGTTTTTGTCTGGGTGTCTTTAATGGCGATATTGGGCCGTTCTGTCAAAATTCTTTTATATTTAAAGTTTGTTTCTACTTGGTGACTGGCTGTGTTTCTTTTGGATTCATTACGGCTGGGAGTAGTGGTTCTTTGTTTGGAGCTGGTATATGGATTGATTTTAAATTTTTGATATGCGGTTGGCTGGGCGTAATTTTTTGACTTTGTTGGACTTTGTTCCTGAGGAGCTGGTTTATTTATTGGATTTGGCGGCACAGCTGAAGGACGATAAACGCAATGGGGAGGAGATTAAGTATTTAAGGAATAAGAATATTGTGCTTTTGTTTGAGAAGACTTCGACGCGGACGCGTTGTGCTTTTGAGGTGGCGGCGCATGATCAGGGAGCAAGTGTAACTTATTTGGGTCCTGCCGGTTCGCAAATGGGCCATAAGGAGTCGATCCGGGATACCGCCCGGGTTTTGGGGCGGATGTATGATGGCATTGAGTACCGTGGGCATGGTCAGCATGTTGTGGAGACTTTGGCCAAGTATGCGGGGGTGCCTGTGTGGAATGGTTTGACGGATGAGTTTCACCCAACGCAGGTGTTGGCGGATTTATTGACTATGCGGGAGCATTGTGTGAAGGGTTTTGAGGAGATGACGCTGGCTTATCTGGGGGATGCGCGTAATAATATGGCACATTCGTTGATGGTTGGGGCTGCTTTGGTGGGAATGGATCTGCGTATAGTGGCTCCACGGGCCTTGTGGCCCGAGAAGCATTTGGTGGAGCGCTGTCGTCTTTTGGCTGAGGATACCGGGGCTTCTATCCAGTTGACGGATGAGGTGGCCACCGGGGTAAGGAATGCGGACTTTGTGTATACCGATGTGTGGGTGTCGATGGGGGAACCGGAGGGGGCCTGGCAGCAAAGGATTGAGTTGTTGCGTCCTTATCAGGTGAATGCGCAGTTGATGGCGCTTACCTATAATCCCTTGTGTAAGTTTTTGCATTGTTTGCCGGCTTACCACAACCGGGAAACTGTGATTGGGGAGGAGATTTACAGAAAGTTTGGGATGGATGGCATTGAGGTGACGGAGGAGGTTTTTGAGTCGGAGGCTTCGGTGGTTTTTGACCAGGCAGAGAATCGCTTACATACGATTAAGGCGGTGATGGTTGCTACTTTGGGGATGATGGATTGAGAGTTTAATTTAAGAAGCTTGATTTGTTATAAATTAGCAAATATATTGGCGTTTTCATTTTGAATTGAAGTTTAATGCGGCTATTTTTGCGCTTTGGTTAAATTTTGGAATTCGTTTTTTGAACTATTTTTCAGTACAATGACTGACTTACTGTATATACCGAAGGATTACAAATCGCCGCTTGATCTGAAGCAAACCGAGCATGCGATTACCATTATTAAGGATTCGTTTCAGACTTTTTTATCGGCCGACTTGCGTTTGCGCCGGGTGACTGCGCCTTTGTTTGTTTTGAAGGGCACGGGCCTGAACGACGATTTGAATGGGATTGAGCGTCCGGTGACTTTTCCGGTAAGGGGGATGGGCGATCGTGAAGTGGAGGTGGTTCATTCGCTGGCGAAGTGGAAGCGGATGATGCTGGCCGATTACGATATTGAGCCTGGCTACGGTATTTATACGGATATGAATGCGATTCGTCCGGATGAGGATTTGGATAATACGCATAGTATTTATGTGGACCAGTGGGACTGGGAGCGCCATATTACGGTTAAAGAACGGTCGCTGGATTACCTGAAGATGGTGGTTACCCGCATTTTTGAGGTGATGAAGCGTACGGAGTTTGTGGTTTACGAAAAGTATCCGCAAATTCGTCCGGTTTTGCCGGAAGAAATTACTTTTGTGCATGCGGAGGATTTGTTGCAGATGTATCCGAATTTAAGTTCGAAGGAACGAGAGGACGCGATTGTTAAGAAGTACGGTGCCGTTTTTATTATTGGAATTGGTGCAAAGTTGTCGAATGGGGAGCCGCACGATGGAAGGGCTCCGGATTATGATGACTGGAGTACGCCTACGGTGGATGGACATGAGGGTTTGAATGGTGATATTTTGCTTTGGAATCCGATTTTGCGTCGTGCCTTTGAGATCTCGTCGATGGGTATTAGGGTAGATGCTGAGGTTTTGCGCCGTCAGTTGAAGTTGCGGAATGAGGAGCATCGGGCAGAGTTGATGTTTCATAAGCGTTTGCTTAATGATGAGCTTCCGTTGAGTATTGGAGGTGGTATTGGGCAGTCGCGTTTGTGTATGTTCTTTTTAAGGAAGGCGCATATTGGGGAGATTCAGGCGAGTATTTGGCCGGACGATATGCGGGAGAAGTGTAAGCTGAACAATATATTTTTGGTGTAGGGG
>DUOK01000258.1 GCA_012838865.1 Bacteroidales bacterium | reverse complement strand
GCCAGTTTGTGCATTGATGCTTAGGGAAGACTTGCGTAATTTTGAATTTATTGAAAAAATGTGTCCTATGGGTAAAAGATGGATGAGCTTGGGGGTGATTGTGGTTTTGTTGGGGCTGTTGACGACAGCTTCAGGGCAAATGCAGGTGGAGCGAATCGACAGAGGAGCCGTGGCTGTAGTGAAGGAGGGGGGCTGTTTCTTATCGTGGCGGCTCCTGGGTGATGAACCCTACGATTTGGGTTTTAATATCTATAGGGATGGAAAGAAGGTAAACGCTGCGCCCCTGGTGGACGCAACCAGTTTCTGGGATGCCGGAGCAAATGCCAAAAGCACATACCGTTTGAGACCGGTGGTGCAGGGCAAAGAGAAAAAGAAGCAGGAGACTGGGTTTTTGATGATGACCGAGACCGAAGGGGAATATGCGGGCTATTTTGACATCCCGCTGCAGCGCCCTGCAGTTGGGCCCAATGGCGGTGAATACAGTCCCAATGACGCCAGTACAGGCGATTTGACCGGAGACGGCCGCTACGATTTGGTGGTGAAATGGAGCCCTCGTAATGCCAAGGATAATTCGCACCGGGGCATTTCCGACCAAACCATTCTGGATGCCTATACCCTGGAGGGGGAACACTTGTGGCGCATAGAGCTGGGACCCAACATCCGGTCGGGTGCTCATTACACACAGTTTCTGGTGTTTGACTTTGATGGCAATGGCCGTGCTGAGGTAATGGTGAAGACCGCACCGGGAACTCGCGACGGTACAGGGGCCTATATTTCAAAAGGACCGGCAGCCGATGCCGACCACAGTGTCAACTACACCAATGAGACGGGTTATGTTATTGAAGGTTCGGAATATATTTCCGTTTTTGACGGGGCCACCGGTAAGGAGTTGGCGACAGAGGCGTACTGGCCTGAGCGTGGCCGGGTGCGCGATTGGGGAGATGGCTATGGCAATCGGATCGACCGCTACAATGCCGCTGTGGCCTATGTGGACGGGAAGCGGCCTTCGGCGGTTTTTCAGCGGGGGTATTATACCCGTTTGACAATGGCAGCCTGGGATTGGCGGGAAGGTCAATTGACGCGCAGGTGGACCTTCGATTCGGATACTCCCGGCAATGAAGACTATGCCGGGCAGGGCAACCACTCGATTCACGTTATTGATGCCAATGGCGACGGGAAGCACGATATTGTTACCGGGTCGGCCGTTATTGCCTCGGACGGCACAGGCATGCATACCTCTGGTATGGGGCATGGAGATGCTACGCATGTGACCTATATGCTTAAAGATTTTGACTACCCGCAGATTTTTATGCCGCATGAGAGTGGCGGACATGGTTTTTCTTTGCGGCACGCCCATAATGGAGAGATCCTGTTCAATCACCGCAACCCCAACGATGTAGGTCGTGGGGTAGGCGCTGAAATTGATCCCGAGGTACCCGGTTTTCACTTTTGGGGTACGCATGGGATGGGACTCTTTAACATGGCCGGTGAGCGGGTGGGCCGTGGACCGCGTTCGATGAACTTTGTAGTGTGGTGGGACGGCGACCTGAGTCGTGAGCTGCTATCGGGAAGAAGAATAGAAAAGTGGAGCATTGCCAACAACAGCAGCACTGTTCTGTTGGATGCACAGGGGGCCAACTCCATCAATGGAACCAAGGCCACTCCGGTGTTACAGGCCGATTTGTTGGGCGACTGGCGGGAAGAGGTGATATTGCGTCGCGACGACAATGAGGCCCT
>DUOK01000257.1 GCA_012838865.1 Bacteroidales bacterium | reverse complement strand
GTCGAGCCCGAGAACGATGCCCTTACCGGGGAGGAAACCCATATTGGTCCCGGTGATTTTTACCGACTGATATACCCTTTATTGGTAAGCAAGTCTGTTTACGAGGGACAAAGGGCAGTTACAGACCAAAAGCGCGTTTGTATTCTTACACGCTCCGCTTTTGCCGGACAGCAACGCTACGGTGTTATCAACTGGTCGGGCGATATTGGTGGCACCTGGAAGGAATACCAGCGACAAATTGTTGCAGGTTTGAATTTCACCATGACCGGCTTGCCGTATTGGACCACAGATATCGGTGGATTTTTTAGGCCTGGGCATACCCAGTACAGCGATGAAAATTACCATGAACTGCTGACCCGTTGGTTCCAATGGGGGGCCTTCAGCCCCATCTTTCGGATGCATGGTTACATGAGTGAAACAGAGCCCTGGAAGTATGGCGCTAAAGTGGAGGGCAATATGCAAAAGATGTTGAATCTTCGGTATCGCTTGCTTCCCTACATATACTCCGAAGCCTGGCAGGTGAGCAGTCGGGGCTCCACCATAATGCGTCCGCTGTTGATGGATTTTAGGGGCGATGAACAAGCCCTCAGTCAGCCTTATCAGTATATGTTTGGCGCAAACTTGTTGGTAGCTCCCATTACTGCACCGGGTGTTTCTGAGTGGTCGGTCTATTTGCCCGCAGCGCCAGCCTGGTACGATTTCTGGTCGGGACGGCGGTATGAGGGAAAGCAAAATGTTAACGCTGCTGCTCCCCTGGATCGTTTGCCCTTGTTTGTTAAAGCTGGAGCCATATTGCCTCTGGGTCCTATGCAGCAGTATGCCGGTGAGAAATCGGCAGATGAGTTGGAACTGCGTATTTATGAGGGTGCCGATGGTCACTTTACGCTGTATGAGGACGAGGGAGACGGCTACGCATATGAAGCGGGACATTACGCCACCATTGGGTTTACCTGGGACGATGCCAGTAAGACCCTCACCATTGGTGAGGTGGAGGGAGATTTTCCCGGACGTATCGACCAACGAATATTTAAGCTGGTGCTGGTGTCAGAGCACAAGGGCAGTGGCCCCGATAAGTCCGTTCTTGTTGATCGGGAAGTCCAATATTCCGGTGAAAAGACGACAGTTGTTTTGAATTAAAGCTGATGTTATGCGAAATCTAATGTTTAGAGAACCAGTATTCGGGAAGATCTTTGTTCTGATTCTGGTGTTTGTCCTGACCCTGCCCCTGGCTGCTCAGGAAGCCGTGCTGAGGTCGCCCAATGAGGCCGTGGGACTTAGTCTGCATAATCGGGAAGACAACTCCTGGTATCTACAAGTAGACTATAAAAGCGGGGCGCTCAGTTCCGTGGTAGTGCCGCGGATTGATCTCGGTCTGTCCCGCAGCGATCAGGACTTCAGCCAGGCGCTGAAGTTGCTGAAGGTCGGAAAAGTAAAGTTGATCAAGGAGGAATATGTCGCCATTCATGGCAAGCGCAGTTTGCGGAAGAATACGGCCCATGAGCTGACCCTTTCCTTTGAGAATGCTGCTGAGGCCAAAATGAATCTGATCATCCGGGCATACAACGACGGCGTGGCCTTCCGCTATGCCTTCCCCGAAAAGAGCGGCACTTTTGTTATTCAGGATGAAGCGACCGCTTATCAGGTTCCCGACAGCGCCGCCAGATGGTTGCAGAAGTTTGATCTTTCAAATGAGAGCGTTTACACCCAAATGGATGCCGACAATGAACAGCGGGACTGGAGTTATCCGGCCTTGTTTAAGGCCCCCGATGCTGAAGTCTGGTACCTGATTCATGAGGCCGATGTAGACCGCGGTTATGCCGCCACCAAGCTCAGTAATTTTGGTGGAGGGTCGCTTTATAAGGTCACGCTTCCCCAGCCGCACGAGGGGGAAGGCGAAGCTTTGCCCACCATTGAGCTGCCCTGGCAATCACCCTGGCGGGTAATTATTGTCGGAGGCTTGTCTACTTTGGTTGAATCGACTCTGGTAGAGGACGTTTCCAAGCCTTCTGTTTTATCCAATACCGATTGGATCAAGC
>DUOK01000256.1 GCA_012838865.1 Bacteroidales bacterium | reverse complement strand
GGAGAGCATTTTTTGGAGGTTGTTTAATTCCGGGGTGCCTACGGCTCTAATGACATCTGCCTTAGCAAGCAAGCGCCGCTCTAGCAACGAAAAGTAGAGCCACTTTTTAAACCGCTTTTGCTGCATGCTCCAGGGCTCCAGCATGCCGTGCGGAACCATTATCCATTTGTAACCCATTTTGTGCAGGGCATGGCCCCAGCGGGTGGGGAATTGCCAGCAACCGTGACTCACTATAAGGGTGTCGGCAGGGGAGAAGTCGCCTTGTTTCAAGGCCTCCAGCATTTGGGTGCGTCCAAATGCAGTGAAGGAGCGCTGTTCCACCTGGCTCAACTGAGGAGCATCTTCAAGCGCCGGATACCAGGCGTAAGACTTGCAATTGTGCCGGTCCATCAGCATCGGCGCTGTGGCCAGTGCTGCATTCCAGATGCCGAAATTTACAGGACTCAGATTATCGATGAGGTTGATGATGCGCATGGTAAAGACCTAAAGGTTAAAGCAGGTGTTCTTTTTGCAACATCGCTTTCAGGCGTTGTTGGTAGGCGGACCAGGAGTAATTTTCTGCTGCCTGGCGAGCGGCCTGGCGCATACGCAGTAAGCGGTCCCCATCCATGTTTCGCATTTGGCGAACCGCTTCTTCAATGGCCCCGGCATCTCTGATGGGAATAATAAAGCCGTTCTCCCCTTGTTGAATCAATTCCGGTCCAATGGAATGGGGCGTTGTTATCACCGGTAAGCCCGCTGCCATTGCTTCTACAAGTACCAGACCGAAGCCCTCAAAAATGGTTGGGAGCAGCAGCACATCGTAGTCGCTGTAGCGTTGAAACAACTCTTGCTGAGAAACGGGAGGGCGGTAATGTATCCAGCTTTGCCAGGGCCTCAGTAAATCCGCATTGCCCTGAATACCACCAATAAAATGAAATTCAATCTCCTTTTGTGCTATGGACTGGCGGAGGGCACTCACCGCTTCGAGCAGATAACTTAAGCCCTTGCGTTGGGTCAGCGTACCCGCATAGAGTACCTTTAACGGACCTTGCTGCAAGTCGGACCGCCCCTGCTCCCGGTAGGGTACATGAGCAATGTCGCAGCCCAGGGGCAGGACCTTAATCTTCTCGGCCGCAATGCCCACCTCCAGCAGTGTGCTTTTGGTGAATTCAGATGCAGCAATGACTTTGCCGGCCAGATGCGGTTCTTCTTCAAGGCGTTGCTGATAGTCCGGCGGAAACACCAGGTTGTCGATCGTCTCTGCCCACTTGGGTTGCAGCCGCGCTTCCTCGCCCAAGATGCGTTGGGCTGCCGTGACGTGCGCAGTGGCCAGCTCACACCAACTGGGCATGCCCAGTTGGTTGGCGGCTTTGAGGGAGGCGTGACAACTGCCCTGAAAACCCCAGAAAACGTCGGCCGAGGAATGATGTTTTAAGCGTTTGGCCACATAGGCATCGAAGAGCTCATCGCGTCGGTAAACTGCCCGCTGCACCCGTGGCGATTTGCCCTCTTTCAAACGCCACAAGACCTCCGGCAGCTCAAAACGCCAGTTGGCACTGACCTTGCTTCCCGAAAGTCCCTCCACAAAACGACGCGTCCAATACTGGTTTTGACTTTGGGTCAGACGGTGCTGCAACCATTTGTTGGTGATGTAGCTGCTGGTGTAAAAGCGATCGAGCATACCCAGCTCATTCAAGGCCCGGGCCACCTGATAGCTGTGCTGCTTGCCACTGTGTGATAAAACAATCTTAGCCTTGCTCATTTCTAAGTGTTTTGCTGAATATCGGCCACCACCTCCATAGCCCGTTCCATGGCCTTATCCATATTGTAGTACTCCCATTCGGCAAAGCGACCCGCCAAATGAAAATCCAGTCCCCGAAGCGACGCCCTTAAACCCG
>DUOK01000255.1 GCA_012838865.1 Bacteroidales bacterium | reverse complement strand
TCTTTGACCCGATTTTTGAGGAGGGCTACAAGGGGCATGGTTCCTATTTGTATGGCAACAATGCGCGGCCGGCCGACCGTGTGACGGTAGGCTTGCCCGCTTATACGGCTTTGCCGGGTTTTTTACGGCGCTTGGAAGTAAAGGGAGAGCTGAGTCATGCCCTGCTGGATGATGGGCCCGCCGACCAATATCACCGGGAGGTTTTGTTGCACGAGAAGTACGCCTACCTGCGCTACAACGGGGGCTCGTGGAAGCCTTATGTGGGTTTGAATCATTCGGTATTGATGGGGGGCTACAGGACCAATGGCGATAAAATTCCCCTCGATTATTGGCGATCGATACTGGGACGGAGTTCGGAAAAGATTGGTGGCGGCGACGCCACCAATGCCGGTGGCGCGCACATGGGTTTGTTCGACTTCGGTGTATACCTGAGTAAGGCGTCCGGTACTTATCGTTTCTATTATCAGGCCCCTTTTGCCGATGGTTCGGGCATGAAGCTGGGCGTGCGCAACCGGGACCAGATACTGGGCCTACACTGGCAGCCGGCACGTTTGACCTGGCTCGACAATTTGAGTGTGGAATGGATCAACACCGCCTACCAGTCGGGCAACGGCATGCCCGATGCCAGGGTGACGCTGAATAATGGTGAAACGATCTCTGTCATTGCCTTTTATCTGGACGATCCGGCCTACCGGGAGGAGCTGATGCGTGGACTGGGGGCGCCCAATCCGGAAAGCTGGTCGAAAAAGGAGGTGGGGCGCTATCTGGAGGACAATTTCAACCGGGGCAATCGCTTTGGCGGTCGGGACGGCTACATGAGCAATGGGGTGTATCCTGCGGGGTGGACCCATTACGGCAGGGTCATGGGCTCGCCCTTGAACCTGAGTCGCGACCAGGTGGCGCATCTGAATCCTGAGTTGGGAACCCACAGCACCAATCTGATTGTGAATGATCGGTTTAAGGCCTTGCATGTGGGGGCCGACGGCCGCCTGGGGACACGTTGGTACTGGGAAGGGATGCTCACGGCAGCGCGACATTATGGTTCTTATTTTCAGCAATATCCGGGGCGTTATACCTGGGACGAGACTCCTGGTTATTATTTTAAGGGCGGTCGTTCGCAATTTTATTCACGCCTGGGTGCCCGCTACCGGTCGCCCCGAATCCAAGGCCTTGTATGGAAGCTGGAAGTGGCTGTGGATGCCGGCGCCTTGTCGCGCTCGACAGGCTGTCTGGGGGGCTTTTCTTTTTCGTTCTAATTTTCATTAACTTAGCTCGGGATGCAGCAGTGAACTGTTTTTCGGCATTGGATTTGAGAAGGGTTTCACCTATCTTCGCAAAGACTTTTAAACCAAACCAGGATGCTTAAGGAAAAAGCACGCGTTATAAATGGCCTTTTGACCCTTGTGGATGTTCTGATAGCTCTGATCAGTTTTAACCTGGCCTTGTATTTTGAGTTTGGAAGAATTTCGGTCTTGCATCAGAAGGACAGTGTTATTCTTCAACTCCTGATTCTTATTTTTTGGGCCTTGTTGTCCAATGGGATGGGCACCAACGTGATGTACCGTTCCCGTCCCTTCTCTGTTGTGCTCTTTAATTGTCTTGGGGTCAGTTTTGTCGGCACCCTGCTGCTGGTGGTGGCTGCCTGGTCGTTTAACCTCTTTTACCTGGGGATTCGACTTTTCGTATTGTTTGCCGTTTTGACCCTGGTCTTTACTTTCTGGTACAAGGCTTTGGTTTATCACTTTTTGAAGCGGGCCCGAAAAAAAGGGTTTAATTACTTGAATATTTTAATTATTGGGGATAAAACAGCCAATGGTTTTCTGCGGCAATTGCAGCGGCATCCGGAGTGGGGTTATCGGGTTTCGGCCATCATCAGCGATGAGGCCTTGAACCAGGAGGCCGAAGGAATGGCCCCCTTGTTGCCTGCCGATACGGACGTGGAACAGTTGTTGCGTGATAAGACCATAGACGAACTTTTGGTTTGTAAGGAGGGGTTGGATCCGAGGGAATTGGAAAATCTGGTGGAGATCTGCTCCGAAGTTGGGGTGGTCTTTCGACTGTACTCGCCCTTTTTTAATATGCTGGCCAATAAAACCTACATGCATTATTTCGGCACTACGCCCATGTTGACCATTTCGAGCACGCCGGTGAATTACCTGGAGTTGAAAACAAAGGAGCTCTTCGACCGGCTTTTTGCGGCTGCCGTTCTGGTTTTTTTGTCGCCCGTTTTTCTGGGCATTGCCCTGGCCGTTAGGCTCGACTCCAGGGGACCGGTCTTCTTTAGTCAGAAACGGGTTGGCCTGCGGGGGCGCCGCTTTTTGGTCCACAAGTTCCGAACCATGGTGGTGAATGCAGAGGAGCTCAGAGAGGAGCTGATGGAGCAAAATGAGATGGACGGACCGGTATTTAAGATTACGCACGACCCTAGGGTGACCCGGGTTGGCCGTTTCTTGCG
>DUOK01000254.1 GCA_012838865.1 Bacteroidales bacterium | reverse complement strand
GAAGGCGTTGTAGCATTTTTTTGTCTTTAAATAGGTTTGATTGTTCTGTTTCGTCCAGTAAATAACCCACCGAGGTATCCAGAATCATGGCCAGTTTCTTTGCTGCATCAATAGATGGGGGCATCTCATCACGCTCGTATTTTCCGATGGTGGTATGCGAGGTGTTGAATATCTCAGCCAGTTCCTTTTGAGAAAGGTTTTTTGCCTTCCGGCACTCAGTTAGTTTTTTACCAAAAGTTGTCATGGGTACACCTAATTATATTCATAAACCCCATAAAACAGGAGAAATATCATCCTTTAAAATAGAACTAAAACCAGGTAAAAATCGTTAAATTTTTAGGAGGTAGAAACATGGATGTTATGAATTTAGAAACAAGGAAAATCAACATCATCAGTTGGGTATCACACTTACAGGATGAAAATATCCTTTCTCGTATTGAGGAACTTCAATCACAAAAGATGATTGGTGGAACCTAATCAGCGATGAAGAAAGGGCTGAAATAGAAGTAGGCATACAGCAGGCTGACCGTGGAGAGTTAAAATCTACAGATGAAGTCCTTTCAAAATATAAAAAATGGCTTTAAAAGTTACCTGGACACCAAGGGCAGAACAAGGATATGATAAGATTATTAAACATCTTGAAAAAACTGGACAGGCAGGGAAATATCCAATTTTATAGATGAAACCAAAGAGTTTTTAAAGTTATTGGAGAAAAACCCATACTTATTAGAGCCTTCAGGACTGCAACTCCTTTGTCTGCTTAGGCCACTTGTTCCAGTATGCTCAGGATTATCCACGTCCTCAGGCCAGAGGCACATAACCCCTTTCTTTCATCCCCATCTTCTCGCTCCTCAGCTCCTTGTTTTTTCAAAAAAATCATTTTTTACTTGACATTAATTTTTGATTGGGTTAAATTGGGTTTTATTATTAACCTTAATTATTAACCCAAAATCAGTGTGTTATGCTTAAAATGATTGTGGCCGGCGTGTTGGGAAACGATGCCGAAGAAAGAGAAGTAGGAAACAGTAAAGTAATTAATTTTAATGTAGCGGTTTCCATGGATTATAAGGATAAGGAGGGGAAGAAGGTGGAGAAAACCGAGTGGGTGCGTGCCTCGATGTGGCGCGATCCCAATTCCAAAGTGACCGAATATTTAAAGAAAGGGAAAAGGGTATTGCTTGAGGGTACGCCCGAAGCAGAAGCCTATCAAAGTAAAGAGGGAGAAGTGAGGTCTGCCTTGAGCTTGAGAGTTAGGGACTTAGAGTTTATGGGTTAGGAGGACCCAACTTGCGTTGGGTAGGATAGGGGCTGCGGCCCCTCTTTTTTTTATCTTTGGAGAAACAATCCGAGGCATTTACCCATGGGCGTGTACCACGACATACTTCATCAATACTGGGGTTACGAAGATTTCAGGCCGCTGCAGCTCGACATTATGGAGTCGGTGGGACAGGGGCGCGATACCCTGGGTCTGTTGCCCACCGGTGGGGGCAAGTCGCTGACCTTTCAGGTGCCGGCGCTGGCCATGGAGGGACTGTGTCTGGTGGTTACGCCGCTCATTGCGCTGATGAAGGACCAGGTCGATCACCTCAACCGCAAGCGCATAAAGGCCTGTGCTATTCATTCGGGGATGGGACTGGCTGCTATTGAGCGGGCGCTCGACAACTGTATTTATGGCGATTACAAGTTTTTGTACCTGTCGCCGGAGCGATTGGGGACGCGACTTTTTCAGCAGAAGCTGGCGCATTTGAAGGTGAATTTGTTGGCCATCGATGAGGCACATTGTATTTCGCAATGGGGCTATGACTTCAGACCCGCGTATTTAAAGGTGGCCGAAATAAGGGAGCAGCTGCCGGGTGTACCGGTGCTGGCGCTCACAGCCACCGCTACGCCACAGGTGGTGGACGACATACAGGAGCAGTTGCTTTTTGCAGAGAAAAATGTTTTTCAAAAGAGCTTTGAACGCAGCAATCTGGCCTATGTGGTGCGCGCCGCGGAGGACAAGGAACAGCAGTTGTTGAAAATACTTACCGGGGTAAAAGGCTCCGCGGTGGTGTACGTGCGTAATCGCAAGAAAACACGCGAGTACAGTCAGCTCTTGCAGCGCCACGGCATATCGGCCGATTATTTTCATGCGGGACTGGCCCAGAAAGAGAAGGATGTGCGGCAGGCTAAGTGGATGACCGGTGCCTGTCGGGTAATGGTAGCAACCAACGCCTTTGGTATGGGCATTGATAAGCCCGATGTGCGGGTGGTGGTGCACATGGATGCGCCCGATTCGCTGGAGGCCTACTTTCAGGAAGCCGGCCGGGCCGGACGCGATGAGCAAAAGGCTTACGCCGTTTTGCTGTGGTCGCCCAACGACAAAAAGCAGCTCAATACCAAAGTCACCACCTCCTTTCCTGAGAAGGAAGTAATCCGAAGGGTTTACGATGCCCTGGGCAATTTTTTTCAACTGGCTGTGGGCTTCGGCGAAGAGCAAGTCTTTGATTTTGACCTGGGGCGCTTTGCTGCCGCCTTTGGTTTTAACGTACTCACCATCGTCAACAGTCTCAAAATTCTGCAAAGGGCGGGCTATCTCGATTTTACCGAAATGGCCGACCTGCCCTCACGCGTGAAGATGCAAATGGACGATCTCGAACTCTACCGTTTCCAGGTCGCCAATGCCCGCCTCGACCCCTTTTTAAAGGTGCTCTTGCGCAGCTATACCGGCTTGTTTACCGACTATGTGGTCATTGATGAAGAGGTGCTGGCCAAGCGACTCAATGTAAGCCGGCAGGTGGTGTACGACGCCTTTCTCATGCTGAGTCGCCTCCAGGTACTGCATTACATTCCCCAGCGCAAAACCCCGCTGCTGACCTATTTGCAGGTGCGACTGGAGCCAAGGTTTTTGAAATTTCCGCCCGAGGTGTACGAGGACCGCCTGCAGCAGTACCGGGAGCGGGCCGATGCCGTTATCGATTTTGCCAGTCGCGACGATGTGTGTCGCAGTCGCCTGCTCATGCGCTATTTTGGACAGCGCAAGTCGAACGATTGCGGCCACTGCGATGTTTGTCTCGCCCGCAAGAAGCAGGGGCCCGACCGCAAGCTGGAGAAAGCCGTGGAGGCAGCAGTCAGGGAGCGACTGTTGGCTGGTCCCCTGCTGCCCGAGGAGCTGGTGGACCAACTGCCCTTTGAGGAGGACGATTGCTGGCAGGTGTTGCGCCGCATGGAGGACGAGGGGCGGCTGGTGCTTGATGCTGCCGGCCGGTTTTTACTGGAGGGCTGAGCTTTGCACCGCAATGCCGTGTAATTTTAATGCTTTTTGTTACCTTTGCAACATACTATAAAAGTGATATGGAAGAGCAGTTTGAACATCCGGTATATGCCCCCGTGGTACTTGAGTTTGTGACCGTTGCCCGGGAGTTTACCCTGTGGCTGGAGGGTGTAAATGAGCAGCCGCGCGAACGCTTTGTGGGCACCGCCTTAAAAATTCTGCCCCTTCTGTATCTCAAAGCCAGTCTGCTGCCCAAGACCGAAATCGAGTTGGAGGACTTTCTGGAGAAGCATGTGGGCGAGGAAGATTACGAGTTCATTCGCAGCAGCGTGCAGCTGAAAATGCGCCGTTTCGACGATTACCTCGAAGTGTTTACCGCCGATATGCAGCGCAGCGATTTGCCCCTTACCTCCACCATTTCGGAGAACATGGCCGACATTTATCAGGACATCAAGGACTTTTTGATGAGCTACCGCACGGCGGTAACCGAAATCATGAACGACGCCCTGTCTGAGTTGGTCACACATTTTGAAGAGTACTGGGGACAGCGCTTGGTGAACGTGCTTCGCGCCCTGCACGGCGTATATTACGGAGGCGAAAGTCTGGAAGAAGATCCCGAAGAAGAAGCGCTGCCCGATACCGATGACGACCTGGAGGAAAGAAAGACCGATCATTGGATCATTGCCCAGCGTCAGCGCGACTTTCAGGGCGATTTGCCCGATGAGCGCTAGTGCCCCGCGTGCCCTCGTGGCACCAATATTGAATTAAACATGCCAGATGGAGAGCAGTATCAGTAAAGAAGAAATTGGAGAATTGCCTTTATGTCAGTTTGAGGGGAGAATTACCGTGGTGGAAGATGCGGAAGCCGTTCCGGCCCTGGTAGAAGAACTCCTGCAATACAAGGTGCTTGGTTTCGATACCGAAACCAAGCCGGCCTTTAAAAAAGGCAGCAACCATCAGGTGGCCCTCCTGCAGTTGTCCACCAACAACGAGGCCTGGCTCTTTCGCCTCAATAAAATTGGCTTTCCGCCCGAGTTGGGGCGACTCATGGCCAGCACGTCTGTAAAGAAAGTAGGCGTAGCCATTCGCGACGATGTTAAGGGCCTCAACAAACTTGCCCGCTTTAAGCCCGGAGGTTTTGTGGAATTGCAGGACATGGTCAAAGATTTCGATATTGATGTTTTCAGTCTTAAAGGACTGGCCGGACTGCTTTTGAATGTGCGGGTATCTAAGCGGCAGCGACTCAGCAATTGGGAAGCCGATGAGCTGGGTCCCGGACAAATAGATTATGCCGCCATCGATGCCTGGATTGGACTGCGCATTTTTGAAGAGCTGATGCTGAGAAAGCCCTCCTACCAGGCCAAACCTATTGTATTTCGTAACTAAAAGCCCATGATGCAAGTACCCACCGTTTACCTGAAACCGGGTAAAGAACAAAGCCTAAAGCGCTTCCATCCCTGGATTTTTTCCGGGGCCATTAAAAACGTAAAGGGCAACCTGGAAGAGGGCGACGTGGTGCGTGTGCACGACGTGCACGACAATTTTTTAGCCATAGGGCACTACCAGATTGGGTCCATCGCCATCCGCATCCTCAGCTTTAAGGAGGAAGAAGTGGACGAAGCCTTTTGGGTACGTAAGCTGCAAGCTGCCTGGGACTTGCGAAAGACTTTGCAACTGGCCGGTTCGGAGACGACCAACGCCTATCGTTTGGTACACGGGGAGGGCGATGGCCTTCCGGGACTCATCGCCGATGTGTACGACCGCACCGTGGTGCTGCAAATGCATACCGTGGGCATGTACCTGCAGCGTGAGGTGCTGGTGAAGGCCCTGCAACAGGTGATGGGCGAGCAGGTGACCGCCG
>DUOK01000002.1 GCA_012838865.1 Bacteroidales bacterium | reverse complement strand
GCACCGGCAGGCCGCGCTCGTTGTAAATGGTCACACTGCAAAGCAGCCCTGCTTCTTCAAAGGCATAGTGCAGGTACAGCAAATCGTCCTGCCCGTCGCCATTGGGGCTAAAGAGCTCCGGCTCAGTGCGCAGGGGCGACTTGCTCTGCACCCGGGTGGGGGCCGACTGAGAATTGGGGCGACCGGGGGTTCCGTAGCCGGCGTCGGCTGCGGCCGATTGCCAGTTGTGGGGACTCAGTGAGGGAGCCCGGACATCCAAACGCTCCAGTGCCACGCCCTTCGTAGCGTCTAAAAAGGGGTTATGGAGCCCGGCATGGTAGTCCATCCGATCCAGGACTTCTCCCCTTCGGTTGGTCAGCAACACGCTGCCGCCCTCGTTGATGTAATTGGGCAGTGCTTCCTCAGGAGCCAGCAGCAAGAAGTCGTCCAACCCATACTGCGCCCGCAACCAGGCATGGTCGCCGCACACCACCAGGAAAGTCCCTGGCATAAAGGGGGTTTTATGCTGCGAAAGGGCAAAAAGCTTCTCAGGAAGGCCGTCTTCGCCCGCACGGGAAAGGTAGAGCGAAGAGAGATCAACAATGCGCGCGCTGCAGTTGTACAGCTCTATATAATCGCTGCCACCTGTCGGGGGCTCGTAGAGCAGTTCATTGATGACCACATCACCGGCCCGGGGGAGTTCGGGCAGACCGACTTCGAGCTGCTCGTTGCCGACGAGCAGATTGCCGGCCCAATCGTAAGGACGCTGCGCCCAATACAGGGAGAGGACCTGCCCCGCTTCAGGGGCCCGATCAAAGCTCAGCAGCAGCTCCTGATTCCAAACTTCCTCCAACCGGGTGGTAAAGGACAGTGGGCCCGTCCCAACTAAAACTTCCGCTTCCTCAAAGGCTGCGGGGGACAAATTCTTGCTGAACTGCAGGACCAGATGCTGGGCATCCTGCCAATGGAGGCTGCGTACCCGGGGAACTTCCTCATCGGGGAGCAGCTGGTCAAGACTGTTGGGATCGCCCGGGGTACCACCTTCGGGGGCCAAAGAATAGTCCCAGTTGTGGAGACTGTGGGACAGATGGTCGGTATCCTTCCTTTCGAGCGACCAGCCGCCGTCGCGTTTGAATCCGGCCTGCCCCATCGTACGCGAATACGCCAGGGCGTCGATGACTCCGCCCCGGGCAGAACGAAGGACCAGCGTACCCGAAGTGAGGGTGAGACTGCTGAAACCTTTTAAAGGAAGCACCTCCTTATGGCCCTCCCAAAGCCCGCCCTTGGCGGCAGGAACCAAAACGACCCAACTACGGGCTGCGAGCTCAAAGGAATCCAGAACACAGCTCCTTCCGTTGATTTCGAGCTGCCATCCGGCCAACTGAAGCGACTGCTCGCTGCGGTTAAAAAGTTCGATAAAGGGCGTTTCGGGGAGACCGACAGGGGGCTGCGGATCGGCCAGGACTTCAGAAAATACGACCATCGGTCGCAGGGGTGTTTCTGCCGCTGCCGGCAGGAGTGCAGGCGACCCTATCAGGGTCAGTAAGAGGAGAAAATAGGGCTGCATGGGCTTGGGGTTAAGTAATAATTACATACCTTTGTAGCAATATAATTGCTAAATTGTTACAAAGACAGGGAGCAATTTAAGCAATTTTTCACCATTGTAAAACTTAATAGTCTAACCAGGAATGAGAGTAGCAATTGTAGGCGTTAGCGGAGCCGTAGGCCAGGAATTTCTCCGCGTTCTCGATGAAAGAAATTTCCCTATGGACGAACTGGTGCTTTTCGGTTCGGCCCGGAGTGCCGGAAAAAAATACAGTTATAAAGGTCAGGAACTGACGGTAAAGGAATTAAAGCACAACGACGATTTTAAGGGCATCGATATTGCCCTGACTTCGGCCGGGGCTTCCACCTCCAAAGAGTTTGAGCAAACCATCACCAAACACGGCGCCATCATGATCGACAACTCCAGTGCCTTCCGTATGGATGCGGATGTGCCCCTGGTGGTGCCCGAGGTGAATGCCGCCCGGTGTGCCTCCCTGCCCCGCAATGTGATTGCGAACCCCAACTGTACCACCATTCAGCTGGTGGTGGCCCTTCAGGCCATCGAAAACCTGTCGCACATTAAAAGGGTGCATGTCTCTACCTACCAGGCGGCCAGTGGAGCCGGAGCCAGTGGTATGGAAGAATTGGACATCCAATCCAAACAGCTGGCCCGTGGCGAAGCCCCAACGGTGAATAAATTTCAGTACCAGTTGGCCATGAACCTGATTCCCCATGTAGATGTGTTTACCGATAACGGCTACACCAAGGAGGAAATGAAGATGTACAACGAAACCCGCAAAATTATGGGCAGCGACATTCAGGTGAGTGCGACCTGCGTAAGGGTTCCGGTAATGCGTGCCCACTCGGAAGCCACCTGGGTGGAGACAGAGCGCCCCATTTCTGTAGAAGAGGCCCGCGAGGCCTTCCGCAAGGCCGACGGCATTGTACTGATGGATAAGCCTTCTGAAAAGGAATACCCCATGCCGCTCTTCTTAGCCGGGCGCGACGAAGTCTTTGTGGGCCGGGTGCGCAGCGACTTATCGAACCCCAATGGTCTTTCTTTCTGGACGGTTTCGGATCAGATTAAGAAGGGAGCAGCCCTCAACGCCGTGCAAATTGCCGAATATATGATTAAGGCAGGCTTGGTTAAATAGTGCACCGATTCGCTTTGGCGTTAAAAACATACAGATAAAGGCTGGTTTTTTTAAACCGGCCTTCGTTTTTTATATAATGCGCTTCCCCGGCGGGAACAGCTGCTTGGCGCCACCTAATTTTTTTTTATCTTAGAACAAAAAAAGACCATGCGCTCAGACATCGACATTGCCCAAAGTACGCAACTGCGCCCCATAAAGGAAATTGCTGCCCGATTGGGTGTTAAGGAGGAACAGCTGGAACCCTACGGCCATTATAAGGCCAAACTACCCCTCTCCTTGATCAGATCGGAAAAAATCAGGGACAAAAAACTGATTTTGGTTTCTGCCATCTCTCCCACTCCGGCAGGCGAAGGCAAAACCACCATTTCCATCGGCCTGAGTGAAGGCCTCAACCGCATTGGCAAACAAAGCACCGTAGTGCTGCGTGAACCCAGTCTCGGACCGGTTTTCGGCATTAAGGGGGGAGCCACCGGAGGTGGCCACGCCCAGGTGGTGCCTATGGAGGACATCAACCTGCATTTTACGGGAGATTTCTCGGCCATCGAAAAGGCCAATAACCTGTTGGCGGCCCTCATCGACAACAACATCCAGAGTCAGACGACTTCGCTGGGACTGGATCCGCGGACGGTGCACTGGAAACGGGTGATGGATATGAACGACCGCGCCCTGCGCCACATCATTGTGGGCTTAGGAGGTACGGCATCAGGGGTTCCGCGCGAAACAGGCTTTGACATTACGGCGGCTTCTGAAATCATGGCGATTTTGTGTCTGGCAGAAGATTTTCACGACCTGAAGCAGCGCATCGGCAACATTTTTGTCGGTTTTACCTACGATAAAAAGCCGGTCTTCGCCAGGGACCTGAAGGCAGAAGGCGCTATGGCGGCGCTGCT
>DUOK01000253.1 GCA_012838865.1 Bacteroidales bacterium | reverse complement strand
TGAAAGTTATTGAGAGCTTTGCCTTTTATTATTGTGATGTAGCTTCCCTGGAGTTGCCAGATGGTCTTGAGCAAATTAAATCCAACGCTTTTGGTGTTAACGATTTTACTTCGCTAATTCTTCCAGGTTCTCTGAAACTAATTGAAGCCAATGCGCTTGGCAGTGGAATTGACAAATTGGTTTTGCCCGAATCATTAACCGGTGCATACAGTCAATGGGCTAATTCTATAGGAGGCTTGTTTGCTGCCGGTGAAGAGATTGACTACAATTCTTCGGCAGACTATTGGCCCATTCTTACTTATACATTAACAGATGATGATGTAACGGTAGAAGAGGGCGTAATCACTGCTTGCAGTGCCGATTTGGAGGGTTTTGTAGTGACTATCCCCAATGTGCTTGAGGAGCAGTCCATAAGCGGAATTTCTGGTGGGACATTTGTTGACGGAGTGCGAATCGGTCCTTTTGTTGACAAAGGAATTAAAGGTGTGGTACTGCCTGCAGGACTTAAACGGATAGAGGATTACACATTCTTTTCCAATACGCTGTCTGAGGTGGTGATTCCCTCGGGAGTGGAGTTTATAGGGCAGGCTGCCTTTGCTAAGAATCAGTTGACGGAGGTGCAGTTTCAAGGAGAATCTCAATTATTGTTCATTACCTGGAGTGCTTTTAACGATAATTACGGTCTTTCTCTTAGTTTTCCGGAGGTTTCCAGGGATGGTTTTGCCGGTTGGCAGGACAGTAATGGAGTTCTGTATCAGGCTGGCGATGAGCTGGTGGATAAGCAGTTGAATTATGCGGCTAAGGTGCCTTATGTTATTACAGACGAGGATGTTGTGGTTGAAAATGGTTTCATTCAAAGCACCTCGTACAACAGCAATTACAAGTTTATCATCATTCCTGATGAGCTGGATGGCCAAGCTGTAAAGGGGATTAAAGCCCTTACTGTGAACGGCATTTTCTCGCATAAAGGGATGTATGAATTGACTCTGCCTACAACACTGGAAGAGCTTTGTTTTGCAGCCTTCGCCTGGAACAATCTGTCAGAGATCGATTTGTCGCGTTGTGTTAATTTGAGTAGTATTGATGAGTATGCCTTTTATAGTAACAAACTGAATAGTTTGGTGGTGCCTGCAACCGTTGCCGAAATTGGCTATCAGGCTTTTGCAAGCAACAGGTTGACGGAAGTTGGTTTTGAGGAGCCGGCACAGGTGGCTTTGATGGGGGCCTCTGCATTTAATGCCAACAGCGAAGATCTGGAACTGGTATTCCCTACCCCTGTGAAAGAGGGCTTTGAGTTTATATATTGGATCAATTGGAGCGATGAGACTTTTGAGGGAGGGGCACTTGTTCCTGATTTAAAGCGCGAATATGAAGCTGTGTTTTCAAAAATTCCGACCTCCCTTGATGAGCAGATGGCGGATGCCCTTGAGTGGACACTTGTGGGGAATCAATTGGTGATAGAAAGTCCGGAGTCTTTGGTTCTTAAGCTGTACAATATGAGCGGTCAGTTGGTTTATGAGTCCGCAGTCCCTTCTGGTGCACAGACGATTGATCTCGATTTTGTTGCTGCTGGCACATTTGTTTTGAAAGCCAAAGGAGAAAATGGCTGGATGAGAACGAAGAAGATAATAATGCAGTAGGGCTGGTTTGCCTTAAAACTTGTGTATCTAAAAGAACAGAAGGAGGATGGGAAACCATCCTCCTTTTTTGGAGTCAACTGGCTTGTGCTTCTGAAATTGTGCGACTTAAGAAAAATGGCTATTTTTGGAGTTTTAATTGAGCGAAAGCATGCGTAAAAACTCCCCAAAGAAACAAGGGACTGTCTCTAGACAAAGAGATGCCGCTTTGCGGCGACACCACAAGGTGACGGTGTTACTTAACGATAAGGAGCTGGAGGCTATTGAGGTATATTGCAAAAAATACCGGCAGAAAAGCAAGTCCACTTTTTTGCGGGAGGCTGCTTTGCGGTCGGTTATGACCCGCTTTCTGGAAGATTATCCCACCCTCTTTGAAAAACGGGAGCTCGATAATTTGGTGGTGACTGCAGGCAGCACCGGAACCGACGACTAGGTTGGGAGTTGATCTTTTATGGCCTGCACCCAGCTTTTTAAACGGTAATCGCTCAAATCCGGCTCATTGTCCTCATCGAGAGCCAGACCCACCAGTTGTCCATCTACTACTGCCTTGGAGGTGGTGAAGTCGTAATCATCGACCGGCCAGGCGCCCACAAAATGCACGCCCTTGTCTTCCAGCAATTCGTAGATTTTACCCATGCCGTCGCAAAACGAATCGGGGTAATTTTGCTGATCGCCTAAGCCGAAAAGGGCAACGGTCTTGCCCTTTAAATCTTCGAGCAATAAGAGGTCCATAAAGGTTTCAAACTCATCTTGCAGCAGACCGACCCCCCAGGTGGAGGTGCCTAAAATAAGGGCCTTGTAGTTCTGTAATTCCGAAGGCTCTACTTCGGAGGCTTCCCTAAGGGCAGCGCCGGGAAGCAGCAGTTGCAGTTTCTCTGCTACAAACTGGGTGTTGCCCAGTGAGGAACCGTATATGATGAGGATGCTTTGGTACATGTTGTCTTTGTTTATTTAGTCAAACAGTTGGCGGGACAAAGTGTTTACTTTGCTTATTTTTTACGGATGAGCAGCAGCCCGTCGCGCAGCGGCAGAATGGTTTTCTCCACCCGCTCATCGTCGCGCACCCGGTCGTTGAAATCCATGATTCCCTTGGTGTAGGCATCATCGGGCATGCCCGGTCGGGCCACTTTTCCGTCCCACAAAATATTGTCTGCAAGCAGATAACCGCCTGGTTTTATTTTAGGAAAGACCGCTTCGTAGTACTCCGGGTACTGCCGCTTGTCGCCGTCCATAAACACCAGGTCGAAGGGGCCGGGCAAGGTCGGAATGATGTCGAGGGCATTGCCTATGTGTAAGGTAATCTGGTGTTCGAGTCCCGCCTTGGCGATGAAACGTCGGATGAGACTTTCGAGTTCGTCGTTGATTTCGATGGTGTGGATGTGTCCGTACTGGTCCATTCCCCGGGCCATGCTGATGGCCGAATAGCCGGTAAAGGTGCCGATTTCCAGAATGTCGGCGGGTTGAATCATGCGGCAAAGCATTTTGAGCACGCTGCCCTGCAGGTGGCCGGAAAGCATGCGCGAACGGAGTACATGCAGGTGGGTGTAGCGGTCCAGTTCGCGCAGCACTTCGTCCTCCGGGTCGATGTGATCGAGCAGATATTTTTCCAAATCCAGGTCCATCAGCTTTGGCGGTAAATGAGGTAGGACAGTTGAGCGGGATCAAAAACTTCGTTGGCGATTTCGAGCAAGTCGCTGGCCTGAATGGCATCGATCTTGGCCCAGGTCTCTTCCAGGGAATCGACTTTGTTGTAAAGCATGTAGCTCTTGCCGATGGAAAGCATGAGGTTTTCGCGGTTTTCGTTGGCAATGGTGATTTGTCCCTTCAGTTGGCGAATGGCGTTGTGCAGTTGCAGTTTGCCCAAACGGGCCTCGCGCAGTCGGCGCAGCTCCCGGTGTACCACCTTGAGACTGCGGTTGAGATTTTCTTCGTCGGTGCCAAAATATATGCAGAATACGCCGGTGCCGTAGTAGGGGGTGTAGATGGATTCGATGTTGTAGGCGATGCCGTTTTTTTCGCGCAGGGCCATGTTGAGGCGACTGTTCATGCCGGGTCCGCCAATGAGGTTACTGAGCAAGAGCAGACCCAGGCGTTTGGGACTGTCGAGGTCGTAAGCGATGTTGCCCAAAACCGTGTGGCTCTGGAAGGTGTCCATTACCTTGTCGATGCTTTGGGGCCGATAGTAGAGACTGGCGGGACGTTTTTTCTGGCGCAGGTTGGCGGGCAAAGGTTCAAAATACTTGGCCGCCAGTCGCAGCACCTTGTTTTTGTCCATTTGTCCCACCACACAAATTACCATCTGATCGGTGTGGTAGTTGTTGCGCATGAATTTTTGAATGTCGCTCTGACCAAAGCCCGCCAGGCGTTCCGGAGTGCCCAGAATGTTCCGGCCCATAGGGTCTCCGGCGAAAACCAATTCCTCAAAATCGTCGATGATCAACTCCGAAGGATTGTCTTTGTAGGAGTTGATTTCGTCGATGATGACTTCCTTTTCCTTTTCCAGTTCGCGTTCGGGGAAGGTGGAGTGAAAAGTAATGTCGTGCAGCAATTCCAGGGCCCTTTCGAAGTCCTGACTCAGGTAGGAAGCGTACACGCAGGTCTCCTCCTTGGTGGTATAGGCGTTGAGCTCTCCGCCCACATCGTCGATGCGACTCAGGATGTGGTAGGTCTTTCTTTTGCGGGTGCCTTTGAAAATGACGTGCTCAATAAAGTGGGCCATGCCGTGCTCCTCTTCCTGCTCGTCGCGCGAGCCGGTATTGATGAGGATGCCGCAGTGGCCAACTGACGACGCGATGGGGTGATGGATCAGTCGGATGCCGTTGCTGAAGGTATGCGTATATATTTCCATTTGTTGCGCTTCGGTACAGGCTGCAAAAGTATAAAACAAAAGGGAATAAACGAATCTTAAGGGAGGCAGACGGGGACGGTTCCGTATTTAGGGGTGTTTTTTTTAGCCGAATCTAAGGGCTTGAGTTTTTGGTGCCTAGCCGGCTCAGAACGGGCGGGTACTGGAAGGGTCTGGAATATTTTTGACTTCGGCATTTTGAGGAACAAAATCTTTACGTATATTTGCACCGCGTTTTCGCAAGGTACCATAGCTCAGTTGGTAGAGCAACGGACTGAAAATCCGTGTGTCCCTGGTTCGATTCCAGGTGGTACCACCAGTCGCTCACGAGGGGACTGTTTTTGTTGACGATATTTTGAAAGGGTATGGTCGACAAGGATTTTAAGGGTTAAATGATTGCGGAGGTTTGTTATTTTTGCTCCCTGATTCCAAAAATAACCTCTGGTACCATAGCTCAGTTGGTAGAGCAACGGACTGAAAATCCGTGTGTCCCTGGTTCGATTCCAGGTGGTACCACAACAAAAAAGCCGGCCGTGAGCCGGCTTTTTTGTTTCAGCCCGCTTTAGATGTATTAACACTTGAGTACTTTGATATTGAGCAATTTTCGGTATTTTTGCGGGGATGCAGGCAGCGCAAAGTCTGAACCTTGCATCAGCTGGCTTGTTTAATCATTGAAAATCTACATACACTTTACTTTATGAGCAAGAAGACTTTATTGGTAATATTGGACGGCTGGGGCTATGGCGCCAAAAATGAGGCCGACCTGGTTTACAAGGGCGATACCCCTTATTTCGACAGTCTGGTAGCCAAATACCCCAACGCTCAGTTGCAGGCTTCCGGCGAGGATGTGGGCCTGCCCGACGGCCAAATGGGTAACTCGGAAGTGGGTCACCTGAATATTGGTGCCGGACGGGTGGTTTATCAGGATTTGGTGAAAATCAATCTGGCCATCCGCGACAACTCCATCGCGCAAAATCCCGAATTGGTAAAGGCTTTGGCCTATGCCAAAGAGCAGGGTAAGCAGGTGCACTTTCTGGGCCTGGTTTCCAAGGGCGGTGTGCACAGCAGTCAGGAGCACTTATATAAGCTGACCGACCTGGCTACCGAAGCCGGTATTGCCAAGGTTTTTGTGCATGCCTTTATGGATGGTCGCGATACCGATCCTAAGAGCGGCAAGGGCTACATGAGCGAGCTGCTCGAGCACATCAAGGGCAATAATGCCGAGGTGGCTTCGGTTATCGGGCGTTATTATGCCATGGACCGCGACAAGCGCTGGGAGCGCATTAAGCTGGCCTACGATTTGATGGTAAAGGGTGAAGGGGAAGCTACGCAGGATGTGGTGGCTGCCATTCAGGCCTCCTACGATCAGGGTGTGACCGATGAGTTTATTAAGCCCATTGTTCGGGTGGATGCCCAGGGCAAGCCTCTTGGCACCATTCAGGAAGGAGATGTGATTATTTTCTTCAACTTCCGCAACGACCGGGCCCGTGAAATTACCGTAGTTTTGACGCAGGAGGATATGCCCGAGTACGGCATGAAGACCTTGCCTTTGTATTACTGCACCATGACGCCTTACGATGCAACTTTTAAAGGGATGCATGTCTTGTTCGATAAGGACAATGTAAACAATACCCTGGGCGAGGTGGTGGCTGCAAAAGGTTTGAAGCAGCTGCGTATGGCTGAAACCGAGAAGTATGCCCACGTGACCTTCTTCTTTTCGGGTGGACGTGAAGCGGTTTTTGCCGGTGAGGAGCGCATTTTGGTGAACTCGCCCAAGGTAGCGACTTACGACTTGCAGCCCGAAATGAGCGCCTATGAGGTGAAGGATAAGATGGTGGCAGAGTTGAAGAAGCAGAAATTCGATTTTATTGCCCTGAACTTTGCCAATGGCGATATGGTGGGACATACCGGTGATGCGCAGGCCATTTTGAAGGCCGTAAAGGCGGTAGATGAATGTCTCAAAGAGGTGGTGGAAACGGCGCGTGAGAACGGCTACGAAGCCATCATCATTGCCGACCACGGCAATGCCGACAATGCGATCAATGCCGATGGTTCGCCCAATACGGCACATTCTTTGAATCCGGTTCCTTTTATTTGGGTCACAGAGCGTAAGGGGGAAGTGCAGGATGGTATTTTGGCCGATGTGGCGCCTTCTGTTTTAACCCTGATGGGCGTGGAGCAGCCTAAAGAAATGACAGGAAAGAGTCTGATTAAGCTGGCTTAATCAGAAAAATGAGATAAATTTGTGCAGCAATTCCGAACTTGGAGTTGCTGCACTTTTTTTGATACGAGATGGTTCAGATAGACGATAAGTTGATCAGCCTGGATGTTTTTGAGCGACACTTTATTTGTGATCTGCCCAAATGCATGGGGGCTTGTTGTGTGGAAGGAGAATCGGGTGCGCCTCTGGAGGAGGAAGAAACCCGGATTCTGGAAGAAATTTTTCCGGTGATTAAGCCCATGCTGGGTCCGGCTTCGCTGAAGGAAATTGAGCGGGTGGGTACCTGGGAGGTGGATGGCGACGGCGACAAGGTGACGCCGATCATCAATGGCAGAGAATGTGTTTATGCCTATTACGATGAAAAGGGGGTGTGCAAGTGCAGCATTGAAAAGGCCTATAATGAGGGGCTGATTTCGTTTAAGAAGCCGGTGTCCTGCCACTTGTATCCCATCAGGGTGACTAAGTACAGCGACTTTGAGGCACTGAACTACCACCAGTGGCCCATTTGCGGACCTGCCCGCGTGTTGGGGACTGAGAAGGGCTTGCCCATTTATCGTTTTTTGAAGGACGCGCTGGTTCGAAAGTACGGACAGGCTTTTTACGATGAAATGGAGGAAGCCGACAAGTTGTTGCGGGAAGGGGAGAAAGGGCAGGAGTGATTTTTTCGCCTGGAATGCGATGAGATGTTACGATGCAAAAGGATTTATAATAAATTTGTAGCCCAAATTAAAATAGCAGAACATGGGACGCGCGTTTGAATACAGAAAAGCCCGCAAGCTGAAACGCTGGGGCAATATGGCCAAGACTTTTACCAAAATTGGCCGTGAAATAGCCATTGCGGTGAAGAGCAGTGGCCCCGATCCGGTGGCCAACCCCCGTCTGAGGGTATTGATGCAGAATGCCAAGGCGGCCAATATGCCCAAGGAGAACGTCGAGCGGGCGATTAAAAGGGCGACTTCGAAGGACCAGGAGGACTACAAGGAAGTGGTGTACGAAGGCTATGGTCCTTATGGTATTGCTGTAATTGTGGAAACGGCCACCGATAACCCAACCCGTACTGTGGCCAATGTGCGCAGTTATTTTAATAAGAACAATGGTTCTTTGGGGACCTCGGGCAGTGTGGATTACATGTTCGACCATAAATGCAGCTTTAAAGTGGTGACCAAGGAGGGGATGGACCCCGAAGAGTTGGAGCTGGAGTTGATTGATTATGGGGTGCAGGAGGTTTTTGTAGAGGACGATAATACTATGATTTACGGGGAGTTTGAAGGCTTCGGACCCATTCAGAAATATCTTGAGGAGAATGGGTTTGAGATTCTGAACGCTGAGTTTGAGCGTATCCCGCACGATACCAAAACACTTACTGAGGAGCAGCAGGCCGATATCGAAAAGCTTTTGGCCAAGTTTGAAGACGATGAGGATGTGACCAACGTGTTTCACAACATGGCGTAGGGGAGCAGGCTGTCCCAGCGGGCAGGCCCGTCCCGCATGCCGTCCCGCATGCTGACCCAGGGTTGAAACCCTGGGTTATGATTGGGAGGAAGTGGTCAGCGCTTTGCGCTGTTCTTGTAAGCGGACTGAAGTCCGCGGCTTCAAAGAAGGAGAGGTTTATGACCAGATGTATCGAGGCTCCGCCTCGAGGGGGACTTCAGTCCCCTTTTTTGTCCGTGCCCCTATGGGGGCACTCCGCTGTTTCTCAATCATGGCCCAGGACTTCAGTCCTGGGAGGCTTGTGTGTTGGCTGAGGAAAAAAGATGTGGTCTTTATTTTCTTACTTTTTTTTATTTTTGGTATCTTGTAATCTTGTAAAATCAGCTAATACAGAGGTAATGGAGCAAGTTTTGCGTGGAGGCCTGCTTGCAGGTGGATGGATAGTGGGGCTGTTTTTGATGCTGTCTTCCTGTGGAAGTCGCAAGGAGTCAGTGCCTTCGGTAGAGGCGCAGGTGCTGGAGGCTTATGAACAATATGTGCTGTTACTCGACAATGGTATAAGCGCCAAAATGGTGCTGGAACTCAACGGGGAGCAGGTAAGTGGTGCCATTACCAAGCCCAGCGATGCCGATTTGGAGGCATTTTTTGTGCACTATACCGAAAATCCGCTTTGTCAGGATGCGGCCGATCTGGAGGCTGTGGTGGCTTGTCTGGTCGACATTCTGAAAGACAAGGGTTGTGTGCGGCTGGCTACCTGTGCCGACTGTGTGTATGGCTGTGAGGATTGATTTCTTTATGAATATGCTATGGAAAATTTGAAGACTTATATTGAAGCGAACAAACAACGCTTCCTGGACGAATTGTTTGAGTTGATCCGCATTCCTTCGATCAGCTCGGAAAGTCAACATAAGCCCGACATGTACCGGGCTGCCGAATGGTGGAAGGAGAAGTTGTTGCAAGCAGGAGCGGATAGGGCCGAGGTTATGGAGACGGCCGGAAATCCCTTGACTTATGGGGAGAAACTCCTGGATCCTTCCTTGCCTACGGTCTTGGTTTACGGACACATGGATGTGATGCCGGTGGACCCTTTAAATCTATGGCACAGCGCTCCCTTTGAGCCTGAGATTCGGGACGGGAAAATATTTGCCCGGGGGGCCGATGACGACAAGGGGCAGTCTTTTATGCATGCCAAGGCCTTCGAATACCTGGTAAAGAACGATTTGTTAAAATGTAACGTCAAGTTCTTAATTGAGGGGGAGGAAGAAATTGGTTCTCCCAGTCTCCCGGCCTTTTGTGCGGCCAACAAGGAGCTGCTTCAGGCCGATGTTATTCTGGTTTCAGACACCTCCATCATAGCACGGGATATCCCTTCCATTACTACGGGTCTGCGTGGACTGGCTTATTGGGAGGTGGAGGTGACCGGTCCCAATCGGGATTTGCACAGCGGGCTCTTCGGTGGTGCCGTGGCCAATCCCATTAATGTGTTGAGTAAGTTGCTGGCCGGCATGACCGATGCGCAGGGACACATTACCATTCCCGGCTTTTACGACGATGTGGTGGAGGTGAGCGCCGAGGAACGTGCCCTGATGGCCAAGGCGCCTTTCAACGAGTCGGCCTACAAGTCGGCCATTGGCGTGAAGGAGCTGGCTGGAGAAGCGGGTTTCAGCACCAACGAGCGTACGGGCATTCGTCCCTCTTTCGACATTTGCGGCATTTGGGGCGGCTATACCGGTGAAGGGGCCAAAACGGTGCTGCCTTCAAAGGCTTTTGCCAAAGTCTCTACCCGTTTGGTGCCGAACCAGAACCATGAAAAAATTGCGCTTTTGTTTAAGGAGCACCTGGAGCAGCTTGCGCCTGCCTCGGTGCAGGTTAAAGTCACGCCGCTTCACGGCGGTCAGGGCTATGTTTGTCCCATCGATATTCCCGCCTACAAGGCGGCTGAGCAGGCCTATGAAAAAGTTTACGGCAAGCAGCCGGTTCCGGTACGCAGTGGAGGCAGCATTCCCATCATCTCCAGCTTTGAGGATATTTTGGGCATTAAGTCGGTGCTGATGGGTTTTGGTCTGGAGGCCGATGCCATCCACAGTCCCAACGAGAATTTCCCCCTGGAGCAGTTTTTTAAGGGAATTGAGACCATCGCTTTATTTTATGGTTATTTTGGAAGTGCAGCGCGCAGCTGAGTAAGCGCATTCAAAGAAATAGGCGAGGCCCGGAGCGGCGCACAACCAGGTAAGTGCGCTTTTCCAGGCCTCTCGGTTTAGGAACGGTTTGGCGTGCTTTTATTCCCCGCTTTTGCCGTAGTTGGGCAGAACACGGGCGCTGGGGTCGTTGACGTTGCAGTTGACCCAGCTCTTGTTCGGCATCCAAAAGTCTTTAATCAGCGCGCCCCTTCCGGGGAAGTGGCTTTCAAAAATGTCGCGGTACATCAGCGCCTCCTTGGAGAAGGGGGTGGCGTGCGGGTATTTTTCTCCAGCTGCGGCCAGATCCTTTTCGCTGTAAAGTTCTTCTGCGTGCGCTTTGAGGTAGTCGACCACACTGTGACCAACCGCATCCGAAAAAGCCGCCTTTTCGCGGTAAAGGATGTCGTGGGGAAGGTAGTCGCCTTCAAAGGCTTTCCGCAGTAAGTATTTGCCGATTCCGGTGTAGTTCATCTTTTTTTCGGGCGCAATGGCCATGACATATTTTACGAAGTCGAGGTCGCCAAAGGGCACCCTGGCCTCCAGGCCGTGTGCCGATATGCAACGGTCGGCCCGCAGTACATCGTACATATACAATTCCCTGATGCGCTTTTGGGCCTCCTCCTGAAAAGCGGTGGGACTGGGTGCGAAGTCGGTGTACTTATAGCCAAAAAGTTCGTCGCTGATTTCTCCGGTGAGCAATACTTTGATGTCGGTTTCGCGTGCGATGTATTCGCAGAGCAGATACATGCCTACCGAGGCCCTGATGGTTGTGATGTCCCAGGTTTCTGTTCGGTAGATGAGGGTGCTCAGTGCATCGAAAATTTGCTGTTTGCTGAAAAGCACTTCGGTGTGGTCGGTGCCCAGGTAATCGGCTACTATGCGGGCGTATTTGGTATCGATGGGGCCGTCTTCAATGCCCACCGCAAAAGTCTTTATAGGCTTTGTCGTCATGCGCGCAGCTATGGCGCATACCAGACTGGAATCGAGTCCTCCGCTGCATAAAAAACCTACCGGCGCATCCGCATCCATGCGTTTGGCAACAGCCTGGGTAAAGAGCTCGTGGATGCGCTCAAAAATAACATCCTGTTCGTCGTTATGGTAAGTCTCCACCTCCGCCGGGTCGCTGTAAGCAACAAAGCGTCCTTCTACATAGCAGTGCCCGGGCGGAAAAGGATGTACTTCATGGCAGGTGGTATGCAGACTCTTCATTTCGCTGGCAAAGCAGATTTGTCCCTGGGTATCGTAGCCATAGAATAAGGGGCGGATGCCGATGGGATCGCGGGCCGCATAGTATTTCTTTTCTTCACTGTCGTAGATGACACATGCAAATTCGGCATCGAGTTCTCGCGCCATGCCCACTATCCCTTTTTCAAGAAACAGGGGCAGCAGGACTTCGCAATCACTTTCTGATTGAAAGGGGAAGGTGGGACTGTAGTGGTCCCTTATACGGCGAAAGTTGTACACTTCGCCGTTGCAAACCAAGTGGAGGTGACGGTAGTTGAGGGGTTGATTACCGGCATCGGAGAGGTCCATGATTTTTAGGCGGTGAAAACCCATCCAGCCCTGATGGCCAAAATCTCTGATTTGGGTGTTGTCGGGTCCTCGGTACTGAATTTTGGTAAAATCCTGGGCCATGTCGAGTTTCTGACTCACATCCCCTCCTGTATAAACTGCAAATCCACACATGGTTCGATAAATTTAGCTGGTTTTAAATGTTGTTTAGTAATTAAACACAAGGCAAAAGTATTGAATTGTTAGAAATAAACAAAGAATTGCGATAAAATGTTTTAAAAACTCTGTTTTTGCTTTCGCGTTGATTTTTTTATGATTGAAGAGCTTGGATGGGCAGACAACGAAATATTGGTGGTTTTTGTAAGGTCTAAATCCTTGTCTGATGGGCTTTAGGGTGGGGTATTGCGGGTAGTAGCATAGTTATGTTTTGATGAAAAATTTGCGTTAAAATGTATGAAACATCACAAAAGTGACTATAAAAGTTATGAAGTGTAATAAATTTATGTAATTTTGTATCGTTTTCGTTTTTTGATTTGAGTTTTAGTTTTAAACCAGGTTTTCAAAGCCAGTAAACGATGTTAATATGAAGATGAGACAACGATTGCCCCGGGCGCAGGGTATGTACGATCCGGCCAACGAGCACGATAACTGTGGAATTGGATTTGTGGCCCATATTAAGGGACAGGCTTCCAATGAGATTGTAAGAAGGGGCTTAGAGGTGTTGGTGAATATGACCCATCGCGGGGCGGAGAGTTCGGACAATAAGTCGGGCGATGGTGCCGGTATTTTGCTGCAGTTGCCCCACAGCTATTTTTCTGGTTTTGGGTTTAATTTGCCCGCTCCCGGCAAGTATGGTTCGGGTTTGATTTTTCTTCCACGCACCGAAAAGGAGAGCATGGCTTGCATTGCGCTGTTTAATGCCCAGCTGGAGGAGGAAGGTCTGGAGTTGATTGGTTACCGCGACGTGCCGGTCAATAATAAGGTTTTGGGCGAAATTGCCCGCAGCAATGAGCCGGTGATTCGCCAGGTGTTTGTGCAGGGCAATTATGAGCAGGATGTGTTGGAGCGCAAGCTTTTTGTTGCCCGCAAGGTGTGCGAGCGCAAGGTGCGCGAGTCAACCCTCAAGCAAAAGGAGCATTTTTATATTGCCAGCTTATCGAGCAAGACATTCATATATAAGGGGATGCTCACGCCGGAGCAGTTGGGTGCGTATTACCTCGATTTGAAGGAGCCGGGCTTGCAGAGTGCCATTGCGCTGGTGCATTCACGCTTCAGCACCAATACCTTCCCGACCTGGGATTTGGCCCAGCCTTTCAGAATGATGGCCCACAACGGAGAGATCAATACCATAAAAGGCAACCGCTTGTGGATGCAGGCCCGTGAAGGTTTGCTTAAAAGTGATTTGTTTGGGGAGGATTTGCAGAAGCTTTTCCCGGTGGTGGAGCCGGGTAAGAGCGATTCGGCTTCGCTGGATAATGTATTGGAGTTTTTGTTTATGACCGGGCGTACCCTGCCGCATGCCCTGACCATGCTGATTCCGGAGTCGTGGAACGACAAGAACCCCATTCCCCCCAGTCTCAAAGCCTACTACGAGTACCACAGCACCATTATGGAGCCTTGGGACGGACCCGCCTCCATTGTTTTTTCCGACGGGCGCTACATTGGGGGCACCCTCGACCGCAACGGTCTTCGTCCCTCCCGCTACGTGATTACACGCAACGATATGATTGTGATGGGTTCGGAAGTCGGGGTGCAGACCTTCCCGGCAGAGGAGATCGTGACCAAGGGGCGTTTGCGTCCCGGGA
>DUOK01000252.1 GCA_012838865.1 Bacteroidales bacterium | reverse complement strand
TGGAAGGAGCAAGACAAATAAACCTTCAATCATGTCAGAAAATTATTTTAAGACCTACCCATCTAAAGAAGGGTTTTACAAAGAGTACGGTGGCGCTTTTTTGCCGCCCAACCTGGAAGCAGAAATGCAGCGCATCAACGATGCTTATTTTGCCATCAGTAAATCGCACAATTTCATTTCCGAGTTACGCAGTATTCGTAAGCATTATCAGGGGCGTCCAACGCCGGTGTATTATTGCAACCGCTTATCGGAAAAGTACGGAGGACGCATTTACCTGAAGCGTGAAGATTTGAACCATTCGGGAGCCCACAAGCTTAACCATTGTATGGGAGAGGCCTTGTTGGCCAAATATATGGGTAAGAAGAAACTGATTGCTGAAACGGGTGCTGGTCAGCATGGTGTGGCCCTGGCCACGGCAGCCGCTTATTTTGGTTTGGAGTGCGAAATACATATGGGAGAGGTGGACATCGCTAAAGAACACCCCAATGTAGTACGCATGAAAATTTTGGGCGCTGAAGTTGTCCCGGTTTCTCATGGTCTTAAAACTTTGAAAGAGGCTGTTGATTCGGCCTTTGAAGCTTATCTGAAGGATCCCGAGAATTCGATTTATTGTATCGGTTCTGTGGTGGGTCCGCACCCCTTCCCGATGATGGTGCGTGACTTTCAGCGGGTGGTGGGTATTGAAGCCCGCGAACAGTTTCAGGAAATGACTGGTGAGTTGCCCGACAGTGTGGTGGCTTGTGTGGGTGGCGGCAGTAACGCCATGGGCATGTTCACCGCCTTTTTAAATGACGATGAGTGTCACCTGTACGGCATTGAGCCGGGGGGGCGTTCCATGAATATTGGTGACCATGCAGCTACCATGACGCATGGGAAGCCAGGCATCATTCATGGTTTTAAGTGCTACTTGCTGCAGGATGAAAAAGGTGAGCCCAGTCCCGTTTACTCTGTAGCCAGTGGACTGGACTACCCGGGTGTTGGTCCCGAGCACAGTATGTTGCACGATTTGAAGAAAGTAACTTACGATGTAATCAACGATAAGGAAACCATCGATGCCTTTTTTGAACTGAGTCGCCTCGAAGGAATCATTCCAGCCTTGGAAAGTGCGCATGCGGTGGCTTATGCCATTAAACTGGCGCAGCGTGAGCCCAAGACTTCCATTTTGGTTAACCTCAGCGGAAGGGGCGACAAGGACGTGGATTTCGTTCTGGATAACTTTGGGAAGGATTATGGTTTGTAGAGCGGGCGGCGCACAGGTCTCCGGGGTGTCCGTTTCTGAGGCCCCCCAGGCCCCCCAGGCCCCCCAGGCCCCCCAGGTGCAGCCGTGCCCCAATGCTTAAGGTTTTCAAAGAAGGGGTTGTTATGACCAAACAGCTCGAGGCTGTGCCTCGAGGGGACTTCAGTCCCCTTTTCGGTACGAGCCCCTATCGGGGGCACCCGTTTCTTCTCAATAATGGCCCAGGACTTCAGCCCTAGATCCGCAAAATAAAAGCCGGCTTTACGCCGGCTTTTTTGTTCAAAATACAGGGTTGCTGTGACAGCTGTTTCCCAATTATGGCCCAGGACTTCAGTCCTGGGTTACGATATAACTGGCTTCGCGTTCTTTGGCCGCTTCGAGCCACTGGGGAACAACGGTGTTTAGGAATTCTTCTTTGTCGGCATTGCGCTGCGCTATGTCCAGGCCGATGTACTCCTGGGCTTTGGCCTTGGTAGAAATGTCGGGGAAGTCAACGGGTTTGTTGTGTCCCAGGTCGGCCAGGAGGCGGGCCAGTTTGAGGCGGGCATCCTGAACCTTGTTGTTTCCGGTGGAAATGATGCGACCCAGTTCCAGCGGGTTGTGGAAGGCGTTGCCGTGACCGGCAGCAGCAAAGTCCCAGCGCCATTGGGCGTGACGGATGTCCATTAAGATGGCTTCCATTTGGGCTTCATTGGCGCCCAGATCCCAGGCAGTTTTGGCCTCGATGTGGGCTTTTACGAGGTTGTCTTCGAGTTCGGTGCGAATTTCATAGATTTTATCCTGACGGTCGTACACGTTTTTGATGAGTTTGTCGGTTTCTTCCCGGTGACAAACCTGGCAGGAATTGGCTACGTTGTTGAGGGGACTCTGAATGTGGTGATCGGTGAATTTGAGTCCGCCTTCACTCTTATAGGGCATGTGGCAGTCGGCGCAGGACACACCGCGCTCGGCATGAATACCGGTAGAATACACCTCATAGTCGGGGTGCTGAGCTTTAAGCATGGGGGCGCGACTTAGGCTATGGGTCCAGTCGGTAAATCCGATTTCATCGTAATAGGCTTCCATATCTTCTACCTTCATCCCTTTGTCCCAGGGGAAGGTCAGATAATTGACCCCTTCTACCTTGTTTTTGCTGAAGTAGTATTCAACGTGGCACTGGGCGCAAACCAAACTGCGCATTTCCTGGTGACTGACCTTGGAGATGTCCTTACCCTGGCGTTCAAAGGCCTCAATCAGTCCGGGACGTGTAATGTGCAGATTCATGGTTTCGGCATCGTGGCAGTCGGCACAGCCAATGTGGTTCACCACTTCGTCGCCCCACATTTCCCATGTGCCGGCATAAAATTCAGCTACGCCATGCTCGGCCATCAGTCGTGGTACATCGGGACTTTTACAGGTCCAGCAGGTGTTGGGCTGATTGGATTTGGTATCTCCCATGGGCGCACCAACTCTCAAGGTTTGCTGGATGTCCTCAATGGCATAATAGTGCCCCCTGGGCTGGTTGTAATCCCAGGAAAAAGCATAGCCGGCCCACAGCACCACCATACGTGGATTTTCACCCAGGGCATCGCGGAGTGAGGCGCCGTTGTATTTGCTTACGAAGCTGGTGTCGGCAGTCTGCATGTAGGATTGGTATTGCCTGGGAAAGTTTTGTCCCCACACTTCATTACGGGGCTCAAACTGGTCGTGCTTCACCTGAGGGGTGTAGGCAAATACCGATTCGGCCCTTCGCTCAATGATGGTGGAAGCAAAGAGGCCTAAAATGAATACAACAACTACAGTGGCAAAGAAGATGAGCCATCCGAGCCACGGTTTTTCCTTTATTACTTCGCTGATTGGTCGCATATTGTTATGGTTTATACGGGTTACTGACTAATTGGTGAGTTGACGCAGCCAGGCGGGTACGGGACTGGTAGGTACCGGTACGCGGGCATCTGGTACGCTGGACAGGCTGTTTACGGTGCCGTGCGGAGTTTCCCGATGACATTCCGAGCAATAGCGGTCGTCGATGTTCGCATGAAACTCAGGCCGATGCGTGGCCAGCTTGCTGTCGTGAATTTGTTGGGTGTGACAGCGTACGCAATTTTCCTGAACAGCATCTTTTCCGGCCTGCTTGATGGTGATGACCTGGGGCTCGAGGCGGAAGGTGAACATGTAGGAGTGACGCAAGCCATCGGCAGCCTTAAAGTAATAGTGCCTGAAAATATTGTCCTGAGGCACATGGCAATCGTTACAGGTGGCCCACTCGCGATGGGAGCTGTGGTTCCATGTAGCGTACTGAGGGCCCATAATGTGGCAGTTGACACAGGTTTCGGGACTGTCGGATAAGTATGAAGGGACTTTGGCGATGTGAAATACGTAAAGTCCCAGACCGGCAAAAATACCCAACAGAATGATGACCGGAAACTTCCAGTGGTCCGGCGGGATCAGATATTGGAGGATAGGTTTGAGCATAGGATCGTTTTTTGGTCCTTAGTAAAAATACATATAAGTATCGAATTACGGAATATATGTAGGTGTCATCGATGTAATTTATACTTAGTCTGATTAAAGGTGCAAAGGTGTGGCCCGGAGAAAAGTACTGCGCCGTGAGTCTTAAAAAACAGAAGGCTGCCACTTTAAGTGACAGCCTTCTGTTTTTTAAGGTATGGCGGGAAGATTAAAAATCTTCGTCGTCCTCGAAATCATCCAGGTCGGGGATCTCATCCAGGTCGTCTTCGTCAAAGTCAATGGCCCCGAAGTCCTCGTCCTCATCTTCCTCTTCGTAATCATCAAATCCTTCCTCCTCGTCGTCCAAGGGAAGATCGTCTTCGTCCAAATCCAGGTCGTCTTCCATGAAATCATCAAGATCCTCATCGAAGTCGGCATCGTCGTCGTAGCTGCTGCGTATGCCTGCTGTGGTTAATAGGCTCATCTTCATTTGTTTATTAATTATTTATTCTTGGAATTTTCTGTGCTCAAATATATAAAGCCCTTGCAATTTCACAAACAAGCCAACAGTTTTTACCAAAACTTTTTTTATGGCTTCTATCCTGCATCAGATCGGGACCTTAAACTTCAAATTTGTACGATGTTTTTTTCTCCGGGTTACTCCGATTTGAGTTAATTGGAATTGTTTTAAATTATCATTTTTCGGTATAAATGTTGCTGAATTGATATATTTTTGTTTTTCTGTGCATTAATATGTAAGGAGAACAGAATAATTGTTGACGATTATTTACCGGAATGCCGGGCGGGGCATTTCCATCAAAACCAAAAATTTATGAAACAACCAGGTGCTAAAATTCAGGCATTGAGAGAAGAAAAGCAAATTGGTCTTAGTGATTTGGCCGGTAAAGTGCATTTGAATCAGGAACAACTGGAACGCATCGAGAGTGGTGCCATGGCTCCCTCCCTGGGTGTGTTGACCAAGTTGGCTCGCGCCCTTGGTGTCCGCCTGGGAACTTTTCTGGATGACCATCCCCGCAGCGGTGCTGTTGTGTCCCGAAAGGGCGCCGAAAAGGAAAGTATGAGTATGTCGTCGGCCGAAGTCAGCAAGCAGGAGCAATTGTCTTTTTTTAGTCTCGCCCGTGAAAAGGCCGACCGTCAGATGGAGCCATTTTTGGTAAAAATTAAACCGGGTGTACCTTCCAATCCCCTGGCTTCGACCCACGAAGGAGAAGAGTTTATTTATGTTTTGGAAGGAAAGGTACGTGTTGTTTATGGCAAAGAGGAATACGAATTGTTGCCGGGCGACAGCATTTATCTCGACTCCATTGTAAAGCACCAGTTGTACAGTGCCGATGACCAAATGGCCCGTGTATTGGCTGTGGTTTACTTACCCCTTTAATTGGCCGACTATGGAGTTACTCAATTATACGCTGGGGGGCATGCTGGAGAAGTGGGCCAGGGAAACCCCAGATACGGATTTTATGGTTTACCCCGACCGGGGCTTGCGTTTTTCTTATGCTGAGTTTAACGAGCGCGCCAACGATTTGGCCAAGGGGCTTATTGAAATTGGTGTGAAGAAGGGCGATAAGGTGGGCATTTGGGCCAATAACGTACCCGATTGGCTGACCTTTATGTTTGCCACGGCTAAGATGGGGGCCGTGTTGGTAACCATTAACACCAACTATAAGCTGGCCGAGCTGGAATTTCTGGTGAAGAATGCCGATATACATACACTGTGCATCATCGACGGATACCGCGACAGCGACTATGTAAATATGGTTTTTGATCTGGTGCCTGAGTTAAAAACTTGCGAAAGAGGAACGCTTAATTCGGAACGTTTTCCCGAGTTGCGCAATGTGGTGTTTATTGGTCCCCAAAAACACCGGGGCATGTACAATACGGCCGAACTGTTGATTCTGGGCAGTCACAGCGACGACAGTGTGTTGGAGAAAATGGAGGCAGAAGTGGATTGCCAGGATGTGGTCAACATGCAGTACACTTCGGGAACCACCGGTTTTCCAAAGGGTGTGATGCTCACCCACCATAATATTTTGAACAATGGCTTTCAGGTGGGGGAAAATATGCGCTACACCAACAAGGACCGTCTTTTACTTTGTGTACCTCTTTTTCATTGCTTTGGGTGTGTCCTCGCCGTATGTGCCATTGTTTCTCATGGTGCGTCAATGGTGCTGACCGAGGATTTTGATCCTTTGCGGGTACTGGCAGGCATCCAGAAGGAAAAGTGTACCGCAGTTTACGGCGTACCCACCATGTTTATTGCGGAACTCAATCATCCGATGTTCGACATGTTTGATTTGAGCACACTGCGTACCGGCATCATGGCGGGTTCTCTTTGTCCCGTTGAAACCATGAAGGAGGTGATGGACAAAATGAACTGTAGGGACATCATTATTGTATACGGACTCACAGAGACTTCTCCGGGGATGACAACTACCCGTGTGTTTGATAGTCCTGAAGTGCGTGCCACCACAGTAGGTGTTGCTTTGCCCGGTGTGGAGGTGAAAGTGATGAATCCCGAAACCGGGGAGGAATGTGCACCGGAAGAGCAGGGAGAGATTTGCTGTCGGGGCTACAACGTGATGAAGGGGTACTACAATAACCCGGAAGCTACGGCAAAAGCCATTGATGCCGATGGCTGGCTGCATTCAGGCGATTTGGCGGTAAAGACCGAAGACGGATTTTACCGAATTACCGGTCGTATTAAGGATATGATCATTCGTGGCGGGGAGAATGTCTATCCCCGTGAAATTGAGAATTTTATCTACCGAATGCCTGAGGTGGAGATGGTCGAAGTAGTTGGTATTCCGGATGAAAAATACGGAGAAATTGTTGGTGCCTTTGTTAAGCTTAAGGCTGGTATGCATTTGTGCGAAGCGCAGGTTCAGGAGTTTTGTCGGGGACAAATTGCCCGTTACAAAATTCCCAAACATGTGTTTTTTGTAGATGGTTTTCCGACTACAGCCAGTGGAAAGATTCAGAAATACAAGTTGCGTGAAATGGGGGCGGAGTTGGCGGCTGCCAAAGCCTAAGCGGCCCGCTTTTAACAATAAGAAAAGGCGTCCTGCAAAGGACGCCTTTTTTCATCTTTCAGCGCAGTGGTTTCAGTAAATACTCCAGTCCGTTCACCTTGATTTCGTACAAGGTAGCCAGAAGCGTACCCAATTTGCCTTTTGGAAAACCCTTCTGCGCCATCCATACCAGATAAAACTCGGGCAGGTCGCACAGCACCCGGTCCTTGTACTTCCCATAAGGCATGCGCATCCGCACCAGATCGAGCAGGAGTTCTTTTCTGAGACCGCCGGCCAAGGCTTCCTGTTCCATTCGTTTAAAAATTGAAATTGTCGGGATCGGCACCAATGCGTTCGTTGCGATTAAGGCCGTCGATGAGGCGCATATCCTCTGTGCTTATTTCAAAATCAAAAAGCTGTGCATTGCTTTCGATGCGTTTGCGATTCACACTCTTGGGTATGGTAATGATGCCGTGCTGCAGGTTCCAACGTAAAACCAGCTGGGCAATGTTTTTGTCGTATTTATTGGCCAATTTCTGCAGTTCATGAATGTCGAAGACCTCTCCCTGCATAAGCGGACTCCAGGCTTCGGGCCGAATGTTGAGATCCAAACATTTCTGAATCAGTTCGGGCTGGGTCAGGCGGGGGTGGTATTCCAGTTGGTTGACCATGGGACGGACTTTGGCCGTTTCGAGCAGATCGTCGATATGGTGGGCCAAAAAGTTGCTCACCCCAATGGCACGTACCTTGCCTTCTTCATAGAGGGTTTCCAGTGCCCGGTAGGTTTCCTTGTATTTTCCCTTTACCGGCCAGTGTACCAAATACAGGTCGAGATAATCGAGCCCCAGGCGCTCCATAGAGTCCTTAAAGGCTTTAATGGTGTTGTCATAACCCTGGTCCGAGTTCCATACCTTGCTGGTCACGAAGACTTCGTTGCGGGGGAGCTGGTATTGGCGGATGGCTTGCCCAACGCCGGCTTCGTTGTTGTATACAGCGGCCGTGTCGATGTGGCGGTAGCCTGCTTCGAGTGCATAGGTGACCGCATCGATTACTTCCTGGCCATCGCGACTCTTGAAAACGCCCAATCCCAAATAGGGCATTTCAACGCCGTTGGACAGGCGTACAGTTCCTTGTTTGTCGGTAAGTTTCATAGTGGGCAGTTTTTTTTTAATCTGTTGGTTTAAATATACTCAGTTTTTTTGGTTTTTTGGGTGAGAAGGACGCCCTTTTTAGCCGACAAAGGGCTGACCATGCGGCCAGCCCTTTGAAATCCTTTGCGCGAAGAACAAAGCTTCTTTGCGCTTCTTATTTTTTGCTCAACAAGGCATCCACTGAGTATTTGCCCGATCCCAGCAGGAAAGTTCCTACAAAACCAAGCAGGAAGAGCAGAGCCGGTTCCTTGGCAGCGCCACCGCCAGAAAAGAGGGGGTCGCTGAAGTGGATAATGAAGGCTGCAACGGCCATGGTCGCAATGATGGGCAAACTGGCCAGGCGGGTTTTAAAGCCAAGCATAACCAAAAGACCTGCAAAAAATTCGGCACCAACAGCCATTACCAGACTGATGGTGGGACTCAGGCCGAAGAGTCCGGGAAACATGATTTCCCCGCCTCCGAAGAGCATTTGCAATTTGCCCAAGCCGTGACCAAATACAATGAAAAATCCAAAACCAAGGCGCAGCACCAAAGCCGCTAAATCTCTTTCGTTGTTGAGTAATGCTTTCATAATAATCTTTTTAAGTTGCTGATGTCCGCCGTCTGAGAAATACCCGGAGTTGTTTTCCGAACATTTGCAGCTGGCGATGTAAATTTGTGAACTTAAAACAGCACAGGCCCCAAAAATGTTTTGGGGCCTGCGTTAATCCTTTGTTAAAAAAGGCTGTTTGCCTTGTGTAGATGGCTTTATTCGGGCCAGATGTAACATTCTTCATCTTCATCCCAGTAGGGGCCCCACTGGATTTCGGACAGCTGTCCTTCTTCAAACCACAAGTTGAGACTCACCTCAGCAATGCTGCATACCATTTGCTGAGCTACTTCTTCCTCAGCCACATCCTCCATCTCCACTTCGCCCAAATCCATCATTTCAATTTGTTGCATCACTTCTTCCTGACTGAGGCCAATCAAATTAACCCCTTCGAACAGGTAGTCGGGCGAGCTGACCGCCAGTGAGGTCAGTTTAAAATTGTCCTCTTCATCGAAATTGGCTGAGAGTTCCATCTCATCGTAGTGCCAGGCTTCGGACTGGCCTTCGTCTTCTTCCAGCGGATTGTAATTTTCAATTTCGTTGGGTTCGCCCAAAGCGGCCTTTACCTCTTCACGCGTCATTCCAAATTTGAGGGCGCCCAATCCGCTGCCCAGTTTAATGTTTTTGGTTACCATAATATCGGAGTTGTTGATGTTAGTATTCTTTTCTGCGTCTTTGTTTCTTTTCTGCTTGTATTTTCTTTGATTCGAGCCGTTTTAGGCGGGAGGCCCGGGTGGGGGCTGTCGCTTTTCGTTTTTTGGGTCGGTGCAAGGCCTGTTGCAGCAATTCAAAGAACTTGTCGATGGCCAGCTGCTTGTTGCGTACCTGAGAGCGATGCTCCTGTACGTGCAGTACCAGTTCTCCTTCAGCATTGATGCGTCCGGCCAGTTTTTGCAGGACTCTTTGGCGCTGGTCGTCGCTGAGGCCCTGGCTCTGTATTACATTAAAGCGCAGCTCAATGCGTGAACTCACTTTGTTGACATGCTGTCCGCCAGCCCCACTGCTGCGGGAGGCGGAAAACTGAAGTTCACTCAATAGTATATTATGCCGCAGCTCATTCATCCTTCTTATCCTCTTAATAATCGGAGCGCCAAAGTTAGCCCCAATTATAGGGAAGATAGCACTTTTTTGACTATTATTACAGTGCAGGCAGCAAAAAAAGTGGACTGGTCTGTTTAATGAAATTAAGAATGAGGTTTAATATGCGGATATTGTGTTTGGTGCTGCTTCCGTTGCTGATGGGTGCTTGTGCCTTTCAGCGTACTACGGTGCTTGATTTGCAGCAAAAGGAGGTGGAGGGCCTGCGTTTGGAGGTGTTGGCGGGAGAAGCAGGTGCAGAACAGCATTTTTTACTTTGGTTTGAACAGCCTCTGGACCACCATAACCCGAAAGCAGGCAGTTTTTGGCAACGGGTGTGGTGGAGCCATAAAGACAAGGACGCTCCGGTGGTGTTGGTGACAGAGGGTTATAGTGCCCCCGCCTTGTACCGGTCCGAATTGGCTACCCTTTTGGATGCCAATCAGTTGGTGGTAGAGCACCGTTTTTTTGGCGCATCGGTGCCCGATTCCCTTCCCTGGGATTTGCTTACGGTAGAGCAGGCCGCCAGGGATCAGCAGCGTATTGCGGCTTTTTTTAAGCGTATGTATCGTGGCAACTGGGTAAGTACGGGCATCAGTAAGGGCGGGCAGGCTGCTTTGGTGCACCGGGCGCTGTTTCCGCGTCAGATGCAGGCCACCATCACTTACGTAGCCCCCTTTAATATGGCCCGGGAAGATGTGCGCCTCCAAACCTTTTTTAAGGAGGTGGGCGATGCCAAAACACGGGAAAGTATTTTGGCTTTTCAGAAGGAGCTTTTGCAGCGACGCAGGGAGGTGTTTCCTTATTTTGAGGACTGGGTGGCGGAGCGGGAGCTGACTTTTAGTCTGGATCTGGAGCAGGTTTTTGAGTTGGCGGTTTTGGAGTATCCATTTAGTTTTTGGCAGTGGGGTGTGCCCCCGGCTGAAATACCCTCAGAGGGAGCCAGTGGTCTGGCTTTGTTCGAACATTTGTACCGGGGTATTGATTTCAGTTATTTTTCGGAACAGGATGCCTTGGCTGTGGGTCCGTTTTTTTATCAGGCCTATCGTGAGTTGGGTTATTATGCCTACGACGCTGCGGCACTATTGCCCTGGTTAAAGCATTTCGACACGCCCGTGGTCAGCAATGCTTTTATGGTACCATCGGAGGCCGGAATGCCGGTGTTTGATCGAAGTATGTTGCGTAGTGTGGAGGAGCGCCTGCGCCGCAAAGATCCGGCTGTATTGCATATTGTTGGTGCCAGGGATCCCTGGAGTGCTACGTCTTTTGATGTTGAAGGGTTGAAAAACAGTGTGCGGATTATTGATCCGGAGGGCAGCCACCTGACCCGTATTCAAACTCTGCCCGAGGATTTGCGCCAGCGGGTCTTGCTTTGGTTGGAAGACAATCTGCAATAAATGTATTATCTTTGTACTGTTTAAGATAAATCTCTAAATTTTGAGCTTATGGCAAGTGTTAGAACCCTTAAGAAGGATATAAACTTTTTGACTTCAGAACTGGTTACCCAGGCCTACCTGAATCAACTTATTTTCGATAAAATTTCGGACGATGCTTTGGTGGAGCACATTACCAAGGCGGTAGATTTTCGCAATAATTTTGTGGAAAGAGCCAATCATCCCGACGGAAAGGACAATGCCAAGTTGGTAAAAGCCTACTACCGAACTTTGCGCAAGGAAATGGTAGAGGAGTTTGGTGCTTTGTACGAGGCCTTGGCTCAGCAGCTGAAGGAAAGCGCCCAATAAACCGGGTGGCGTGAATATTTTTTCTAAAGGGCTGGGCGCTTAGGCGAACAGTCCTTTGTTTTTTTCAGAAGGGGCCTATGAATAAGCTTGTATTACAGAAAACCGGAAAGCTTCGGGTGCAGCTGGTCGTTTTGTCGGGTGTCCTTTTCCTTTTATTGCTTGCTGCTTCACCGCCTACTGAGTTGCGGACTTCACGAACCATGAAGGGCCAATTGAACTGCAGTTATCATGTATTGAAGTCGGACACCAGCGTGCTGCATGGTCCCTATGCCCTTTATTACAAGTCGCACCTGGTAGAGGCCGGGCGTTATACCCATGGCCAGCGTACCGGGGTGTGGACCTTCCTTAATCTGGGTCGGGTGTTGGAGTTTAAGTACGACTACGATGCCGATTCCATTGTTCTGGTGGCCGGATACGAAGAACAAAGGGCCCTTGCCCAGAATTCTGATTGCATGTTTTTAGGCAGTTCGCTGGTGCCTTATGCCCATTTGACTTCGCT
>DUOK01000251.1 GCA_012838865.1 Bacteroidales bacterium | reverse complement strand
TTCAGAGTGGTTTTTCTCTGCAAAGTCTGCGCGAGGAATTGTCGGCCCTCTGTTTTAATGAGGCTTACCGCAAGCAAATGCTGGGCGATTACGAGGAGCTGGCTTTGCTGGTAGGGGGTGCGGGCAGTAGTGAGCGGACCGCCTCGGCCATGTGGGCGGCTTTGCGCAATCAGGAAGACGCCCTTTTGTAAGTGAGTCGTGGGGGGCGACCGATGAAGATATTTGGAATAAAAATTAAGAGACTATGTGGGCGCTTTGGAGAAAGGAATGGATGATGTTTTTCAGTTCTCTCACCGGCTATCTGGTGGCGGGGGTGTTTTTGGTGGTGACGGCCTTGTTTTTATGGTTTGTACCGGGCACCATGAACATTCCGCTGGGTGGTTATGCTTCGCTGGAGAGCCTGTTTATGCTGGCGCCCTGGATTTATCTGTTTTTGGTGCCGGCCGTTACCATGCGCCTGCTGGCCGAGGAGCGGCGTCAGGGTACCATGGAGCTGCTGCTGACGCATCCCTTGACCGACTGGCAGGTGGTGGGGGCCAAGTATTTGGCGGGACTTAGTCTGGTTTTACTCTCCCTGCTGCCCACCCTGGTGTATTTCTTTTCGGTGAGCCAGCTGGCCCAGCCGGTGGGCAACATCGACCACGGGGCCATTTGGGGCTCGTACATTGGACTGGTTTTACTGGCGGCGGTGTATGCGGCTGTGGGACTCTTTGCTTCGTCGCTGAGCGACAATCAGCTGGTGGCTTTTTTGCTGGCGGTGGTTTTGTGCTACTTTTTCTACGATGGCTTTGCGGCGCTGGCTTCCTTGCAGGGACTGGGACAGGCCTCGGTATTCATCAACAATCTGGGCATCGATGCCCATTACCAGAGCATCAGTCGCGGGGTAGTGGATTTGCGCGACTTGGCTTATTTCCTGGGGGTTATAGCCCTGTTTTTGGCCCTTACCCGTCTGAAATTGGGCAGCAGGCGCTGGTCGTGCCCCGCCATGCTGCGCAAGGATTTGGCGCAACTGGGTGCAGTGGTCGCCCTGGTGCTGGCCGTGAATGTGTTGGCGCAGCAGTGGTATTTCCGGCTCGATTTAACCGCCGAAAAGCGCTACACCCTGGCACCGGTCACCAAGCAGTTTTTAGGGCAGAACGACAAACAGGTGCTGGTCAAGGTGTATTTGTCGGGCGACCTGAATCCGGGTTTCAGTAAGTTGGCGCGGGCCACACGCGATATGCTCGACGAATTTCACCTGGCTTCGGGAGCCTCCCTGCGCTATGAGTTTGTAGATCCGGCCGATTCGCCAACGGCGAAGGAAGAATTGGCCGAGTACGAGCTGGCTGCCGTGCCGGTCTTTGAGACCCAGGCCGATGGGCGTCGCATCCAGTCCAATGTCTATCCTTATGCGCTGTTTAATATCGACGATTATGAATTGCCGGTGAATCTGCTCGACAATCTGCCGGGTCGCTCGGGCGCCGAGAATCTGAACAGCTCCATAGAGGCCCTGGAATATAAGCTGAGCGATGTGATGCGGCGCTTGCTGACCGATGAAGTGCCTGCCGTGGCCTTTCTGGAAGGGCACGGCGAACTGGACATGCTGGATGTGTACGACATCAGCGAGGCCCTCTCTTACCATTATCAGGTGGATAGGGGCAGTCTCACCGACGATCCCTACATTCTGGACAACTATAAGGCGGTGATCATCGCCAAGCCGCAG
>DUOK01000250.1 GCA_012838865.1 Bacteroidales bacterium | reverse complement strand
GATTCCCGCTACCGCATCTCCATCGAACACATGGACACCAAACGCTTTCACCTGCCCCGCCACCTTCAGGCCAATGTTCAGTACTACCGCGAAAAATACCACAGCATCGAAGTCGACGCCCTGCTTTGCAGCGACAACCATGCCTTTGAATTTGCGCTCCAACACGGCAACGACATCTGGGGCCAGGTACCCGTCACCTTCTGCGGCGTCAGCAACATCACCGACTACCCCATAGACAGCACCCGCTATAAAGGCGTACGCGAAGACTTCAACTACCGTGCCACCCTGGAGCTCATTGCCACCCTGCAACCCGAACTCGAAGAACTCATTGTACTGTCCGACTCCACCCTGAGCGGACAACTTTTTTCGCGACTGTTCGAGGAGACCGCCAAAACCATGCCAATTGACTTCACCTACCGCATCATTCACGCTACCGATGCCGAAAAAGTCGGCGCGCAACTCTGCACCCTCAACCCCGAAAACAAAGCCATTTACCTGCTCAGCCTCTACCTGCCCCGCAACGGCGCCACCCGCGAAATCATACAAGAAGCAGAATTTCTGCGTGAATGCCTCGATGTACCCGTTTACAGCAACTGGGATTTCCTCTTTGGCGATTTCATTGCCGGCGGCATGGTACTCAAAGGTTACGACCAGGGACAAGCCGCAGCCCGCCTCCTGCGGGCGCGCCTCGAAGCCGAACGCGACACCTTCCCCTTTTTAAGCAGCGTGCCCGAATACCTCATCACCGACTATAAAGTACTGCAAGGTTACAATCTGCATAATGCACCACTGCCCAAAGGCAGCCAACAAATCAACCGCCCCGAAAACTACTGGCAGAAAAACCAACAGGAAATAGTAGTGGTGGGACTCACCCTTGGCTTTTTAATGGTCGTTATTATGGTGCTTTTGCACCTGCTGGCCCGGCATCGTCATATGGAGCAAGCCCTCAAAAAAAGCGAGAACCGCCTCGAAATGGCCTTAGAAGGTGCTCGCATAGGATTGTGGGACGTAGACATGAAGCAAAAAACCCTGTTCATCAATTCCTGGGTAGCCACCCACCTCAATTACGACGACACCGAAATGGCCACCTTCCATTTAAAGAACTGGGAAAGAAATGTGCACCCCGACGATCAACCCCAGCTTCAGGAAGCCTTTGACATGCATCAAAAAGGCATCACCCCCACCCTTGACGGAGAAGCACGCCTGAGAACGGCCGAAGGCGGCTACAAATGGTTTTCCCTACACGGCAAACTCATTTCAAGAGACGAAGGCGAAGAGCAACGCATGATCGGCATACTCATCGACATCGAAATTCAGCGCCAGTTTGAAGAGCAGCTGCGCCGCGCCAAAGAGCGCGCCGAAGAAAGCGATCGCCTCAAATCCTCCTTCCTGGCCAACATGTCGCACGAAATACGCACCCCCATGAACGCCATCCTGGGCTTCTCCGACATATTATTGCAAGAACGGAACGACCCCACCGACAGTCAAAAATTCCTGCAACTCATCCGTTCCAGCGGCGAAAGTCT
>DUOK01000249.1 GCA_012838865.1 Bacteroidales bacterium | reverse complement strand
TTCTGGACGAATCTGGCAACAATCAACACCAAAAGCTCATCGAAGTTGGAGGCAGCTCTGCAGGTTTGGCGACCGACGCCGAGGGAAATGTATATTACGGCACCTACTTCTTCTACACCTCCGATCCCAATGCCCTTTACCGATGGAGCAGCGCCTTGATAGACGATGCCATTGAGAACAATTATGTGCTCCGCATTGAAGATGCCGACAAACTGACCGATTTACCTGAAGGCGCCTACGATTGCCAGGTGGATGATGCAGGAAATGTGCTTTTTAATTGCAACAGCTTCTCCTCGGACAAACTGATAGCCAAGTGGAACGGCACCGAAGGTGACGGACACAATTACGACATTATAGCTTATGCGACTGATGGCATGGACTGGCTGACTATGATAAAAACAAAAGGAGACATCACCAACCACCAAGCCGGGAACAGCGCCTTTGTTTTATGTTTTGGTCGCCCCATTGCCAAGGTAAGCAAAGTGGCCCCGCCCTCCCCTTTCATCAGCGAAGTACTGGAATACAAACCCGCCCCCGGCCAATTCATCAACAAAACCCCATGGGGCACGCCCGAATCAGGAGCTTCACTGGTGGGTGGCATCCAAGGGTCTATGAGCCTTGGCGCCTTTGGTGGCTATGTGGTCTTTCGCTTTGAAGATGCGGTAAAAAATCATCCCGACAATCCCTATGGAATTGACTTCACCCTATTTGGCAACCCGCTTCAAACCTGGTCGGAGCCCGCGACGGTCTGGGTGATGAAAGACGAAAACCAAAATGGATTGCCAGATGATACCTGGTACGAATTAGCAGGCAGTGATTACTGGTTTTCTACCACTCAGAAAAATTATGAAGTGACTTACCGGAACCCTGGAGGAACTGTTGCTGTGGATGTACCCTGGACCGATAATCATGGAGAAAGCGGTTCGGTTTTAGCCAATGCATTTCACAAACAGCCCTACTATCCTCAACCCGAAATCTTCAGTAACGTAGCTCCGGAAAGCTACACGCTTTCCGGAACCCTCATCGAAGGTGCTCTGGATATGCGCAAATCCAACTACATTATGTCCTACCAAAGAGGCTTTGGTTATGCCGATAACCAACCGCGGGGACAAGCGCCCTGGACCACCCCGGACAACCCTTATGTACCCACCATCGAAAATGCTGGTGGGGACGGATTTGACATCAGCTGGGCAGTTGATGGCGAAGGCAATTATGTTGACCTGGACGAGGTCCACTTTATAAAAGTAGTGGCCGCTATGCAAAACAATGCCGGCTGGCTTGGAGAGGTTTCCACAGAAATAACAGGGGCCGCAATGGTGCAACCCAACCCCGATCTAACTGGAGAGCTTGACATGATTGTTATTAAGGAGTTGCCCTATACGATTTCAACGCCCACCCTTCAGCTCGAAGCCTTTGCTTTTCACAGCGGACGTTTGGATCGCGACAGGGAAATTTTGTGGACTTCCAATATCGATGGGGTTTTTGTTGACGAAAACATGGTGTTGCATTTGGTGCCTGGTAGTGAAGAGCTTACTCTTACAGCCCGTTTAGCAGACAAGCCTTCTGTAACTACCAGCCTTACAGCGCAAACCGAAGTGCTGGCCACCTCCGTCCACCAGCCGACTGGAGGTCTAGCGCTCAGGGTATTCCCCAATCCGGCTTCAGAATACTTCGTAATAAGCGGTTCGGGGCAAACAGAATTGACCCTTTACACCGTTACAGGCCAATTGGTTTACCATACAAAGAACCACACGCCCGGTCAAAAAGTTAACATAGGGCACTTAGATAATGGCTTTTACCTGCTTGTTGTTAAAGACAAACATGCCAGTAGTACATTCCGACTCATTAAACAGTAGCCTGAAGCACCATGAAATTCCAGACAGCAATAATGATGCTGCTGTGCTTTTTTCTTTCCCGGATATCCTGGTCACAGGGTATCCGGGATTCGCTCTTTGTGCTCAAGGAGGTAAACGTAAGCGCACAAAAGCTATTTGCAAAAGAGACGGCCGGCATGAAAGAAACCCATATAGACTCCTTGGTGCTGGCAGATAAAATCAGCCAAACCCTTTCGGAACTGTTGTCCGAAAACAGCTCTATCTTCATCAAGAGTCACGGGCGTGGAGCCCTGGCCACTGCCTCCTTCCGGGGAACAGCAGCCTCCCATACCAAAGTTTTCTGGAATGGAATCAACATCACCTCCCCCATGACCGGGATGGTTGACTTCTCCCTCATTCCTGTCTATGTCATTGATGAAGTAGCACTCTCCCACGGTGCGGCATCCATTGCGCAGCAAAGCGGGGGTTTGGGCGGCTCGGTAAACATCAGCAACAACACAAACTGGAACAACAAACTCACGGCAGCTTACATGCAAGGTGTAGGCAGTTTCAGCACTTACGATGAATTTCTGACAGTGGCACTTGGAAGCAAAAAGCTTCAATCGAGTACCCGACTTTACCACAACCAATCGGCCAACAACTACACCTTTCTTAACAGGAGCATAGGAAACATCGATCCTGAAACAGGTAATATTGTGCACCCCCGTGACACCAATAAACTGGCCGATTACCAACGCTATGGTTTTTTGCAGGAGATGTATTACCGCCCCAGGGACAACCGCACCCTTACCTTTAGGTGGTGGGGACAATGGGCCGACCGCTCCATTCCGCGTGTTACCAGCTTTGAGGGCTCCGACAATGCCAACATCAATCAGCAGAAAGATTTGGACCAAAAAATTGTGGTCGACTGGAATCGCTATGGTGAAAAAGGGAAATGGCTGTTCCGATCGGGATATGCAGAAAAACATCTGAACTACACCCTACGGAACTTTGTGCCTGGGGCCGGCCTTATTCCTGCGGTATATTCAGAAAGCCGACAAAATAGTCTTTACAACCAAATCAGCCATACGCTCTCCTCCTCAGCAAGCTTTTCAACAGAAATAAAACTGGAAGCCAACCGGCATCAGGTTGCTTCCCGGGACTCGGTACAAAAAACCGGCTACGGAGTAGCGAGATGGGAACAAATTGCCTTTTTAACAATGCGCAAACGTTTTGGACAACGCATCAACCTAAATCTAATGTTCAGGCAAGAATGGGTTGCGCAAAAAGCGCATCCCTTCATCCCCTACCTCGGCATCGACTATAAAGTTGTTAAGGAAAGAGACTGGGTAATAAAGGCACATATTGCACGCAATCACCATTACCCCAGTCTCAATGATCTGTATTGGCAACCCGGAGGAAACCCCGACCTTTTGCCTGAAGAGGGCCTGAACATAGAAATGGGCACCGCACACCAAGCCGTTCTGGGGAACACCTCAATCACCTCAGAACTGACCTTTTACCGTAACGACATCAACAACTGGATCATCTGGATTCCAAGCTTCA
>DUOK01000248.1 GCA_012838865.1 Bacteroidales bacterium | reverse complement strand
TGGGGACGCTCGTCTTCAAATGGTTGTGGGCCTTGGTGTGACAAAAAGGCCCGTGCTTTTACCATTGGTAGCGCAGTCCCAGGTAAAAATTGCGGGGTTCGCCGGGATAGTAGTAACGGGCGGGCTGGTTGCCAAAGGAGGTTGCGTACCCAAAGGTGGTAGGCGGTGACATTGGCCTGCCAGCCTTGCTTGTCTCCGGCTGCCCGCAGACCGACTTCCACGTTATAACCTTGTTCGGGTTGCAGGTTGCGATTGATGCTGCCGTCGGGCAAGAGGGCTTCCTCGGAGGTGGGTGCCGAAAAGCCGTGGGCAGCGGAGCTGTGTAGGTAGAGGCCTTTTCGGATGCGGTGGTTCAGGCCCAGACGGGGAGAGGCTACCCAGCGGTAGCTGTGACTTTGTTGGGGACCATCTTGCTGTTGGTCGTCCTGCCTGTACTGCAAATGGTGCAGGTTGAGACCGGCTGTGGCCAGGGTGCGCGGGCCCAGACGGGTTTCGGCGTGGACTTGCAGGTTGATGAAGTGGCGTGCTTCCTGGTTGTCGCTGAGGAGGTCGCCACGGGCACCGGCCTCCAGGGTTTCGTGGGTCTGCCAACGGTAGTTTTCACGGAACAGTTCTACACCCGCCATCAAGCGTTGTGCCCCGCGGGTCCATTGCAGCTGGTTCTTAAAGCCCAGGGTAAGGGTGTTTTCGCTGAGGTGGTTGAAGGGGCGGACTTCCCCGGCGTCTTTCCAAAGGGTGTAGAGTACCAGTTTGTTGGACAGGTTGCGGGTCCACTGGGAGCGGATGCGCAAGCCGCCCAGAATTTTGTGGTAGCGTTGATGGCCGGCCACTTCCAGCCAGTTGGCAGCGGCATTCTGGGGCGCTTGTTGGTAGCTGTCGTAGGTCACCGAGCTGGGGATGTGGGTTTGGGGACCGGCACGGAGTTGTTCGGTGCTGAGGTAGCTGAGGCTGCCGGTGGTGGTGCCGAGACTGCCGCGAAAGGGGGTGGCGCTTACGGTAACGGTTTCCAGCTGCCCGCCTTCTAGTTGGGCGCCTTTCCGTTGTCCGCCTTCGAGTTGGGCTTGGGAAAGACTGTCGGCCGGTGCCAAGGAAGCATCCGGAGTCCCCCGGGTCATGGCGACTGAGGGGACTCCGGAAAAATAAAGTGTGAGCAGCAGGGGGCTGAGCGACTTCCACATAGGCTGTTAGGGAAGGGGACTCAGGCGGTAAATTACGCCGGGATTTTCAACTGCTACGTATAGGAGGCCATCGGGACCCAGTTCTACGTTTCTGAGTCGACCAATGTCGCGAAGCAGAATTTCCTGGTGCACCACTTCGTTGCCGACCACCTCGTTGCGCACCAGGTAGCGGAAGCTGAGTGAGCCGCTCAGAATGTTATTTTCCCATGCTTTAAAGGGTGCTCCGCTGACGAAGGTCATTCCGCAGGGTGCAATGGAGGGCGTCCATTGATGTATGGGTTGCTCCATGCCTGCTTTGGTGGTGTCTTCGGTAATGATGGTGCCGTCGTAGTTGATGCCGTAAGATATTTCGGGCCAGCCGTAGTTGAGACCGGGTTGGATGAGGTTGATTTCATCGCCGCCGCGTGGACCGTGCTCGTGCGACCACAGGGCACCGGTCTGGGGGTGTTTGACGAGTCCCTGGGGATTGCGGTGGCCGTAGGACCAGATGGTGGGCATGGCGTCGGGGGTGTCGATAAAGGGGTTGTCGGCCGGTATGCCGCCGTCGTCCTTGATGCGGTGAATTTTACCGGCATGGTTGCCCAGGGTTTGCGCGTTGGGCATGTGTCCACGGTCGCCAATGGAAAAATAGAGGTAGCCGTCGTTGTCGAAGACCATACGTGTGCCAAAGTGCACGCCTGCACGCGTATCGGGCAAGCCCTTGAACAGGAGCTGCTTGTCGGTCAGTCGGTTCTCCTTTAATCGGGCCCGCATGATGGCGGTATTGCCGCCCTGGGCGCTGCCGCCTTCTCCGGTTGTGGCGTAGGCCAGGTACAGCCAGCCGTTGTTTTCGTAATCGGGATGCAGGCGTACATCCATCAGGCCACCCTGACCGTGTACAAATATTTCAGGAAGGTTTTCGATCTGCGCTACAAAAGTGCCGTTGCGAAAGCGAAACAATTGTCCCCCCCGCTCTGCCACCAGCATGTCGCCATCGGGCAGCCAGGTCATGCCCCAGGGCACTTCGAGTCCGGTAATGAGGGTGTCCAGCTTAAAATCCAGTTTCTCGCTTTGTTGAATTGCTGCCATGGCGGGCCGCTGTTCCTGTCCGTCGGTCGCTTCCTTCATATCGGTGAGGATGTAGGCCGAGATATCGGCTATCTCGTCCTGCGACAGCACGTGTCCAAAGGCCGGCATGCCGGTCTCCATATCGCCGTCGCTGATGACTGCCACCATATCGGCCATGGGGGTAGAGAAAAGCGCTGCCCGGTCGGTCCCGGCAAAACGTTCCATATTCAAGCCGTGGCAGGAGGCGCAGTATTGGGCGTAATTATCTACCGCCAACTGCTTGTTGCCGATGCTCAGGTCAAAATTGGCGGACTTACTGCCCTGCTGGCATTGGGCTGCGGTCAGCAGCCAAAGCGCAGTAAGGGCAAGGGAGAGTCCCAGGAAAAGAAAGCGGTGCTTTTTCTGCATAAGTGTGTGATTTTAGGATGAAAAACTTCACTACTTCAAACTAAAGCAAAAGTTAAGCTTTTTGGTTCATTTATAAAAGCGACACTTTAACGGGGGACTTTGAGCTATTCGGTGTGGTTCTTGTAGGAAAAGATGTGGCTATTGCCTAAATTTGGTAAGCTGTTGAAACCTTAACAAAAGAACAAATTTCTAATTGTATGAAACGTTTTCTTAAGATTTTTTTGGGGGTGATTGTGGGCCTGTTTCTGTTGCTCCTG
>DUOK01000247.1 GCA_012838865.1 Bacteroidales bacterium | reverse complement strand
CCTTCTAATAACAACGCGCTTAAACCTAAAAACAGCAACCTTTGGAAACAGACCTCGTCCACCAAGGCTGGCAATCGGCTTTATTGTTCATGCAATTCCAGCCCCTTACACCGGGCCTACTGACCGCATTGGGAGTAACCATCGTTCTACTCTTGTTTTCGGCCTTAATATCGGGTTCGGAGGTCGCCTATTTTTCGCTGAGGCCCTCCGACATAGCTGAAATGAAGGACCAGGAAAGCAAGCCCAGTCAACAAGCACTTAAGCATCTCGAAAATCCGGAAAAATTACTGGCGACCATTCTGATCAGCAACAATTTTGTGAATGTAGGCATCGTTATTCTCTCGTCATTTATCGCCACCAACCTGATTCTCTTTAGCGAGACCGGCATTTGGTCCTTTCTTTTTGAGGTAGTGATCATTACAGCCATGATCTTGTTTTTCGGCGAAATATTACCTAAAGTTTATGCCGGACAGGTTCCACGAAGATTTGCCCGATATATGGCCTTTCCCCTCCTGTTCCTTTCCCGGCTGTTCAGTCCCCTAAGCATGCTGATGGTTAAAACCACCAACATTGTCAACAAGCGATTGGCCAGACGCATGAAGGGCATTTCGCTCGACGACATTTCCCAAGCGCTGGATTTGACCGACGACAACCATACCGAAGGCAAGGACATTTTAAGAGGGATTGTCACTTTTGGAAACATCACCGCGGAAGAAATTATGACGGCACGGGTAGATGTGGTGGATGTGGACATTAAAAGTGAGCTCAGTAAAGTGATACAGGTGATTGTTGACTCGGGCTACTCGCGCATGCCGGTGTATGAAAACGGGCCCGACGATGTAAAGGGAATATTGTACGTAAAGGACTTGCTGCCTCACCTCGATAAAGACAACAGCTTTGCCTGGCAAAGCCTTATACGGCAGGCCTATTATGTGCCCGAAACCAAGAAAATCAATGACCTGCTGCAAGAGTTCAAGACCCATAAGATCCACATGGCTGTGGTTGTTGACGAATATGGAGGCACCTCAGGCATTGTTACGCTCGAAGACATCCTCGAAGAAATCGTGGGCGACATCAGTGACGAACAGGACGATGAAGAGCTCAACTTCTCCAGACTGCCCGACGGGGCCTTTGTCTTTGAGGGTAAGACGCTGCTGAAGGATTTTTTCAGGATTACTGAAGTGCCGGAAGACAGCTTCCAAAAACTGACCGATGAACCGGAAACTTTGGCGGGACTGCTCCTCGAACTAAAAGGAGAAATCCCTGTTAAACATGAGATCGTCGACTACAACAATTATCAATTCACCATCCTGGCAGCCGATAACCGCCGGATTAAAAAGATTAAATTTGCCAAAAAACAAAAACTATAAAGGACTGCAACTGCTGGGTAAGACCTTACTTTTTGCTGCAGTTATTATTGCGGGGGCAGCGTGCCAAAACCACGCCACACCACGTCCGCGAGGCTACTTCCACATACAATTGCCCGACCGGAACTACACCTTACTCGACTCCGTGCTGCCCTACAGTTTTGAGTATCCGGCCTTTGCACGCATCGAAAACGACCTGTCGCCGCTGGCCGAACCCTACTGGATCAATGTCTTTTATCCCAAATTTAAGGCACGCGTACACCTCAGCTATAAGCAAGTAGATGAAAATCTTTACGAATTGCTCGAAGACAACATTCGCCTGGCCTTCAACCACAGTCTCAAAGCCGATGCCATCGACGAGCATCTTTTTGTGGACGAAGAGCGCCACTTGTATGCCATGATGTTTGAAATAAAGGGGAACGCAGCCTCTCCGTTGCAGTTTTTAGCCACAGACAGCATCCGACACTTTTTAAGAGGCTCGCTCTATTTCCATACCCGTCCCAACCGCGACTCCCTGGCTCCGGTCATTGATTACATCACCGAAGATGTGGCCCATTTGATCGAAACCCTAAAGTGGAAAAACAACTGAGTTATGCCGCTGCTCTTTGAACAGGAAAAGAAGGGGGAAGGCCGACTGGCTGTGTGGCACATCAACGAAACGGAAAACGAACTGCTGCAACTGCTGCCTATGGAGCCCGACCTTGCGGGCCAACTCCAGGGCATAGGACATCCGGAAAAACGGCGGGAATGGCTGGCTTCGAGGATATTGCTGCACCAGTTGACCGGCAACACCCAAGCCTTGATCTACCAGCCGGGCGGACAGCCCTGCCTGCAACAAAAGCAGCCCCGTATCAGCCTGTCGCACACCCACAATTACGCAGCAGCAGTGGCCAGCGAGCACTGCCAACCCGGGGTGGATATTGAATATCAGGGCGAACGCGCCGGGCGACTGCTCAAGCGCTTTGCCAACGAAGAGGAGCTGAGCCAACTGAAGAAGCTGAAGCAACAATCAGCAGCAACCCTGCTGTGGTGCGCCAAAGAAACGGTGTATAAAGTACTGAACCGACCGGGACTCTTGTTTCGCGAGGAAATCAGAGTGAATGGATTCAGCCGCGCATCGCAAGGTCGTCTTCTGGCCGAAATAAGCGCTAAGCCCGCCTGTAGGCTCGATCTCCACTACTTGTCGCACCCCGCCTTTCAGCTTGTGTGGCATTGGTAATAGCCTTAACTTTATACCGCGAAACAAAGAACTCGGAATGATTTACCCCCAGATAATACAAGCCCGGCGCGAAAAGCGTAAATTGCTGGCCCTCCTGCTCGATCCGGACAAATGTACGGAGGCACAGATCGAAAAGCTGGGGGTCATATTAAAGGACTTTCCACCCCAGCTCCTGCTGGTTGGTGGCAGCTTGATTTCTGCGCCCATTGCCCCCCTGGTAGAGCAGCTCAAAAAAAAGTTTGGCCAGGAAATCCTGCTTTACCCGGGCAGTCCCACCCACCTCTGTCCCAACGTTGATGCGGTACTCTTTCTATCCATGCTTTCGGGACGTAATCCCGAATTACTGATAGGTCACCACGTGGTAGCCGCCCCCTACATTCGCAGGCATGGTATCGAGCCTATAGCCACCGGCTATTTACTCATTGATGGCGGGGTCAGCACCTCCGTGGAATACATCAGTCAGACCCGCCCCATGCCGGCCGACAAAACCGACATCATTTGTGCCACAGCCATGGCCGGTGAAATGCTGGGCATGCAAGTGCTTTACCTCGATGCCGGCAGCGGCGCCCTGAACCCGATAGCACCCGAAACCCTCAAGGCAGTCCGCAATTGCACCAGTCTGCCCCTTATGGCCGGTGGCGGCATTACCACCCCCGAACTGCTGCAGAAAGCCTTTGCGGCAGGTGCCGATGTGGTGGTGGTAGGCAACGTGCTCGAGAAAGACCCCTTACTGCTTCGCGAACTATTAACTACCACGCAGAACTGCTCCTCCTTATAAACACTTTAACTTTTATTTAACAAGTCCAATTTGCCGACAGAAAAAGAGTGTTGTATATTTGTGGAGTTAAAGGTCTTTTAATCTAACACTAAAACAAACACCATGGAAATTACCACCAATACCAACGTTGGCCAACTGGTAGCCGCCAACTACAAAACCGCCGATGTATTTAAAAAATACGGGGTGGACTTTTGCTGCGGCGGAAACATCAGCATTGCTCAGGCCGCAGAAAAATTCGGAGCACCCGTCACCGCCTTACTTCAGGATCTGGAAAAAGTGAGCACCCGGGAAGATATGGAGTCCGTTTTACTTCAAAAGCTGCCTCTGGATGCGCTGATTGACCATATCGTAGAGCAGCACCATGCCTTTGTTCGGGAAAACGTAGAAAGTATTCCCCCTTACCTGGCCAAGCTGGCCGATGTACATGGAGGCAATCATCCCGAACTCATCGAGGTGGAAAAACTCTTTACCCAGGCGGCCGCAGCACTGACCCGTCACATTGAAGAAGAAGAACAAATTTTGTTCCCCTACATCAAGGAGCTGGTTAAGGCAAAGGCCAAAGGCGAAGCGCCCGTACGCAAAGGTTTCGGCACCATTGCCAACCCCATTGCGTCTATGCACGACGACCACGATGCCGAGGGGGAGCGCTTCCGCAGCATCTCAGCGCTCACAAAAGGCTACACCCTGCCCGAAGATGGCTGCAACACCTATCGGGTGGGACTGGCCAAACTCGAAGCCTTTGAAAACGACCTGCACCGCCACATCCACCTCGAAAACAACATCCTGTTTCCGAAAGCTCTGGACTTGGAGAAAAAATTAGTAAATTAGTCGCAAAAATAACACTATGCTATCGAAGGCATCGGAATACGCCATTCGCTCTTTGGTTTACGTAGCGCTGAGAAACCGCGAACAGGAACGTCCCGGTTATCGGGAGGTGGCCAGGGAGATTGAAGCGCCCGAACAGTTTACTGCCAAGATATTGCAGACCCTGGTACGCCAGGGTCTGCTTTTATCCATACGCGGCCGGGGCGGCGGCTTCTTTTTCGACGACAAAGCCAAAGACCTGCCCCTGATTGAAGTCATTCATGCCATGGAGGGCTACAAACTGTTTACCCGCTGCGGGATCGGACTCAGTCAATGTTCCGATACTGCGCCCTGTCCCATTCACCATCAATACGCAAGCATACGCGATCAATACCAGCAACTGGCCACCCAAACCACCATTCAGATGTTGGCCGACCGCATTGCAGGGGGCGAAGCGGTGCTGAACAGACTGGCCCTTTAAAGCATCCGGCAAAAAAACACAGACATCCGGCAAAAAACCTGCAGACCAGCAGGTTTTTTTATACTTTTGGGCAAAGCATAATTAATTTAACGTAAGCCCAAAAACATGTCCTTCCTAGAAAGTCAGCAAGTTGTTAAGCGCTATGCCGCCCACCTGGCCCTCGACCAGGTCAGCATCAGCGTTCCGGAAAACAGCATCTTTGGTCTGCTGGGCCCCAACGGCGCAGGCAAAACCACGCTCATACGCATCATCAACCAGATTACCGGTCCCGACGAGGGGCAAATACTCCTGAAAGGTCATCCCCTGGCCCCCGAAGACATTGCCCGCATAGGCTACCTGCCCGAAGAGCGGGGCCTCTACAAAAAAATGAAAGTGGGCGAACAAGCCCTCTACCTGGCCCGTCTTAAAGGCATGTCGCGCCCCGCGGCACTGAAAAGGCTCAAATACTGGTTCGAAAAATTTGAAATTCAGCCCTGGTGGGACAAAAAAGTGGAGGAGCTCTCGAAGGGGATGCAGCAGAAAGTGCAGTTTATTGTAACCATTTTGCACGAACCCGAACTGCTCATCTTTGATGAACCCTTCAGCGGCTTCGATCCCATCAATGCCAACCTGCTGAAAGAAGAAATTCTGGAACTGAAGAAAAAAGGAAGCACCATCATTTTCTCCACCCACAATATGTCGTCGGTCGAAGAGCTCTGCGACCACATTACCCTGGTCAACAATGGCAAGGCCATTCTTTCGGGACCGGTACCGGAGGTGCGCCAACAATTCAGTCAAAACCTTATAGAACTGGAATTTTCGGGCAGCCTCGATGCCCTCGAGGGACGCCTGAGCGACCACTACAAGATTGAAACCCGACAGTCCCTGCAAGAGCGCCACAAATTGCTGATCCGCATGCCCCAAGACGCTGCACCCAATGCCCTGCTGGCAGCGCTTAGTCCAGCTGAACATCTGCACGCCTACCACGAAGTACTGCCCGGCATGAACGAAGTCTTCATAACCGTAGTCAATCAAAACAAAACCAGCCGCTAAACTGCCTTACCATGAACAATAAAATATCCCTGATACTGCAACGTGAATATCTGACCCGCGTCCGTAAAAAGAGCTTCATCATCATGACCCTTCTGGGCCCCCTTCTTTTTGCGGCAATGATGTTGATACCGGCCTGGATCGGTTCGATGGAAGACGAAGAGGAAAAGAAAATAGCTGTCTTTGATCACACCGGCCTATACATCGACAGGATAGACAACACCAACCTGATGGTCTTCGACTACCTCGATCCGGAATCGGAACCCGTTTTACGTGAGGACTTTTCCAACTCGGGCTACTTTGCCTACCTGGTCATCAGCGACAATCTGCTGGACAAACCCGATGCCCTCCGCCTGTTTTCCGACAAACAGATTACGATGGAAGTACGCCAACACATCAACGGACGTTTGCGGGACTATCTGCGGGGGGAGAAACTACGCAGCTTTGAGATGGAGGGACTCGACGAAGTCATTGCAGCCATCAATCAGGTAGGCGTTAACATCACCACCATCAAACTGGGAGAGGACGGCAGCGAAAGGGAAACTTCCTCCGAAATGGCCATGGTTGTCAGTATGATTTTTGCTTTCGTAATGTACATGTTCGTCTTCATTTACGGCACCCAGGTGATGCGGGGCGTAATGGAAGAAAAAACGAGTCGCATTGTGGAGGTCATCGTATCTTCGGTAAAACCATTTCAACTGATGTTGGGCAAAATCATCGGCATTGCACTGGTGGCATTGACCCAGGTGGCCTTATGGGTGGGACTCACCCTCCTTATCGTGAGTGGAATGAAAATGGTTTTTCAGTCGGACAAGGCCGAAACCAGCATACAAGGAACTGAACTGGTGAGTGAAGCCAGCGTTGAGCATGCAGCAAGCGCAGGGGGCTTCGATTTCAGCAAGGTGCTGAATATGGCCAAGAGTATGAATCCGGCTTTAACCCTCAGCTTGTTTCTAATCTACTTTTTGGGTGGCTACCTGCTGTACGCCTCCCTTTTTGCGGCCATTGGCGCCGCCATCGACAACGAAACCGATTCTCAACAATTCATGTTTCCGATTACCATACCCATCATTATTGCCCTCTACGTGGCCATGGCCGCCTTCCGTAACCCCCACAGCGACATGGTGTTTTGGTTTTCGATGTTTCCGCTCACCTCTCCCATTGTTATGATGGCCCGGGCACCCTTCGACGTTCCCTTTTGGCAATTGGGTCTGTCCATCGGACTCCTGGTAGCAGGCTTTCTGCTGAGCACCTGGTTTGCAGGACGCATCTACCGCACCGGCATACTGATGTATGGAAAGAAAGTCAACTACAAGGAATTGTGGAAATGGTTCCGCTATTCGGGGAAATAGGCAGGATGTAAGCCGATTTTTAATACCTTTGAAAATTACCTAGTCGGACAAGTGATGGAAAAGACACGTGTAGCTATCATTGATTTGGGAACCAACACCTTTAATCTGCTGATTACGGAGGTAGAAGGCAGCTCGTACCGCATACTGACCGAATCGAAATATCCGGCCAAACTCGGAAAGGGAGGCATACACAAAGCCACCATAACCCCGGAAGCGATGAAACGGGGACTGGAAGCGCTGACTTCGCACCTGATTAGCATTTCGGAATACCAGGTGGAAAGCATTTTTTGCTTTGCCACCTCTGCCATAAGAAGTGCCACCAACGGGGCCGAGTTTGTAAAGAAGGTGAAACAGGAACTGGGGCTGACCATACGGGTGATTCCGGGCGATGAAGAAGCCCAGACCATCTTCGACGGCGTGAAACAGGTGGTGCCCCTGGGCAGTGCCTACGCACTGATTATGGACATTGGCGGTGGCAGTGTAGAATTCATCATTGCCAATAAAAACGGCATTGCCTGGAAGGACAGCTACAACCTGGGTGTGGCGCGACTGCTGGAGCAGTTTGCCCCCTCCGACCCCATCGCAACCAAGGAAACTGAAGCCATAGAAAAGCATCTGGAAACGAACCTTGACTCCCTGCTGAATGCCTGCGACCGCTTTCCCATTGCCAGGCTCATTGGCTCATCGGGCTCCTTCGATACCCTTGCCGCAGTAATTGCACGTCGCGAGTTTCCACTGATGGAACTTTCCAAAATCACCTCCTTTAAGCTGGAACCAGAGGCCCTGCTCAATACCCACCGGTTATTGCTCACCAGTACCATCGAGGAGCGCCGAACCCTTCCGGGTATGGATCCCGATCGGGTAGAGAACATCGTTCCGGCCAGCATCATTGTTCAATGGGTACTGCAACGACTGCAACCTGCAGAAGTCTGGCAATGTTCTTTTGCGCTCAAGGAAGGCGCCATTTTGCAGATCATCAACAGCGAATTGTAACCCCTCTATTTCGAGAAGAAGAAGAAGAAGGCATATGTCGAAAATACTTGTCATTGACGATCAAAAAAGCATCAGGAACACCCTCCACGAAATACTGGAGTACGAAAAGCACGAAGTCAGTCTGGCAGCCACCGGCCCCGAAGGTCTGGAACTCTTTGCTGCTCACAAATTTGACATTGTTTTGTGCGACATTAAGATGCCCGGAATGGACGGCATGGAAGTCCTCCAGCACCTTATGGAGCAAAGCAACGACACGCCGGTCATCATGATTTCGGGCCACGGCAACATCGACACGGCCGTGGAAGCCATTAAAAAAGGAGCCTACGACTTTATAGAAAAACCCCTGGATCTGAACCGCTTACTGGTAACCATACGCAATGCCGTGGAGCGCAAAGATTTGGTTACTGAAACCAGGGTGCTGCGTAAAAAAGTTTCAAAAACCTTTGATATGGTTGGGGAATCTCCAGCAATAACAGCGGTTAAAGAGATGATTGACAAGGTAGCTCCCACCGATGCCAGAGTGCTGATTACGGGGAGCAACGGCACAGGCAAGGAACTGGTGGCCCGCTGGCTGCACGAAAAAAGTCGGCGAGCGGATCAGCCCTTTGTGGAAGTCAACTGCGCAGCCATCCCTTCCGAATTGATTGAGAGCGAACTTTTTGGTCACGAAAAAGGCGCCTTTACCTCTGCCGTTAAACAACGCAAAGGAAAATTTGAACAAGCCAACGGCGGCACCCTCTTTCTCGACGAAATCGGTGATATGAGTCTGGCTGCCCAGGCCAAAGTCTTACGCGCCCTACAGGAAAACGTCATTTCGAGGGTAGGCAGCGATAAGGACATTAAAGTTGATGTAAGGGTACTGGCCGCCACCAATAAAAATTTACAGGACGAAATTAAGGCCGGCACTTTCAGAGAGGACCTCTACCACCGTCTGAGTGTAATTCTGATTCATGTACCGGGCCTCAACGAACGCAAGGAAGACATTCCCCTGCTCACCGAGCACTTTAACCGCCTCATCAGCGAAGAACTGGGTTTGGCACAACGCAATTTTGACGACAGTGCCGTTAAGGCTTTACAAGAACTATCGTGGACGGGCAACATCCGTGAATTCAGGAACGTCATAGAGCGCTTACTGATCCTTTGCAACAACACCATCACCGCCAAGGAAGTAAAAGCCTATGCAACACCCGTTTGGTAGAATCATTTTTTTTGTACCTTAGCTTTTGTAAACCATTTACACAATCGATGGAAAAGGACTTCGGATTCACCTACAAACTGACCGAAACCGGGAAGGCTCAAGGCGTTTTTTCGCTGGCAGGGCAAAGGCTTCCTTTTGAAACAATAAACGCAAGCAACCCCATTGGCGACCTGTTAAAAGCGATGGTTTCATTGATTCAGGAACCGGCGCACCTCTGGGATGAGGAAAATGCGGCTGCCGTGGAGTGGTACAGCGACGAGCACCTGCTGGTACTGGAATTTTCCTCCCCGGATGGTAAAACCATTGACTTAAGCATTACACGCAACAGCGCACCCTTTGGAGAGGAGTCTGAACCCCTCAGTCTCTCAGGGACCATCGCCCTCGAAGATTTTTGCCTGGGCATTATCCAGGAACTGGATAAGCTGATTAAAAACCTGGGTCTGTTGAATTACGCCCAGCAATGGCAAAGCGACGAATTCCCCCTTACCTGGTTTCTTATTCTTAAGAAATACCTCATCGGTTGGAAATGTTGGAAACCCTCTCCGGAAGAAGCCGATGTACTGGAAAGCGAGTTTATGATGATTCTGCACTAGGCGCTGTGCGACTCAGCTGCAGGCAGGCCCCCAGGGTATGCAACCAGGCCACCCACTCCAGCGGAATTTCACTGATCAGCACCATATCGTTGGCATCTATGCTTCGATGGAACATGTACAAAAGGCCCGTTACCACCAACAAGGGGGCCATAAGCAATTTAAAACCCAAATAAGTAAGGGCCTGTAAGGGATTCAGCTTATTGCGCAGCGTTTTGTG
>DUOK01000246.1 GCA_012838865.1 Bacteroidales bacterium | reverse complement strand
TCGTTCTTCAGGTGTTATGCCGGCGGTAGTCAGATTCATATCCTCATTTTTGTTTACAGGTAAAGATAAACAAAGCCACCAAGTAAATAAATACCCTGCCGACTTCAAATGGATTGCCCTTGCCCCTGGTGTTTCCGCTCTTTGTATCAAAAAATCAGAGAATAAACGATTTATACCGCACTTAAAAAAAACGCAAAGGTTTTGCGCTTAATGTATTTTAGGCTTTGTTTGTGCTTTTTGTGAAACCTAAAACTGTTTGAGGCGCAGGACCTTTAAAGCATTTGGGGCACTAAACTCCTTTTTTGTTGTCAACGGGATTTGACTTTGTGACCAGGATTGACTATATTAATTAGTGTTTGATTTCAGGGCCATTACACACCCTGTTTTTTGTTGAACCTTAAAATATATAATATTATGAAGACAGCAGGATCATTTATTGGCGGACTTTTGGCAGGTGCTGCGCTGGGCGCAACCATAGCCTTGTTGTATGCCCCTCAGAGCGGTGACGATACCCGTAAAGACATCAAAAAGAAGATCAATGAAATGGAGGACGAGCTCGACATTCTTCGGGCCAAATTGAAGGAAAAGGGCGGTGAACTCAAGGAAGACCTGAAAAAGAAGATTCAGGAAGTGGAAAACCGTATTGAGAAGCTGGTTGAAGAGTATAAAAAACCGGCCGAAGCCAAAGCCAAATAAGGTCTTCATCCGCTTTCAATAACCAAACAGAAGTGCTGTTTCGGCAAGTTTGCATCTTGTCGGGCAGCATTTTTTGTGCGCAAAGTACTATCTTAGTGTTTTGCATTTACCCAATACTCACTTAAGATTTATGGTATGTTTCAGGACGATCTCAAAAACCATATCGACGAGGTAAAAAATGAGTTTGAGGACTATGTGGACAAACGCATATCCCTTTTAAAGCTCCACCTGGTTGAAGAACTTTCGCGCTTTACTGCCGGATTTGCCGTAAAACTGGGCATTTTGTACCTGCTCTTTTTCGTATTTATGTTTCTTTCCCTTGCCGCCGCCTTTTTTTTTGGCGACTTGCTGGGCTCTAACGGACTGGGCTTTACTTTGGTGGCCGGGTTTTATCTGCTGATGGCAGTAATTTTCTGGCTGTCTCGCCGCATCTGGGTCGAGAAACCCATTATCCAGGCCTTTATTAAGATATTCTTCCCAAAATTTGAAGACGATGAAGCATAGCACAGCCCGAGATTTCAGACACATCACCTCCTTCAAGCAATTGTCGGACGAGCGTACGCGGCTCAGCTTTGAGGTGCGCTTAAGTCGCAAAAAACTGGATATGGCGCTGATGGAATTCAACGAAATTTTTAGCCCGCTTCGCTTGGCAGGCACCCTGGCGCGGGAATGGATGAAACCCCTACTGGGCAGCATCCGAAGACGCATCCAGGATTACATCAGTGGCAAAACACAGCAAAACCGGGAGAAATAATTGTATTTTTGTGATTCAATTGGCGAAAAACAAAAACATGGAAGCACAGAACCCCCGGGAACAGCTTCGCCGCCTTCGCGACGAACTGCACCATCATAACTACCTCTACTACATCCTTAATCAACCGGAGTTGTCCGACTTCGATTTCGATCAGAAAATGGCCGAATTACAGCGACTCGAGGCAGCTCACCCCGAGTTGGACGACCCCAACAGTCCCACCAAACGCGTGGGCAGCGATCTGAATCAGGACTTTGAGCAGGCAGCACACCGCTACCCCATGCTTTCTTTGGGCAACACTTATTCTGAAGGCGAGCTGCAGGATTTTGTCAACCGCGTTATCAAACTGGCCGGTCAGGAGGTAGCCTTTGTCTGTGAACTTAAGTACGACGGTACCGCCATCGCCCTCAGCTATCAAAACGGGCAGTTGGTGCGGGGAATAACGCGAGGCGACGGCACGGTAGGCGACGATGTCACCCAAAATGTAAAAACCATTCGCAGTATTCCTTTGCAGTTAAAGGGAGACTACCCGAAGGACCTGGAAGTAAGGGGCGAAATATTCATGTCCCGCGCCGGTTTCGAAAAACTTAATCAACAGCGGGAAGCGTTGGGTGAGGCCAACTTTGCCAACCCGAGAAATGCTGCCGCCGGCTCCTTGAAACTTCAGAACAGCTCCCTGGTGGCCAAACGTCCGCTGGAATGCTACCTCTATCATTTTCTGGGCGACAAACTGCCTTTCGACAGTCACTTCGAGAACCTGGGCGCCGCAGCGGAATGGGGCCTGCGCATTTCACCCCACTACAAGTTGTGTCGTAATTTTGAAGAAATTCACGCCTTCGTAAAACACTGGGATACTGCCCGCAACAAACTCCCTTTTGAAATTGACGGGGTAGTTATTAAAGTCGACAGTCTGACACTTCGCGAGGAACTGGGCTTTACTGCTAAAACACCCCGTTGGGCCATCAGCTA
>DUOK01000245.1 GCA_012838865.1 Bacteroidales bacterium | reverse complement strand
CATTTCTGCTTCCAGGTTGGGCGGCAAAAAAGCGCCACCGTACTCTTTGTAAAACCCTTCTTTAGATGGGTAGGTCTTAAAATAATTTTCTGACATGATTGAAGGTTTATTTGTCTTGCTCCTTCCAAACCAAGGCACTGGCACCTACGATAGCGGCGTCACCCGCACTCAGTTCAGAGGGCAGAATTTTAATCTTGTTCTTAAAGATGGGAAGCAAATGCGCTTCCAGACTCTCGCGCAAGGGTTTAAAAATGTAGTCGCCGGCGGCCGTGGGACCACCAAACAGAAAGATGGCTTCGGGAGAAAGATGATGCACGGTATCGGCCAAGCCCTGTCCCAGATACTGCCCGGTTTTTTCAAACACTTCCAGGGCAACCTTATCCCCTTTTACAGCTGCCTCATAAATCATCTTAGACGACAGCTCGTTAAAGGACTTATCGGCCAGGAGGCTGTCGCCGGCATTATAATACGCCAACAGCTCAAAGGCGGTACGCTTCATGCCGGGTGCCGAACAATAGGCCTCCAGATGACCTTTTGCCCCACAACCACAAACACGACCTCCGGGAATGAGGGTGGTGTGTCCGCATTCACCGGCAAAGCCATCGTGGCCGTAAACCAAATCGCCATTGACCACCACGCCACTGCCTACCCCGGTACCCAGGGTGTACATTACGAAATTTTTCATGCCTTTGGCACCACCATACACCATTTCACCAATAGCAGCAGCATTGGCATCGTTGGTCAATGCAACATACTTGTATTCGGGAAATTCGGCCCGCATCAACTCCACCAAATCCACTATACCCTTGAAGGACAAATTGGGCGCATACTCAATAGTGCCGCTGTAATAGTTGCCGTTGGGCGCACCAATACCAATCCCCATAATTTCTGAGTCGGGATTGGTCAGTTTCAACTTCTTGGCCATATCTTTTACCGAGGCACCCATTTCCTTTACATAACGTTCTGCATCGCCATGCGAGGGGGTATCGACCCCCCCCTTTACTACGACGTTACCGGCTTCATCAACAATTCCAATGGCGGTATTGGTTCCACCTATATCAATTCCAACTGAAAACATTTTCATACTCTTTAATCTTTAAAAATTAATTTCTCAATCGCTATCCATCAGACAAAACTATTCGGCACTCGCAGTTCTGATTAAACTTCCTTTAGCGGCGTAAAAGAAGATGTATAGGTAACACAGGGCGGGCACCACATAGGCATAGGTATAACCATAATTATCGGCAATGGAGCCCATCAGGGGCGGAATTACGGCTCCACCCAGAATCAGGGCATTGATGATGCCCGAAGCAGAAGCCAACTCGCCACCCTTCAAATCTTTCACGGCCAGGGCAAAAATATTGGGGAACATGATGGAGTTGAACAAACCAATAGAAACTACGGTCCATAAGGCCACTTGCCCTTGGGTAAATGTGGTCACCAAACCCAACATACCGGCCACCAAAGCAAAGACGGCCAGGGTACGGGCAGGTTGTCCTTTTCCAATCAACATAAACACAAAATTAACGGCTGAAGCTCCGGTAAAAACAGCACCTATGGTCCAATTCCAATCGGTTACAAAAGCCCCTGAAATAAAAGCCAGACCCAGTACCAAAACGGCATACAAATACTTCTTTCCGCCGGCGATGTCCGAAAACATGATGGAGCCAAAGAATCGTCCTACCATAGCACCACCCCAATAAATAGCGGCATAGGTAGCAGCCATTTCGGCAGAAAGCCCCAAAGAACCACTCTTCAGATAATTGGTCATTAAGCCGGCGTTACCAGCCTCAGCACCCACATAGCAGAAAATAGCAAAGGCCCCTAACAATACGTGCGGATACTTATAAATGCTGCCGCCCTTCTCACTTTTTTCACTGATAATGGCAGGCAACTTCATCATAAGCAACACCACAGCAACTAAAATCACCACCAGCGCCATGGCAATAAAAGGGAAGGGTATGCGACCGGCTACTTCCAAGCCATAGGTCAATTTTTCTGCATCCGTTGCATCGATGGGCAGATCCAGTCCTTTAAAAATTACCGTAGCAATCAGCCAAGGGGCTACCATAGTTGCGATGGAGTTCAAGGCCTGGGTAAGATTCAGTCGACTGGAAGCAGAGCTTTCAGACCCTAAAGCAGTAACGTAAGGGTTGGCCGATACCTGCAGGAAAACCACGCCGGTAGCTAAAATAAAGGTAGCCATTAAAAACAGCGGATACGATGGGATGCGAGCAGCAGGAATAAACACCAAACTACCCAGGGCCATCAATATCAGACCGGCTACCACGGTATACTTGTAACCGATGCGATTAACCAGCCAACCGGTGGGCACCGACATAATGGGATAGGCAATAAAAAAGGCCGAAGTCAGTAACTGGGCCTGAAACTCAGTGAGGTTAAACACCGCCATTACAGGGGCACTGAGCTGAATGATAAAGGTGGTGGCAAATCCAAAAATGAAGAAGATGGCACCAAAGGCGGTCATTCCCACCAAGAAATTGTTGTTTTTCTGTTCCATAAAAAATAAATGTTAGATGTGTAGTGCAATGTTACTTTAAATTTCAATTTTTTACAAAACTTCAAGGATGGAAACAACGATAAAATATGCGGCCTGCAACTTTTTCACCGACATTACAGCAGCTGGTCTTTTAATATTAAAATAATTGCTGTACTTTTGCACCCAAATCGTGTAATCTCTTGCTGAACATGAGGGGTCATGCAATATTGCACTAAGTTTAATCTTCAAAAGCAAACAAAATGAACTTGATGAAAGTTGCTGAAGAAGCCTTCAACACAGGTGTTGAAGTTCCTGAAATCGGCGCAGGTGACACAGTTTCGGTGCACTACAAAATTAAGGAAGGTACCAAAGAACGTGTTCAGGTTTTTCGCGGAGTTGTAATTCAGGTTAAAGGTTCAGGCGCCGGCAAACGTTTTACCGTTCGTAAAATGTCCGGGAACGTTGGCGTAGAACGTATTTTCCCCATCAATTCGCCCTTTATCGAGAAGGTGGAATTGAACCGCAGAGGAAAAGTTCGTCGTGCAAGAATTTACTATTTCCGCGATCTTACCGGAAAGAAAGCACGCATCAAAGAGAAAAGAGTTTAATCCTTCGGAAGGTCAATTCATAAAAAAAGGCAGCTGTATCGGCTGCCTTTTTTTATGGCACTAAAATTAGAAAGCCTGCCGCAGGGCAGGCTTTCTAAAAATCATGTTATCGGAACAAATCGCGGAGCTTCTTCCCCGCCTCTTCTATTTTCTCCTTCGTTTCCGGATCTTCCATCAACTTTTCTACCGCCTTCTCGGCTTCCTTCTTCAACTCCTCACCCACTTTTTCAGCCGCCTTTTTCACCTCATCCTTCACTACATCGTTCAGCGCTTCGGCGTTCAGACTCAACTTTGGATCATCGGGAGTACCGGTTATGTTGATGCCAATTAAAACGTCCTCCCCGGCTGGCAAGGAAGTCCCCAAAAAGCCGGCAACACTATTGATCTCGTTGCGACTCACCGGCATCTTTATTAAAAAGTCCATGTTTTTATCCAGACCCTGCCTACCGGAAATGTTGGCATTTTTGCCAAAAACATTCACATCAAAAGGATCAACGTAAACATTTCCGCTGTCGATGCGGAAATTGACCAAAAAGTCGCGCGCTTTAGCCACCGCATACTTTTCGTCTTTCAGCAGGGAAACGAGGGCCGTTTGCGCCTTGGCACCGGAGACTTCAATCTCCTTAGAGCTGAGCTGTCCCCCGCCATTAAAGGTGCTTAAGATGGGTGAAAAGTCGTCGCCCAACAGCGAACTGAACTTCATTTTGGTACTGATGCGTCCATTGGCATTACGGGCCACGGGTAAAAAGGACTCCACCATAGAGAAAGAATGGGCCGCCTGATTGATGTCCACAGTATTCACCGCCAAATCGAAATCCATGAAGGGCTTCAGCGTATCCTGGGTATTGTATTCCCCATTCATCACCATATTGCCCTGCAGCAATTGGGTGCGCACATTGTTCATCACCACACGGGCATCTTTTACCACCAATGCACCCTGGGTATTTTCAAGGGTCAACTTATCGTAAAGCAGCTTATCTATTTTGGTGGTCATGGTAAAATCGATGTTGGCGGGCACCAGCACCTTGCCCATGGGCGTTTCTTCTTCCTCAACCACCTCTTCTTCGCCCGAAGCCAGGGCCATCAACTCATTGGTATTGATGTAGCGCGAGGCATGCTCAAGTTTTCCTTTGAGCGTACCGTCCTGTAAGGCGTAGGCCAGGTAATTTTCGAGGCGACCGGTTAGACTGAAATCGCTCTCGCCCATTTGCATATTAAAAGAACGCAGCTCTAAATATTGAGGGGAGAAAAACAGATCGGCCCCACTGATGAGTACACCCATGGGGAGGTCGGGACTCCGAAACGCAAAGTCTTTCATATCCATTACCCCATTGGCTTTTAAATCTTCGTAGCGCTCCTGCTCAATCATCTCATAATCTCCGTCGAGGGTCAAATCGGCATTTACCACCCCTTTCAGCTCAACACTGTCCATAGGAAAAGCTTCGGCCAGGGAAGCAAAATCGATGGTTCCCTTCATGCCGCCCTTAAAGGTCGCATTGGACAGCGGGGTGGTCACCCGCAGCTGTGCCCCAAAAGGATTGTTGCCTACACTAAATCCGAAACGACTGATGTCGGTCACCGTAGCATCCATGGTACCACCGGGATTGTCGACCAGCATATGCACCTGAATATCGTCGATCGACTTGGGCAGATCGGGATACTGAATGCGTCCGTCCTTCACCTCCAAAAGCAGTTTAAAAGCAGGCAGATGGTCGGCATCCACAAACACCCCCTTGGCCGTCGCCTCCAGAGTCAGACCACCTGCTGTCTGCAAGCCCGCCAAATCGCTCATATATTCCTCAGGAATGAGGGCCAGAATGGTTTTAAAAGAAGTCTCACTGGCTGCCAAACGCAAATCCATGTCAAAACCCTCTTCCAACATCGCCAGAGTTCCCTCCATAAACAGGGGCAGTCCACTAAAATTCAAGGCATTGTCTTCAAAGGTAAAAACCATGTTCTCCAAATCGGCACCGACATCTGCACGCAAATCCACCGGTGCTGCATTCACATACTTCACCCCCTCCATAATGACATCCAGGGCTTCGATGCTGCTTTGCAGCGAAAGCGTGGTGTAAGCTTCGGTCATATCGCCCTTCATGCGCGCATTAAAACCGCTTAAAGCGGTTTTAAAATCCATCGTTGCATCCGAATAACTCAAAGCCGCATCACGAATTTCAAAAGATTGCAGTTGTACGCTGAAAGAGGCCGCTTCGCCCTCCTCTTCTACCACCTCTTCCACCTCTTCCGACATAGGTACAATGTCCCAGTTGGCCAGACTATCGGCGTT
>DUOK01000244.1 GCA_012838865.1 Bacteroidales bacterium | reverse complement strand
TATACGAAAAGGCCCTGGATTACAAATACGATAAGTTTTATAAAAAAGCGCTTGAGTTGAGCGGCAACTCTGTAAGTGCCGGAAGCGAAGAGCTGACGACACGGGCGCAGGCCCGGTACAAGGAAGCAGAAAAGGGCATTGCACGACTCGAAGCCAGAAACCCCGAACAACTGGAACGCCTGCTGGCTTTAAAAAAGCAGGGCGTAGATATGCTCGAAGCATCCTTAAGCATGCAAATGGCCGGAGAATCTGCCTATACAGCCAATCAGCGCGGGAGCTCAACATCCACCACAACAAACACACGATTTCTTGCTCAACAAGGGGTTGTAAGCCCCAGCTATCCGGCCATACATAAAGGCGAGGCCAGTCCTCCGGCCGACGTAGTGGCAGGCGCCTTCCAAAACCCTCCCCAGGCCGCGCAACAAAACGCTGAAGATAAGGCGCATTCGGAAAACGTTTCAGCAGCCCCCAAAGACCCCGGTCCACAGGGTACAACAGCCCGGAGCGACCTGCAGCCGGTATACAAGGTGCAGATTGGGGTGTTTCGCAACAGCCCCAACCCAACAGCCCTGTCAAAGATTCCTGCCATCAGCCAAATGCCCATGCCCGACGGGCAGGCCAACAAGTATTTCAGCGGAGCATGGAGCAACTACGAAGCAGCACGGGCCAGCGTAGAGGCCATTCGTGAGGCTGGTTTTCCCGGTGCCTTTGTGGTGGCTTTTTTAAACGGAGAGCAAATTTCTTTGGAAGCAGCACGAGCCATGTAATAAATACACGACGCTTGCAGCCTGTTTCAATAAAAATGCGTATTTTGATGCAAATTTGAATGTGCTATGGTACCTAAGGATAAAAAGTACGAGCAAGAGGGGCAGGGAAAGGAGCATCTGGAAGAGCGCTTACTGATTTTGCACAACGACGAAGTCAACACTTTTGACCACGTAATTGGGGCCCTGCAGGAGGTGTGCCGACACGACAAGGAGCAGGCCGAACAGTGCGCCTTACTCACGCACCTGAAGGGTTATTGTGAAATTAAACGCGGCGTATTGATCGAGCTGGAAGAGCTGCAAAACCTCCTGCATCAAAAAGCACTGACTGTGACCATCGACTAATAAGATAATTCATCACCCACTGCCATGACCATCATCATTCTGCTTATACTTACCGGCATCTTACTTCTGGTATTGGAGTTTTTTGTTTTTCCGGGCATCACACTTGCCGCCCTGGGTGGTTTACTTATGATTGGGGGAGGTGTTTTTTTGGCTTATGGCACTTACGGGACGACTACCGGACACTGGGTATTGGCCCTGTCGCTGATGGCGGCCCTCTTGGTTCTGGTCCTGGCCCTGCGCAGCAAGACCTGGCAACGATTGATGCTTAAAACAGAAGTGGGCAGCCGGATTGAAACAGTGGAGAGCGGCATTCAGGAAGGCGACAAAGCCACCTGCCTTACCCGCCTGAACCCGGTAGGCAAGGTGCTGGTTGGAGAACAGGAAGTAGAAGCCCGCTGCCCCGACAACTACCTGGATGCCGGCACTGAAGTGGAAATCGTGAAGGTCTTTAAGACCTACGTAATAGTAAAACCTTTAAATTAAATACTTATGGAACATTTTGGAACCCTGGGACTCATAGGCGTAATAGTCGTCCTGTTTTTCATATTCCTTTACTACGTCCCCATTTTACTGTGGTTCTCGGCCCTGGTAACCGGGGTTAAAACATCGCTGCTGCAACTGGTGCTGATGCGCATTCGTAAGGTGCCGCCAACAGTGATTGTACGGGCCATGATTGAAGCCCACAAAGCCGGTTTGCACGATGTAAAGCGCGACGAACTGGAAGCCCACTACCTGGCCGGTGGTCACGTAGAAAAAGTGGTGCACGCCTTAGTTTCTGCCTCCAAAGCCAACATCGATTTGACCTTTCAAATGGGCACCGCCATTGACCTGGCCGGCCGCGACGTGTTTGAAGCCGTGCAAATGTCGGTCAACCCCAAAGTAATCGACACACCTCCGGTTGCTGCTGTTGCCAAGGACGGTATTCAGCTCATTGCCAAAGCACGGGTAACCGTCCGGGCCAACATCAAGCAATTGGTTGGGGGTGCCGGTGAAGAAACCGTTCTGGCCCGTGTAGGCGAAGGCATCGTTTCTTCAATTGGTTCGGCCGGTTCGCACAAAGCCGTATTGGAAAACCCCGACTCCATCTCCAAAGTGGTACTGGGTAAGGGTCTGGATGCCGGTACCGCTTTTGAAATTCTCTCCATCGACATTGCCGACATCGACATAGGTAAAAACATTGGCGCCGAATTGCAAATGGACCAGGCCGAAGCCGATAAAAACATTGCCCAGGCTAAAGCCGAGGAACGTCGTGCCATGGCTGTGGCCGAAGAACAGGAAATGAAGGCCAAGGCCCAGGAGGCACGAGCCAAAGTGATTCAGGCCGAAGCAGAAATACCGCTGGCCATAGCCGATGCCTTTAGAAGCGGCAACCTGGGTGTAATGGACTATGTAAAGTACCGCAATGTGGAAGCAGATACCGCCATGCGCGATTCCATTGCCAAACCACCGCAAACAGGCTACCGTCCGCCGAAAGGCAAGGACAAGGATGAAAAATAGGCCATTTTAGAAGATAAAAGAGGGGCTGTCTGTTAAGTGACAGTCCCTCTTTTTATGTCAAACACGAACCCTTAAGAAGCGCTACTCCTTCTTACTATCGGCTTTTACACGCTCATACTTACAGCAAGCAGGCAGTTTTTCATACACTTCATCTTTGGCTTTATGCTTTTCGGTGTCGTGACCAGCCCTTGCAATGGCTTGGTGTATGGCATCCGGTTGGGCGACTGCATCATCGTAAACCACGGCGATTTTCTGGGTTTCCCGATCCCAATCGGCTTTAGTAACACCCTCTACAGACAGTGCGACCTTTTCAATGCGTGTTTCGCACATGCCACAGGCACCTTTCACAGTAAACTGCTCCGTCTTGTTAGTGGCAAAAGCCACCGTTGCAGTCATCAGCAGCATAAGGAATAAACTCAAAACTTTTGTCTTCATAAATCTCAATTTTTAATGATTAGCATCTGAATATTTAAGTAGAATTAAAAACTTAATGATTGTGCCCCCCGCTTGTGGGGTGGTTGTCCGCATTATCCGTTGCAGCAACGGGAAGCCCTTTGCGGTAAGTCTCCAGCACTTCTCCGCAACGCAACATCATATCCCCAAAGTAGGGGTTTAATATTTCGTCTGATTCACTGAGCCAGTTGGCACCTTCATCATCAAAGGCCATGGGGCAATATTGCTTATAGACCTTGTCAATTTCCAGACCAAACTTTTCGGTCATTGCTAAAACTGCTTCTGAAAGCAGCTGGAAATGTTCTCGTTGCACTTCAATATCATCCGACCTGCCTATATGAGCCCCCGCATCCGACAACTGTCCGCTCAGTGGCATCCACCGATCGTGAGCCTCTCCTTTCAGCAAGCCCATATTCACACTTTCCAGGACGTCTTCCATCTTTTTGGCTGCTTCTTGTGCAGCAACCACATTATCCTCCACCAAGGCATTTTTCACCCCAAAGTAAGCATTTGCCAAATTGGTAATTTGCTCTCTGAAAGCCAGTGGAGTCTCCAGACTCTGAGTGCCCGGGCGGTTCATCATACTTGGTTTGCCGGCCAACTGTGCAGCGGCATCCACACTAAAGGTGCCATTGGTGACAACTTCCTCACCGGCATCCAGACCGGAAGCGATTACAAATGCGCCTCCCAAATCAGCCCCTAAAAGCACCTCTCGCATCACAAAGCTGACGCCCTGGTCGGATTCACTTTTGACATAGACGACCGACTTTGTGCCCGTCCACATAACGGCACTTTTGGGCACCACGAGGGAGGACTGGTGGGCCGACAGCTTAGATTTCACAATGCCGGAAGCGAACATCTCGGGTTTCAGTTTTTGATCCGTATTACTCACTTCAATCCGTGCTTTGGCAATGCGCGTCCGGGGATCAATGACCGGATCGATGTAATTCACTGTGCCGGTGAAAGTTTCTCCCGGCAGGGATGAGATGCTGTAGTCGACAGTGGCCCCCCGCTTAATCCAGGGCAGATCCGACTCGTAAACATCAAACAGCAGCCAAACTTTGGACAAGTCCGTTATCTCATAAACCGCTTGTCCCCGCTGAACATAATCGCCTGAACTGACCATCATGCGGGTCACATAACCCGAGGTATTGGCCAAAATAGGGAAAGTGCTCTCGGCCTGACCAGATGCCAGCATCTGGTCAATTTGCCCATCGCTCAACTTCCAGTTTTTCAGCTTTTCTTTGGCTGAAGAAAAGAGGGCCGGCTGCGTGTCTTTAATTTTCTCTGCCTCAAATAACTCCTGCTGGGCCGTGACCAGCTCGGGCGAATACACATATGCCAGCACCTGAGCTTTAGAAACATGGTCGCCCGTAAAGTTCACCATCAACCTTTCAATTCGGCCCGGAAAATGGGCCGGCTGGGTATAAACCAAACGCTCATCGGCCTGTACTTTGCCGTTTAGCCGAAGGGTTTTAACCGACTCGCCAGTGGTAATCACTGTCGTTTGCACGTCTGCCAGCTGCATGGCCGTTGGCGACATCCTAAGGGCATTAACATCGGAGTCGTCTGCCCCATCGGCCTCCACCGGAATAAGGTCCATCCCACAAATGGGGCAATCCCCGGGCTCATCCTGTCTGATTTGCGGGTGCATGGAACAGGTATAGGTGTTTTCCCCTTCAGCATCCTGGGCGTGGTCGTGTGTCGCATCCTGACTGTGTGAAGAGCCGCCAAAGACCAGCCATCCCAGCAAGAGACCGAGCACAAAAACGGCCACCACTATGAAAATATTTTTCTTGTTTATTGAGTTCATCTTAACGAGTTTTAGCGGTAATGTAATTAACTTCTTCAAGGGCTATAAAGTACTGACTGAGAGCAGTAGCCTTCAAGCGCTCATACTTCAGCATTTGTTGCTGAATGCGCAAGACTTCTTCAAAGTCCTTTCCCGAATTGCCATAGGCCGACAAAAGAAGGTTCATGGCCTGGCGCGTTGCAGCACTTTGTTGCGCATACAGGGCCACCAAATCGGCCTGCTGCTGCAGCTCAAAGG
>DUOK01000243.1 GCA_012838865.1 Bacteroidales bacterium | reverse complement strand
CCAGCTGGGGAGCTGACTTTGAAAAAGAATTTGAAGTCCGACGCGGTTACAGTCTTACCCCCTACTTAAGAGAACTTGCCGGAGGGGGCGATGAGGATGTTCGTGCACGGGTGAAGGCCGACTACAGAGAAACGATGTCGGAGCTCTTGATCGAGCGCTTTTCTACGCGGTGGACTGCCTGGACCAACGAAAAGGGCGCTGTTTCGCGTAACCAGTCGCACGGGTCCCCTGCCAATTTGTTGGATGTGTATGCCACGGTTGATATTCCTGAGATTGAAACTTTTGGGGGGACTTACTTCCCCATTAAGGGATTCTTTTGGGATGAGGGCTACGTGAAGCAGGCCGATCACAACGAACTGTTTTTAAAGATGGCTGCCTCAGCCGCCAACATCAGCGGAAAAAAGTTGGTGTCGAGCGAAAGTTTCACCTGGTTGGGGGAGCATTTCAGAGTGCCCTTATCCCAGGCCAAGCCCGAAGCAGAGCAGCTCTTCTTGTCGGGCGTTAACCATATTTTTTATCACGGTTCTACCTTTTCTCCCAAGACTGCACCCTGGCCGGGATGGTTGTTTTACGCTTCGGTGCATTTTGCGCCCAGCAATAGTTTTTGGCCGCACATAGGGGGTTTAAACACCTACATTACTCGTTGTCAGAGTATTTTGCAAGGAGGTACTGCGGCCAACGATGTTTTGGTTTATTGGCCCATTTACGATACTTGGCATAATACTGAGGGACTGGATAAAATGATGTCGGTTCATGGTTCACGGGAGTGGTTAAACTCTGAGCAGGTAAAGCAGTTGCAGGACAAGGGCTATGCTTTTGATTTTGTTTCGGATGCCTTGCTCAAGACGCTTAAGCCTAATGAAGGGGGCCTGGTGACCTCCGACGGGGTTAACGCTTACGAAGCGGTGGTGGTTCCGGAATGTACCCGCATGCCGTTGGAGACGCTGGAGCTGCTTATAGTCCTTGCAGAGCAGGGTGTTCCGGTTATTTTTCAGTCCTTTCCCACCGATGTGCCGGGTTTGAACGAACTCGATGAGCGCCTGGAGCGTTTGGCTGCCATAAGAAAGGGCTTCAGTACCAAAACGCTTGCCGATGGAGTTGCCCAGTGGCAATCCGGCGAAGCCAAATTGTTGGTTGCCGAACAAATTGAGTTGGCCATAAAATTAGCCGGGGTACAGCGTGAAACCCTGACCGATTTGGGACTAAAATACATTAAAAGACACAGCGATCAAGGCATATACTATTATCTGGTTAACCATACGGCTGAAGATTTGGATGCCGAAGTGGTGCTGAATGAACAGGCGGCAGGGAAGCTCTTGCTGGATCCGCAAAATGGTGCCTATGGTCGTTTGGTTGGTCGACCCGTTGAGGGAGGAACCGCTGTGCGTCTTCAATTGCGCTCCGGTGCGTCGATGTTTGTCCTTTTTACGGACAAGGATATGGCGCAGGTGCCGCTTTGGTCTTATCGAACCGATGGTGCCGAAGCTTTGGTGTTGGAGGATAACTGGAGTGTGGAGTTTGTAGCTGGTGGCCCGGAGCTTCCGGCTGCTCTGCAGCAGGAGGTTTTGCAGCCCTGGACAGAGGACCAGGATGGTGCTGCGGCCTTCTTTTCGGGTACTGCGGTTTATAGTACCTCCTTTGATTTGGATGAGGCTCCGCAGGGCAATTGGCGACTTGATT
>DUOK01000028.1 GCA_012838865.1 Bacteroidales bacterium | reverse complement strand
GTCGCCGCTGGGATGGGGGCTATGTGATTGGGGGACTTTTTGGGCATGGCGATGCCTTTGTTATGCGTGATCCCAACGGGATCCGCCCCGCTTCCTACTATATGGACGACGAAATCGTGGTGGTGGCCTCGGAGCGACCGGTTATTCAGACCGCACTCAATGTTCGCGCCTGTGAGGTGCAGGAGCTGAAGCCCGGTAATGCACTCATTATAAAGAAAGACGGGCGTGTCAGCGAAGAGGTAGTGAATGTGCCCCATGAACGACGTTCCTGTTCTTTCGAACGTATCTATTTTTCGAGAGGGAGCGATAAAACGATCTATTTGGAGCGTAAGGAGTTGGGGCGCTTGTTGGCGCCCCGGGTACTTGAGCGGGTTGGCTACAATCTGCGCGATACTGTTTTTTCTTATATTCCCAATACTGCTGAGACGGCCTTTTATGGTATGATGGAAGGGGTGCGTGAGTATTTGGTGGACTGGCGCATGGAGCAGCTACGCCTTCTGGGGTCTGAGCCGAAGACAGAAGCCATCAAGGAAGTGCTGTCGCTGGAGCCCCGGGTCGAGAAGATTGCCATCAAGGATGTGAAGATGCGCACTTTTATTACTGCAGATTCGTCGCGTGACGATATGGTGGCCCACGTTTACGACGTGACCTACGGCATTGTTAAGAATAAGGTGGATACCTTGGTTATTATTGATGATTCCATTGTGCGGGGCACCACCCTGAAAAAGAGCATTCTTAAAATACTGGATCGGCTGCACCCCAGGAAGATCATTGTTGTTTCGTCGGCTCCTCAGATCAGATACCCCGATTGCTATGGTATTGATATGGCCCGAATGGGCGATTTTTGTGCTTTTACTGCGGCCATTGAATTGCTGAAGGATACCGGAAGGGCCGGAGTCATTGAGGAAGTGTATCAAAAATGTCTCTCGCAGCGCAATCTTCCGAAGGAGGAAATGGTGAATTACGTGAAAGACATTTACCGACCTTTCAGTGATGAGGAAGTCTCGGCCAAAATTGCAGAAATGCTGACCCCACCGGACATTGATGCGGAGGTGGAGATTTTGTATCAAACGGTGGACAATCTCCATCGGGCCTGCCCCAACGATAATGGCGACTGGTATTTTACGGGCGATTATCCGACTCCGGGAGGCGTGAAGGTGGTTAATAATGCTTTTATCAACTACATGGAGGGTCGCAATACCCGCGCTTATTGTTGATTTTTCAGCACTTGTCGCGCTATGTTTAGCCAGGTGTAAGCATCCTGAGTGTGCGCCCCGCAGTATATTTCGCTGCGGCGATGCCCCAATCGTACTACCACGGCATTCGTTTCGGGCAGCACAAATATGTACTGGCCCAGAATGCCGCGCAGATAGGGAATGCTTTCACCCTGGTGTTGCAGCAGCCAGATTTGGTAGCCGTAGTAATTGACTGTGTCGCCATCTTCATCTTTAAGGTGTGTGGCCGGACTCAGGGCTGCGTTGATGTAGGCTTCCGGAAGCAGTTGTTGTCCCTTCCAGTGTCCTTTGTTCAGCAGTAATTGCCCCAGGCGTGCAAAGTCGCGTGCGTTGCTGTTGAAGCAGCAGTAGGCTTTCTCCATTCCGTTTTCCTGGTCGAGTGACCAGAGGGCTGCTTGTTCGGCACCCAGGGGGCGCCAAAGCTTTTCTGCGGCATAATCGGCCAGGGACCGACCGGTGGCATTGAGCAGAATTTGTGCCAAAAGCTGGGTATCACCACTGCGGTAACTGAAGGTATTACCCGGTTTTTCTTCGATTTGAAGGCGCTGCAGCAGCTTTTGTAAATCATTTCCGTAGTAGGCCTCCGTAGTAATGGAGAAGGGCGAACTGTAGGATTCGTCCCAACTGGAGCCGGAGCTCATGGTCAGCAAGTGGTCCAAACGCAGACCCTTCCCATGCAGTTTGGGCAGGTCGGGCAAAAGTTCCTCCACCCCCTGTTGGGTGCTTTCTATATTGCCATCGGCAAGGGCGCATCCAATCAGCAGGCTCACAATGCTTTTGGCCATGGAGAAGGAGTTGCCGGGGGCTTCGGGGTCCAAACCCTCCGGATAATACTCATAAAGAATGGAATCGTTTTGGATCACCAGAAAGGCAGTGGTCTCCATGCTTAGTAAGGAGTCGCGCAGTGCCGGTGAAGGTTGCATTTGATTGTAGGCTGCGGACAGTTCCCAGGGCTGGGACAGCCCGGTGCCTACTGTTCGGTTGTTAAATATCTGGTAATCGTAGATGCCCGGTTGTTGGTGAATCAGTGCCTGACGCAGATAGGCAGGCAGGACCAGCCATAAGACAAACAGGGCAACCAGTATGCCCAGGATAAATTTTGCCGAACGTTTCATGGAGCCTGGGTTTTTTATTCTTCGGGCTTCCACGCTCTGATGTAAATGTCGTCGGGGAAGGCCTGGGGTTTGTAAATGGAGCGTTCACCAATGGTTCGGAGGCACTCCTGGATGCCTTCGGCCACACTGGGATGGGGGTAGAATATTTTCAGCACCTCGCGGAGACTGTCGCCCTGATTGATGAGGTGGGCCACCGATACGATGTAGGCCGAGGCCTGGGGGCCGGAGGCACGCATGCCCAAAATCCGCTGATTGTCGTCGTTGCTTACCAATATCTTGATGAAGCCGACCGTGCTGCGCATGGCAATGGCCCGGTTGATGAGCTTGTTGGAGTAATAAGCTGCTTTGTAGGCGATGCCTTTTTTTTGCAGCATTTTTTCGTTGGCGCCAACAGCGGCCACCTCGGGTTTGAAAAACATGAGGGTGCTCATGTGGGAATAGTCCAGCGGATAACCAGCCTTCCCCACCATTTTCTCCACCGCCTTGCGTCCCTGCAATTCGGCTACACTGTAGAGCTGGGAGTGCCCGCTCACATCACCGGCAGCATAAATGTGGGAGGGCTTACCGTTTTTAAGTACCTGGCAGTTGTCGTTGATGGTGAGGGTGCCTCGCTCTGTGGGTATCAGACCCGCATTTTCTGGTTTTAAGGCTTCGATGGTCGATACCCTGCCAATGGAAATCAGCGCTACATCCACTTCCAACACCTTGCTGTGTCCGTCGGCATAATCGAGAATCACTTCCAGGTAGTCCGGAAGTTTTCGAATGGTGCGTAATTGGGCGGTATGGTGAATGGTCACCCCGTTGCCGGTGAGGTTTTCGGCCACGTAATCGCTGACGTCGTCGTCTTCGTAAGGGAGCACCCGGTTGGCACGGTCGAGCAGGTGCACTTCCGTCTGCTTGAAATTGGAAAAGATGGTGGCGAATTCACAGCCGATGATGCCGGAGCCGATGATGAGAATGCGCTCGGGGAAGTCTTTTAGAGACAGAATGCCGTTGGAGTCGATGATGCGCACCCCGTCGGGTTCCAATCCCGGGTATTCACGGGGTTTGGAGCCTGTAGCAATCAAAAAGTTGGTGCCGGTAACTACTTCTTCACCATCCTGAGTGGCTACCCGCATGCTTCGGTCGTTGATAAAGGAGGCCCAGCCCTGCATCAGGGTGATGCCCCCCTTCTGAGGCTTGGTGCGGGCAAAGGTTTCGATCTGACTCCGCATCTGGTATTGCTTTTCCTTGGCTGCCTGAATTACGGTGTTACGTACCTGGTGGTAGTCTACCGTCAAGGCCCCGGCCCGGTAGCCGCGGTCGACCCGTGCAGCAATGGAATAGTCCAGGGAAAGTTCGTACATGGTTTTGGAGGTCAGGGCACCATGCATAATGCCGGCCCCACCTAAGTGCCCCCCTTCTATGAGACAAACATTCATGCCAAAGTCCACTCCCCGAACTGCGGCTGAAAAGCCGGCGGGTCCACTGCCTATTATAACCAGGTCGTAATGCTTCATACCATTGTTTAATCGTGCGGGTCGTTGGGGTTGTAGGAGTTTACGTGACGGTTGATTTTGGCCTCGTACAATTCCTTAATGGTGATGATGATGCCTGTTTCTTCAACATCTCCAAAGCCATCGTTGACTGCCGTGCCGAAGGATTTCATGGAGGGAGAAAGGTTCATATAGGCATTGATCAGGGGCGGAATGTTTTCGCCCAGCTCCCGCACTTTCTTACTCAATATTTTGTAGTCGTCGGTGTACGACTGGCCGCTGAAAAGTGCTTTTACCACCTCGTCCGGAATGGTCGATTCTACCGGGTTTTTGGGATAAACCAGCTTGTTTTTATCTCTGAAATACAAGCCCATGAAGGAGCGGATTAAATCCCGCGCTTCCTGGTTCGACTGGGTGTACATGGTCACTTTCCCGAAGAAATACTTCATGAAGGGATGGTTTACCATCAGGGAGCCCAGTCCGTCCCATAAATTATCGAGGGCAAAGAGGCTTTTGGCGCCCATTTTACTGCTTTGGTAGTTGGGTTGCACAAAAGAGCGTCCCAGCTCAATAGTGTAGGGCAGGTAATCGTTAATGAACGTTTCCGAAAAATGAAACATTTTTGCGGTGGCAATTTCTATTTCCCCTTTGGCATTCTTTTTTACCTTATTGCCCATGATGTAACGGTAACCTCCCAGGATTTCCTTTTCTGAAGGATCCCAAACGATCAACTGGCGATACGGCACCTCGCTGGTATCGTAGTCGTCCAGGTCCAGTTCTTTTCCCGTCCCTCCGCCAGCAGATCTGAAACTGAGTTCGCGCAGGCGTCCCACCTCCCTGAGGAGGTTGGGTGCTTCATGGGCCGAGAAATCATAGATTCGGTTGTCCCCCTTGTTGGTCTTGCGCACAAAAATCTCCTTGGTCAGTTCTGCTTCGAGCAGGTCTGTGGGGACTGGGGGAATCAATGCTTTATTGGCTTCCATTCTGATATTAAATTTCGGTGTTGAATTACAAAATTAGTCGTTTTTGGCCAGGGCGTATACGCTTTCCTTTATTTTTTGCGCTAAGGCCTGTGCATCATTGGTCTCCTGAAGTTTTTGCCAGGGAATGGGCGTGCCAATACGAATGTACAGGCGCTGCCCCTTTTGCTTAAACATCTCGTCGGGCAGGTAAAGCATTTCAATGTTGGCTTTAATCCCCAGGCGCTTGCGCCATTTGGCCAGGCGGTAAAAAAAGAGGGTGTTTTCGCCCGAAATATGCACCGGGACAATATCGCGCTGATGCTCGATGGCTTTTTTTACAAAGTTGCGCTTCCATTCCAGGTCCTTAATTACACCGCCTTTTTGCATGCGACTGACCAGTCCCGCCGGAAAGAACAATACCTGGGCATCGGAGCGGTAAGTGTCTTCGAGCTTTCGGGCTGCTTCGCGCGAATGCCCTCCATGCTTATTTACCGGCAGAAAAACATTGTTGAGGCCCTTAATGTTCATAAGGATGTCGTTCACCGGGAATTTAAGATTGGGAAAGCGCTGCCCTATTGCGCTTAAAAATGCGATGCCGTCCATGCCGCCTAAGGGATGGTTGGCAGCAAACAAGTAGCGCTTATCGGTAGGCAGTTGGTCCAGGCCGCTCACTTTAAATTTTACCCCAAAGTCGTCGAGAATGGCCTGAGCAAAAGGGAGTCCCTTGAGGTGGGTGTTGCTGATGATGATGCGATTGACGTCGTCTTGATGGGTGATGCGCTTCAGATACCGAATAATGAAGCGGGGAATCCATTTCAGCAGTGCCGGGTTTTTGCTGCTTATTACCTGCTCTATGTCAATGAGCAGTTCTTCTTTTTGCTGAAGGTTCGGCTGCACACTCTTGTTTTCTTTCTCCTGCATTGAAAAAGATTTGTTTTAGATGGCACAAGGTACGAAAAAAAAAGAAAATGGTTTCGGAACGACAATAAGGGCAGGCTGTTTCGGTGGGGTAAAAAAAGCAGCTATTTGGGAATAAAGTGGGATAAAGTGGTTGATTGTGGGGTAAAAATATATTACCTTTACCCTCCAAAGAGGTGTTTTGTAATGGTCACATTTATAGGCGATTTTGAATGTAAAGCCGATGCCAAGGGGCGCATTGTGCTGCCCGCTGCCTTTAAAAAGGCGGTGGGGCAGGATGAGCAGCGCTTTGTGGTGCGGAAAGATTTGTTTGAAACTTGCCTGGTTTTGTACCCCTATGCTTACTGGGAGGAAGAGTTGTTGCGCCTGCGACAACGATTAAATCCTTATAAGCGTGAGCACAAGCAGTTTTTACGCGATTTCTTTAGGGCTTCGGCTGAGGTTCAGCTTGATTCGGGCGGTCGGTTTTTGATTCCCCGTCGTTTGATGGAGCAGGTCGCTGCCGATCGGGAAGTGGTTTTGGTGGGGGTAGATCGTTACATCGAATTGTGGGCGAAGCCCATTTATTCGGCGATGAGCGATAATGCCGTTTCACTGGCCGGACAAGCCGAGTTGCTATTGGGCGGTGCGTCCGCTGACAGTGAGTAAAGAGACCTGGATGGTCTGTCATTTTTAAGCGAATTGTTATGAGTACGACCTATCATATTCCGGTTTTGTTACAGGCCTGTATCGATGGCCTCGACATTAAGCCGGAGGGACGGTATGTGGATTTAACCTTTGGCGGAGGCGGACACAGTCGTGCCATTTTAGAGCGCCTGGGTCCGGAGGGGCGGTTGGTGGTTTTTGATCAGGATCCGGATGCCTGGGAGAATCGGATTGACGACCAGCGCGTCACTTTTGTACGCCACAATTTTCGCTATCTGTATCATTTCTTAAGTTATCTCGACTGTCTTCCGGTGGATGGGATACTGGCCGATTTGGGTGTTTCGTCACATCATTTTGATGTAGCTGAGCGGGGTTTTTCTTTTCGCTTCGACGGGGCCTTGGATATGCGTATGAATCAGGGTGCCGGGCGAAGTGCTGCCGATGTGTTGAATACCGCTACGGAGGAGGAGCTGTTGCGTATTTTTAAGTTGTATGGTGAGTTGAAAGAGGCGCGTCGTTTGGTGAGGGAGGTCCTTGCCTTTAGAGCGCAGCAGCCCTTTGTCAGCACCACCCAGCTGCGTGATGTGGCGTCGAAGTTGGCGCCACGAAAGGATGCTGCCCGTTTTTTATCGCAGGTTTTTCAGGCCTTGCGTATTGAGGTTAATGGGGAAATGGAGGTGCTTCGTGAGATGTTGCAGCAGACGGTGGAGGTGTTGGCACCCGGTGGTCGCTTGGTCGTTATGTCGTACCACTCTCTGGAAGATCGTTTGGTGAAGAATTTTTTGAGGTCGGGTGATATGGATCGGGCGCAGGTGGAGAGTGATTTATTCGGACACCGCTCGCTTCCTTTTGAGCTGGTGAACCGAAAAGTGGTGGTGCCCGATGAGACGGAAATAGCAAATAATCCAAGAGCGCGCAGCGCGCGTTTGCGGGTGGGCCAAAAGATTTAACCAAAAGGTGAAGCTATGTTTTGGAAGCGTATAAAGAACAGTAAGGAATTTGAGTCGGGCAATGAGGTGCTGCAGGACTTGAAGGGCTATTCGCTGAAGGATTTGGTGAGCGGCAAGGTTTTTACACGGACTTCCTTTACTGCGCAAGGCCCATATTTCTTGTTTTTGGTGTTGTTGGCTTTTATTTACATCAACAATCATTATGCGCTCGAAAAACTGTTGAAGCGGCAGGTTGCCCTTAATAAGGAGGTGCAGGAATTGCAGTATGAAGCCATTACCACTTCCTCGGAATTGATGCAAATGAGTCGCCAGTCGGAAGTGATTCGTCGGGTGGAGGCGGCCGGATTGGAGCTGGAGGTGCTGAAAACACCACCCAGAATAATAAAAGCGGACTAGAGCAGGGAGTATGACCATTAAGAGAGACATAATTATCAGATTTGGGTTCATCTTCGCATTGTTTGCGTTGTTGGCCATCTGGTTGTTTTTTCAATTGGTCTCGTTAAAATATTTGAATGCCGAGGAGTGGAAGTCCAAAGCCCGGCAGATTGAGCGAAATGAAAATGAGGTGGCACCTAAGCGGGGCGACATTCTGGACGTAAACGGAATGAAGATTGCCTGCTCGGTGCCCAGTTATCGTTTGTATATGGATTTGCTGGCGGAGGGATTGACCGATGCTAAGTTTAATGGGGCGGTGGATTCTCTTGCGCTGGAGTTGTCGCGCTTTTTTAGGGATAAGGGGGCGTCTGTGTATCGGCGTGAGCTGCAACGGGCGCGTCAACAGGGACGCCGTTACTACCTGGTGCACCCCCGACGTATTTCCTATACCGAGTTACAGGTGGTGAGTCGCTTCCCCCTGTTTAGAGAAGGGCGTAACCGTGGAGGCTTTATACCGGAACAATACGACCAGCGTAAGCAGCCTTTTGGTTCCCTGGCATCGCGTACCATTGGCAAGCTTTACGGAGAAAGTTCCAAAGGGGGACGGGTAGGACTGGAAAGAGCTTACAATGAGGTGTTGCGGGGGACTTCGGGGACCAGTGTGCAGAAGCGCATTTCGGGTCGGTGGGTGCCTGAAGTGGTAAGCCCTCCGGTTGACGGACTGGATGTGGTGACCACACTGGATATAGGCATTCAGGATGTTGCTGAACACGCTCTGCGTACGCAATTGCAAAGGCACAACGCCCGCCACGGAGTGGCCATATTAATGGAGGTGGAAACCGGAGCCATTCGGGCCATGGTTAACTTATACCGGCAGCGGCCTGGTGTTTATACCGAAGATTATTTTAATTATGCCATCGGAGAGGCCTCAGAGCCTGGTTCAACTTTTAAGTTGGCGGCTATGATGGCGGCGCTGGAAGACCGGGTGGTGCGTTTGAGCGATTCCATCGATACCGGAAATGGGGCTTATCGCTTTTACGATCAGGTGATGCGCGACAGTCGTCAGGGTGGCTACGGTCGAATGAGTATGCAGGAGGTCTTTGAAAAATCTTCGAATATTGGCATTTCGCGCCTGATTTTTGAACAGTACAAAGACAACCCACGTCGTTTTGTGGATCGTTTGTACCAAATGGGACTTAACAAACCCTTAGGTATTGAGATTGACGGGGAGGGGCGGCCCGAAATAAAATACCCCGGCGACACCATGTGGTCGGGCACCACTTTGCCTTGGATGGCCATCGGTTATGAGGTTAAGATGACGCCGCTTCAAATATTGGCACTTTACAATGCCGTAGCCAATAAGGGGAAAATGGTTAAGCCGATGTTTGTGAGTGGATTGAGTCGCCACGGCAGGATGGTGGAGCGTTTTTCACCAGAGGTGCTGAATCCTTCCATTGCCAGTCGCGAGACGGTCGAAGCGGCACACCGGCTGCTGCTTGGGGTCGTGGAGCGGGGTACGGCTACGAACATACGAAACAATAACTATTCCATTGCCGGGAAGACCGGAACCGCTCAGGTGGCGAAAGGGGCCCAGGGTTATCAGGCCGGAGGGGTAGAGCACCAGGCCTCCTTTGTAGGTTATTTTCCGGCCGAACGCCCTCGGTATTCGTGTATCGTTGTCGTGGCCAGTCCCTCCAACAACGTTTATTACGGAAATGTGGTGGCTGGTACGGTGTTTCGGGAGATTGCCGACCGGGTTTACGCCACCGGCTTTGATTTTGTGCAGACCGCCGGCTGGAATCCGCCTGCTGAGGATCGGGTTTATCCCTATGCCAAGGGGGGGACCATAACAGAGTTGCACACTATTTTCAGGGAACTGCGAATGCCGGCCTACCAACAACAGGAGATTCACGACTGGGTGTCCACCTTGGCGGTAGACAGTGGGGTGGTGTTCAGACCAAAGCCCATGCCCGGGGGGACCGTTCCCGGCGTGATTGGAATGGGGGCCAAAGATGCGGTGGCTTTGCTTGAGAATGCTGGTCTGAAGGTACATCTTCAGGGAGTTGGAAGAGTCGTTTCCCAGTCGATACAGGCAGGGGGGCCGATACGCAAAGGCAGCACCATATTTATTAAATTGGAATGATGTCGCCCAAAACGGGCAAATGAAATAAGCGTCTATGAAGCCATTGAGTAATTATTTGGAAACCTTGTCGTTGTTGGAACGTCAAGGGAAGGAAGATCCGGAAATTGAAAACATTGCTTTTGATTCGAGGCAGGCCGGAAGGGGTGTTTTGTTTGTCGCCCAAAAAGGGAGTCGTGTCGATGGGCACGACTTCATCGACCAGGCCATTGCTGCCGGTTGTCCGGCCATTGTATGTGAAAAAATCCCTGCGCAATGTCAGCCCGGAGTGGTTTACCTACAAGTGGCCGACTCTTCCGAGGCGCTGGGACAGTTGGCTGCTGTGCATTTTGGGCATCCTTCCCGGGAGCTCAAGCTGGTGGGCGTCACAGGTACCAATGGGAAAACAACCGTGGCTACGCTGTTGTACCGCCTGGCTATGGAGCTGGGCTGGAAGGCCGGTCTGTGTTCAACGGTAGCCAACTATATTGGTGGCAGCAGTCTGCCAGCTACCCATACCACCCCCGACGCCCTCACTTTGCAGGGCCTCTTGCGTCAGATGGTGGATGCCGGCTGCGATTATTGTTTTATGGAGGTGAGTTCGCATTCGGTGGTACAGCAACGCATCGCCGGCCTGCAATTTGCCGGCGGGGTTTTTACCAACTTAACGCACGATCACCTCGATTACCACGGCACTTTTGACGCCTATTTAAAAGCTAAGAAGGGCTTTTTCGACAGTCTCCCTGCAGCGTCTTTTGCGCTGGTTAATGCGGATGACAAAAACGGACCCGTTATGTTGCAAAATTGCAAAGCAAGGGCTAAGTTTTTCTCGCTGCGCGAGTTGGCTGATTTTAGGGTGAAGGTTTTGGAGAGTCTTTTTGAGGGGATGCATTTAGAGCTGAACGGGCAGGAGCTGTGGACCCCCTTCATCGGCCGCTTTAATGCGGCCAACCTGGTGGCTGTTTATGGGGCAGGCGTTTTGCTGGGCTGGAAGGAGGCAGAGGTGCTGACTGCTTTGAGTCGACTTCAGCCTGTGGACGGACGTTTTGAAACTTTGCGTTCGGCCGCTGGCGTTACCGCGGTGGTGGATTACGCGCACACCCCGGATGCTTTGAAAAATGTATTGGAGGCCCTCAATCAGATTCGCGGGGCAGGCCATGCCTTAATTACGGTGGTGGGCGCGGGGGGCGACCGGGATCCGTACAAGCGGCCCATTATGGCAGCTGAGGCTGTAATGGCCAGTACCCGGGTAATTTTAACTTCCGATAATCCCCGAAGTGAGGATCCGGAGCATATTATCGCCCAGATGCTGGAAGGGGTCGCTTCTTCCGAGCGCTCTAAAGTGCTTTCCATTACCAATCGACGAGAAGCCATACGCACTGCCTGTGCCCTGGCCCAAAAGGGCGATGTGGTTTTGGTAGCCGGTAAGGGGCATGAGACGTATCAGGAGATTAAGGGGGTTCGTGCGCACTTTGACGACAGGGAGGTGATCAGGGATTTTTTTGATGAAGGATCTAACAATCTTTAATAAGGTATTATGCTGTTTTATTTGTACGAGTATTTGCAGTCGATAAACTTCCCCGGGGTGGGAATGTTTCCATACATTTCCTTTCGTTCGGGCATGGCGGTTATCTTTTCTCTGCTGATGGCCACTTTCATTGGGAAGTACGTTATTCGTTTGCTGCAGCGGCAGCAAATCGGCGAGGTGGTCAGGGATCTGGGACTCGAAGGGCAGTACCAAAAAAAGGGTACGCCGACCATGGGCGGATTGATCATCATCGCGTCCATATTGGTGCCGGTGCTTTTGTTTGGCCGACTCAATAATGTGTATGTGCTGTTGATGCTGGTAAGCACGGTTTGGTTGGGTGCTATTGGCTTTTTGGACGATTACATTAAGGTATTTAAAAAGAATAAGGAGGGCCTGGCCGGAAGGTTTAAAATCGTTGGTCAGGTTGGCTTGGGCATTATTGTGGGGCTGACGCTTTATTTTAACGATGATGTAGTGGCACGCCTTAAAACTCCGCTGCCTGTTGGTCAGGAGGTCGCTGCAGATGTGGTGGTTCAGGAGGGGCCTGAAGGAAGTGGTACCATGGTGCAGGTGGAGACCATTAAGGCGCCGGTGACCAACGTGCCCTTTTTCAAGAACAATCGCATTGATTATTCGTCTTTGCTCGACTTTTTAGGCGATAAGGCCAAGCCCTGGGGCTGGGTGCTCTTTGTTCTTGTGGTTATTTTTATCATTACAGCCGTGTCTAACGGGGCCAATATGACCGATGGACTGGATGGTCTGGCGACGGGGGTGTCGGCCATTATTGGGGTCACCCTGGGCGTGTTTGCCTATCTTTCGGGTCACACGGTGTATGCCGATTACCTCAACATCATGTTTATTCCGCATTCTCAGGAATTGGTTGTGTTTATGAGTGCCTTTATTGGTGCCACCATCGGATTCCTGTGGTACAATTCTTTTCCGGCTCAGGTCTTTATGGGCGATACGGGCAGTCTCACCCTGGGGGGCATCATTGCGGTCTTTGCCATTTTGGTACGTATTGAATTGCTTATTCCCATTTTGTGTGGGGTGTTCTTGGTCGAGAACCTATCGGTGATGATACAGGTGGGGTGGTTTAAATATACGAAACGGAAGTACGGGGAAGGACGAAGGGTGTTTAGGATGGCGCCCCTGCACCATCATTATCAGATGAAGGGCTATCCCGAATCGAAGATCGTGGTGCGTTTCTGGATTGTGAGCATTATTATGGCGGTGTTGGCAGTGGTTACGCTAAAAATCAGGTAGGTATGCAAAAGGAGGTGGTGGTTTTAGGGGCCGGAGAAAGCGGCGTTGCTGCAGCCTTGTTGTTGAAGGCAAGGGGAATTCCTGTCTTCGTATCGGATCGGGGGCTGCCCTCTGCTTATTTTTTGGCGGAGCTGGAGCAGGCCGGCATTCCTTATGAAGCAGGCGGACACAGTAGGTCTCGGATTTTGGCAGCTGCAGAAGTGGTCAAGAGTCCCGGTATCCCCGATGAGCTGCCGCTGATAAGTCAGCTGGATGCTGCAGGAATTCCGGTGATTTCTGATATTGAACTGGCGGGTCGTTACAGCAAGGCCCATGTGGTGGGCATTACCGGAAGTAACGGAAAAACCACCACGACGCTTTGGTTGCAGCATGTTTTGCAGTCCGCCGGAGTGGATGCCGTATTGGCTGGAAATGTGGGGGTGAGTCCCTGTCGCACCCTGTTGCAGCGTGATCCGGCTGTTTTTGTTACCGAGTTAAGCAGTTTTCAGCTCGACCGAATGTACCGTTACCGTGTAAACACAGCGGTCATTACCAACATTACACCCGATCACCTCGACCGTTATCACCATCGTTTTGAGGAGTATGTGGCGGCGAAATACCGTATCCTGCAAAATCAGACGGGGGAGGATGCCTACCTTTGGTGCAGCGACGATGCGGTTTTGCGTGCTGCGAATGAGCAGTTTTCAACGGCTGCCCGCTCGCTTCCTTTTGGTTTGGAGGACACTACGCCTGGCCGGGTGGAAGGAAATGAGCTGGTGGTGGAAAATAATGGGCTTGTTTTGCGTTTGCCTTTGGCGCAACTCCCGTTAAAAGGCAAGCACAATTTGTACAATGCCATGGCGGTGGCCTTGGCTGCATTGGAACTGAAGGTTCCGGTGGCTCAGGTGGTGGGGGGACTGACTTCATTTAAGGGGGTGCCGCACCGACTGGAGGATTGTGGGGAAGTGGACGGCGTGCGTTACATCAACGATTCCAAGGCCACCAATGTGAATTCGGTTTGGTACGCCCTGGAGAGTATGACCCGTCCGGTGGTGTGGATAGCGGGTGGAACGGATAAAGGCAATGATTATGCTGAGCTGAAGGAGTTGGTGGCTGCTAAAGTGCATACCCTGGTTTGCATGGGGGTGGACAACCGTAAGCTTGAAAAGGATTTTGAGGCTGTGGTGCCTCGTGTGCTCAGTACCCACAGCATGGAGGGGGCCTTGTCTGCAGCCCGAGAATTTGCCCGCAGTGGCGATGCAGTGTTGCTGTCCCCGGCCTGTGCCAGTTTCGATTTATTTAGGAATTACGAGCATCGGGGTGAGCTGTTTAGAGCAATGGTAAAAAAATGGATGGAATGAGCACTTTGCTGAGAAAATATGTAGGTGGGGATAAGGTTATTTGGTTAATCATTGTCCTGTTGTCGGTGGCATCTCTGCTTTCGGTCTACAGTGCAACGGGTTTTTTGGCTTACAAGCATCAGGGCGGCAATACGTCGTACTATATGTTTAAGCAATTGTTTTCCCTGAGTTTTGGGATTTTAATCATGATTGTGGTACACCGCATCCATTACAAGTGGATTGCGCGCTTTAGTCTGATGGCGCTTTACGGGGCCATTGTGCTGTTGCTGATTACTTTGGTGTCGGGGGTGAATTTGAATATGGCTTCGCGTTGGCTGACCATTCCGGGTATCGGCATTACTTTTCAGCCTTCTGAGTTGGCTAAGCTGGCCTTGATTGTTTATGTGGCTAAGGTGCTGGCACAGCACCAGAAGGAAGATGAGCCCGCCCGCGGGGCTTTTAAGCCGGTGATGATTTATGTTGGGATGGTGGCGGGCTTGATTTTCAGGGAGAACCTCTCAACAGCGGCGTTGGTGGTCATAGTGAGTATGGCCATGATGTTTGTGGGGCGGGTTCCTTTGAAGTACCTGTTTGGAACAGGCGCTGCGGCCATAGCGTTGGTGGCGCTGCTGCTGTTGCTGGCTTCACAGGTGAGTTTTCTGCCCAGGGCGCAGACCTGGGCAGCCAGGGTGGAGCAGTATTTTCATCCGGAGGAGGCCGATGATGCTTCTTCTTACCAGGTTGATCAGAGTAAAATAGCCATTGCTTCGAGTGGCTTTTTTGGTAAAGGGCCTGGCAACAGTGTGCAAAGGAATTTTATTCCGCATCCTTACAGCGATTTTATTTATGCCATTATAGCTGAGGAGTATGGTTTGGCCGGGGCTTCGCTCATTCTGTTTTGCTACCTGATGCTGTTTTATCGGGTGGGGGTTATTGTTTATGCCAGCAAAAGGACCTTCCCGGCCTTTTTGGTGCTGGGACTGGGCTTGATGTTGGTGTCGCAGGCTTTTATTAATATGGGGGTGGCGGTTGGTATTTTTCCGGTAACGGGACAACCCTTGCCCCTGGTGAGCCTGGGAACCACTTCGGTTTTGTTTACCTGTCTGGCCTTTGGGATAATTCTGGGTGTGAGTCGACAAAATATGCTGCAGGCCGCTCAGGAGCGTGCGGTCCAAGGTGTAAAAACGGAAGAACAGGAAGGGAGTTAGGCGGACTGGTTGTTGGTTGAGCGAGTTTTAGCGTACAATATTTAGATACAAAAAGGCATGGAAAAGAAAGAGGGATTGCGCATCGTCATCAGTGGCGGAGGAACGGGTGGACATATCTTTCCGGCGATAGCTATTGCCGATGCGCTGCGTCGACAGCGGCCCGATTGTGAGTTGTTGTTTGTTGGGGCTTTGGGACGTATGGAGATGGAACGGGTGCCTGCGGCCGGTTACTCCATTGTGGGTTTGCCGGTGGCTGGGTTTCAGCGCAGTTTGAGCTGGAAGAATGTGACTTTTTTCTTTAAGCTGGCGGCAAGTATGCTGAAGGCACGTCGACTGGTGAAATCTTTTAAGCCTCAGGTGGCCATTGGGGTGGGGGGCTATGCCAGCGGCCCCGTTTTACGTGCAGCAGCGGCGCGGGGAGTTCCCACGGTGCTGCAGGAGCAGAACTCCTACCCGGGTGTTACCAACCGGATTCTGGCCCGGAAAGCGGCCTTGGTTTGCGTGGCTTATCCGAAAATGGAACGTTTTTTTCCGTCGACCCGGCTGGTCTTTACGGGCAATCCCTTGCGGGAGGCCTTGTTGCAGGAGCAGGACCGAAAGGCCGCTGCAGCGGCCTTCGGCCTCGACCCCAATCGACCCACTTTGTTGGTAGTGGGGGGTAGTCTGGGTGCCCGCAGCATTAATGAGGGGATTGTAGCGGGTTCAGCGCTGTTGAAGGAGAGTGGCGTGCAAGTGCTGTGGCAAACCGGAAAGCTTTATTACGAAGCCCTGGCGGAGGAACTTAAGGGGGAACTCACTGAGCAGATGGTGATGCAGCCCTTTATTGGGGATATGGCCAAGGCCTATGCCTTGGCCGATGTGGTGGTTTCCCGTGCAGGTGCCGGGACCATTAGTGAGTTGTCTGCTTTGGGGAAAGCGGTTGTTTTGGTGCCTTCTCCCAATGTGGCGGAAGATCATCAGACCAAGAATGCTATGGCCCTGGTAGAGCACGGGGCTGCAGTTATGGTGAAGGATGCCCAAACAAAGGAAGCCTTGGTACAGGAGAGTCTTGTTTTACTTAATGATAAGGAGCGTTTGACAAAGCTTTCGAAGGCCATTTCGGCATTTGCTCGCCCCCGTGCGGCAGACGATATCGCGCTGGAGGTTTTGAATTTGATAGGGGGTAAACAGAAATAGAACAGAAATGATGCAGGTGGAGGAAGTTAAACAGGTATGGCTGGTGGGAATAGGCGGCATTGGAATGAGTGCCCTGGCCCGTTATTTTCATCGTGAGGGAAAGCCCGTGGCGGGTTACGACCGAAGGCCTTCCGGGGTGACCGAAGCCCTGGAGAGCGAGGGTATTTCGGTGTTTTTCGATTCGTCCCCGGATTGTATTGCACCGGTTTTTAGAGCGCCGCGACATACCCTGGTCATTTATACCCCTGCTGTTGAACAGGAGCAGGATCAGCTGGTGTGGTTCAGGAAACAAGGGTTTGAGGTGCTGAAGCGTGCGCAGGTGCTGGGCATGCTTAGTGCTCGCAAGGAGGCGGTTTGTATTGCCGGCACCCATGGTAAAACGACCATTTCTACACTTACGGCCCATCTGTTTCGCCAGAGCAAAGTGGGATGTACGGCCTTTTTGGGAGGCATTTCGAAGAATTACCGCAGCAACTTTTTATGGGACGAGCAATCGCCTTATGTGGTGCTGGAGGCCGATGAGTTTGACCGCTCCTTTTTGTGGCTGAGTCCCTCCCTTGCGCTTATCTCAGCTGTGGATGCCGATCATTTGGATATTTACGGTTCGCATCAGGAGGTGGAAAAGGCCTTTGCTGCCTTTGCCCGGCGGGTTAAACCTAATGGGGTGCTGGTTATGAAGCAGGGCCTTCGGGTGCAGGACGGAGGGAAGACCGATGTAAAAGTGCTTACTTATGCCCTTGAAGATGCAAGTGCAGATTACTATGCCGTTGAGCTGAGCTTGGAGGATGGGCTTTACTGTTTTAGTTTGCAAACCCCCGGTGGACTAATTCCTGATTTGAAAATGGGGATTCCCGGTTTGCTGAATGTAGAGAATGCCATAGGGGCTATGGCCCTGGCTTTAAATGCCGGTGTGGAAGCCGAAGAAATCCGGGCTGCCTTGTCGGATTTTAAGGGGATTGCCCGACGTTTCGATTTGCATGTAAGCTCCCCCGGTCTGGTGTATATCGACGACTATGCTCACCACCCCGAAGAGATTCGGGCAACTCTGAGCAGCGTTCGCGCGCTGTACCCTGGTTTTAGGCTGTGTGGGGTATTTCAGCCTCATTTGTACACGCGGACACGTGATTTTGCCGAGGGCTTTGCGGAGAGTTTGGCCTTGCTTGATGAGCTGTTTTTGATGGATATTTATCCGGCCAGGGAGCTCCCCCTGCCCGGGGTGAGCGCACAGACCATTGGTGAACTTATCAGAGAGGTGCCGGTTGGCTATGTAGGACCTGAGGATTTGCCCGAAGCCCTTCAGCCCGGAGCGCAGCCTACGGTAGTTTTGACGATGGGGGCAGGCGATATCGATCGCCTGGTACCCCGGATAGCAAAGCATCTGTCTCGTTTGGTCAGCTTGAAGTAGTTGTTCAAAGAAGGCCGGAAGTTGTTGATAAATAATTGGATGCTCTAAAGAGGACCAGCTTTTAAAAACATTATATTTAAGCGGTTAATTGGATTTTGGAGGAAGCTATGATGCGTAAGTTTTTGGGACTGTTGAAGTGGGTATTGTTGCTGGGATATTTCCCGGTGATCTTGGCCTTTGTTGCTTCCAGTCAGCGCAGCATGGTTTGTTCAGAGGTACGGGTAGCTGTGCGTGACAGCATGGAGGCGCGCTTCGTAAGTGCGGAGAATGTTCGGCTTGAGTTGTTGAAATCCTTTCCCGATCTTTTAGGGGCACCGCTTTCATCGCTCAATTTTGAGGAGCTGGAAGCGCATATTGGGCAGCACAGTGCCATCCGCTCGGTAGAAGTTTTCAACAGTGGTTCGGGGGTCGTGCATGTTGAGGTCAGTCAGCATGCGCCCATTTTGCGTGTTTTTGCTCCGGAGGGGACTTTCTACCTCGATGCTGAGGGGCGGCGTATCCCGGTTTCGGACCATTTTTCGGCCCGGGTTCTGGTTGCCAGCGGGGCCATTTCCAAAGATTTGGAGCCGCTTTTAAAGCTGGCGCGTATGGTGGAGGCCGATGAATTTTTAAAGGCGCAGATGGAGCAGCTCTATGTGCGTCGCAACAATGATTTTGTTTTGGTGCCCAGGGTGGGCGACCACCTTATTTTATTGGGGCAACCCGAAGACCTTGCACTTAAGCTTCGCAATTTGCGTTTGTTGTATACAGAGGGGCTCAATCCCAGGGAATGGAACGAGTACCGTACCATTAACCTCAAATATAAGAATCAGATTTTGTGTTCGCGCAGACGCGAATGGTAAGCAAATAGAATGTATTTAACCCGGAATGATATGAACCAGGAACGAAAAATAATTGCAACGGTGGATATTGGAACCACCACGGTAGTGGCCGCCGCAGGCCAAAAGCACAGTGATGGGCGAATGGAAGTGCTGGGCGTAGAAAAGGCCGTTTCTACCGGTGTGAAGCGGGGTGTTATCCTGAATATTGAAGAAACCGTTACGGCCATTAAGCAGGCAGTAGGGGCTTTGGAAGAGCGCCTGGATGTAAAGATCAGCGAAGTGTTTGCCGGGATGGCTGGTTATTCTATGCGGAGTTTTACCAATTCTTGTTACCGTTTCATCAACAAGGAAAGTGAGATCAGCACCTTTGATTTGGATCAGCTTTTACGCGACAGTCATCGCTTGTCGCTGGAGCCTGGGGAAAAGATCATCCACGTTATTCCCCAGGAGTATTCGGTAGATAAGGAACACAGCGAGAAGAATCCTGTTGGGATGTCGGGTCAGCGCCTGGATGCCTATTTTCACGTAGTCACCGGAAAGGAAACGGCCCTGAGCAATATAGAAAAGTGTATTCAACGGGCAGGCTTAAAGATGAACGGTGTGGTGTTGGAGTCTCTGGCTTCTGCAGAAGGCGTGCTTACCGAAGAAGAGAAGGAGGCTGGAGTGGTTTTGGTAGATATCGGTGGGGGCACCACCGATATGGCCCTGTTTTATGATGGCATCCTTCGGCATACGGCAGTTATTCCTTTTGGGGGGAATGTGGTGACGAGCGACATCAAGGAGGGCTGTTCTGTTTTGTTTAAGCAGGCGGAGTCGCTGAAGGTGCGTTTTGGTTCTGCCATGAGCAGTCTGGCCCGTGAGGACATGGTTATTGCCATTCCTGGCATGCCGGGTTGGGAGCCCAGGGAGATCTCCTTGCGCAGTCTCTCCTGCATCATTCAGGCCCGCATGGAAGAAATTGTTGAGTATGTGGCCCGTCATATTGAGCGTTCGGGTTATTACGACAAATTGGGTGCAGGGATTGTTTTAACCGGCGGAGGCGCTTTGCTCAAGCATCTGCCTCAACTCATCCGTTTGAAAACCGGACTGGATGTGCGCATGGGCCAACCCCTGCTTTTTCAGGATACGTCTTACGCAGAGGAAGAACTTGCAGGTGAACCTTATGCAACCGCTGTGGGCCTGCTTACAGCATCTGCCGTGTACGCATCGCCTAAGGGAGGGCGTCAGCAATCCTTGTTTGAGGAGGAGAAGCTCGAGACCCCGGTGGAGTCCGTTGAAACGACTGCCCGTAAAGTTGCCAAGGCCAAACCAAAGAAAAGTCGTCTCAACAGAGAAGCGATGCCTGGTGATTTGTTTGGCAGTCTGAAAAGCAAGATTGGAAACACTTTTGCGGGAATGTTCGACGACGACGATGTAGAGATGTAGTCGGTCGGTAGTTATTAGGGATGGCGGTATAAAGAGGAAATATTATGAACGACGATTTGATTAATTTTGAAATACCCGGAAAAAGCACGTCCATCATTAAGGTTATTGGTGTTGGAGGAGGCGGCAGCAATGCCGTCAACTTTATGTACAGTCAGGGCATACGAGATGTTAGTTTTGTTATTTGCAATACCGATGCCCAGGCCCTGGCCAATAGTCCCATTCCCTTGAAGGTGCAGTTGGGGCAGACCCTTACCGAGGGGCGCGGGGCCGGCAACAAGCCCGACCGGGGACGACAGGCGGCTATTGAGAGTACCGAAGAGTTAAGTCGTGTGTTGCAGGACAATACCAAGATGGTGTTCATTACTGCCGGTATGGGAGGAGGCACAGGAACAGGAGCTGCTCCTGTAATCGCCAAAACCGCCAAAGAAATGGGTATTCTGACGGTGGGCATTGTGACTATTCCTTTTAAGTTTGAGGGGAAGGTGCGTATCAATCAGGCCATTGACGGAATTTCAGAAATGGAGAAGAACGTAGACTCCTTGTTGATCATCAACAACGAGAAGCTGCGCGATATGTACGGTGACCTTAAACTGAGCAATGCCTTTGCCAAGGCCGATAATGTATTGACTACAGCGGCTAAGGGAATTGCCGAAATAATAACGGTGCATGGTTACATTAACGTGGACTTTGCCGATGTGGAAACGGTAATGAAGGACAGTGGTGTGGCCATTATGGGCTCGGGCAGCGGGGTGGGGGAATTCCGCGCCATTGATGCCATTCAGGCTGCTCTGGAGTCGCCCCTGCTCAACAACAACAACATCTCAGGGGCAGGTAATATTCTTCTGAACATCACCTCCGGTAAGGACGAGATCACCATGGATGAGGTAGGTAAAATAACCGACTACGTTCAGGACGTGGTGGGGCATTCTGCCTCTATTATCTGGGGTACGGGTAATGATGAAACCCTCGATGATGAGGTGGTGGTGACCATTATTGCAACAGGTTTTGCTTACAGCAATATGGTGGAGCCCGAACCCAGGCAGCCCGGGAAAAAGGTTACCCGTTTGGAAATGGATGCCGAGGGCAACTTGTATAAGGCAGAAGCACCGGTGGGCGACACTTTTGAGGAGGAGATTGATTTTACCGAGGAGGCACCTCGTGTAGTTACCTTTAAGCAGGAAGACGAGGAGAAGCAGCGAAAGATTGAGTTGTTGTATGGCAGCGACAAGGAAGAGGCGGCGGTGGTGAGTAGTGGCGACTCAGAAACAGGCAGTCACGAACCTCGTGTTTTTATTCGTCGCCCCGATGGCTCCCGGGTCTTGGCCGATCCGGATGAACTGTTGGACGACAGTCGGCTTGATCAGTTGGAGCGGGAGCCGGCATACAAGCGCAGGCCGGTTGATCAGGCAGAAAAGGGCCATGGTACCCAGGCACCCCAGGTATCGCGTTTTAGTCTCGATGACGATGGAAAAGGACGGACCACGCTTGGAAACAACAATCGATTTTTGCACGATAATGTAGATTAACTTAAACCGGAGTATTATGCTACTTTTTGATCAGGTAAGCGAAGATATAAAGCAAGCTATGAAGGCGCGGGATGCACTGCGTTTGAACGCGCTCAGGGCTGTTAAAAAGGAGTTTTTGGAGGCCCGCACAGCTAAGGATGCGGGAGGAACTTTGGATGCCGACGCGGAGCTGAAATTATTGCAGAAGATGGTGAAGCAGCGCAAGGATGCAGCCGATATTTTTGTGAGTCAGGGGAGGGTTGAACTGGCCGATAATGAGTTGAAGGAAGCAGAAATTATAGCAGCCTATCTTCCGGCGCAGATGTCGCCCGAAGAACTGGAAGCCGGTATCGCCGCTTTAGTCAAGGAGTTGGGGGCTCAGAGTATGGCCGACATGGGAAAAGTTATGGGCGAAGCCAGCCGCCGTTTTTCCGGGCGGGCAGAAGGTAAGGCCATTTCATCTTTGGTGCGCAAGTTGTTGGCGTAGATCCATGCTTAAACAGCAGGCTGTTTCTTTAAACACAAAAGGCCGGTTGCGCATCGCAACCGGCCTTTGTATTTTAAGCTTGTTTCCGTTTAATAGAAATTGGCTCTGTTATCGGTGATTTCTGCTTTCTCACGAATGGCCTCCAGCAATTGGTAATCAACCTTCATACTGAGGTTCTGGTCCAGTTCGCGACCGATGTTGTCGGCATTAACAGTTATATCCTCGAGCTGCTTCACTTTAACAACATATACGCCATTGTTTCCTTTAAAAGGTTGAGAAACCTGGCCGGCCGGAACCGTAACTGCAGCGGCAGCCAGGGCTGGTTCTACGCCTGCTCCGGGGACCTGGAAGGCGGCAAAACCAATGTTGTCGGCACTCTGAACACTGCTGTTGAAGGCTGCAGCAAGTGTTTCCAAGTCGGCACCAGCTTCCAGTTTTTCCTGCATTTGGGCCAGCAATTGGTCTGCTTTTTTATCGGCAATAAGTTGGCGCTCAATTTGTGTGCGAACTTGCTCAAAGGCGCGAACACCTTCTTCACGCACCTCCGTCAGATGCGCAATTACAAAGCGGTCGCCGAATTCATAAACAGGAGAAAGGTCCCCTTTTTTAGCCTCATAGGTCCAGCGTACCAGCTCTCTTGAGGCTTCCAATCCGCTTACTCCGCGATCGTTGGCGCCAATGGATCGGCCGAAGCGCTTGGTTAGTCCTTCTTCTTCAGCGGCGGTGCTGAATTTTTCCGCACTGTTGTTTTGGGCAGCAAAACGATTGGCCTTGCTGTAAACTTCCTGATAGGTTTTAGAACTGTAGGAGATTTCACGGGCCAGGGTCGCGATCTGGTACTTGGGAGAGGCAGCGCCTTGCTGCTGAATGTGCACGATGTGCACACCAAACTGGCTTTCTACTTTTACAATATCACCGGCTTTTCCGTTAAAGACTGCATCGTTAAAAGGTTGCACCATGATCCCTTCGGTAAACCATCCCAGGTCGCCCCCGTTGATGGCCGAACCCTGATCCTGAGAGTGACGACGCGCCAAATCAGCAAAGTTGCCGCCACTACGCGCCAGGTTCAGTAAGCTGTCTGCCAGTTGATGTGTGGCCTCAGGAGAGGCTTCACGCAACAAAATGTGACGGGCCCTAACCGAGTCGGGCAAATTGTTGATGGCTACCAGGCGAACGGCTTTGTAACTTTCGTTTTCGAGGTAGGGGCCATAAACTTCTCCGACTTGTGCTGTGCGCACAAAGTCCTCAATGCGTGATGAAAACTCGGCCGACCTGTGGTTACGCGCACTGAAAGGTTCATCAGAATTGAGGTTAACGTACTGAACAGGGTCGGTCTCCGGACGTGAAAAGTCGGCCATACGCTCTGTCACCCAGTCGAGGGTGGCTTGACGGTCCTCCTCTGTTGCTTCGATGGGGAAGGTGATGTATTCGATGTCTCTGGCAGCCTCTTGCTTGAAATCATTTTGATTGCGGTTGTAATAATCTCTGATTTCCTTGCTGGCAATGCTTATGCTGCTGTCGGGAACCGCACTGTAACGGGCCACCACAAAATCGATGTCTGCTTGTTTAGAACGGCTGGCCAGTTCGCTGTCCTTCCAAATGGCGGGGATGTACATGCCATTGCGAAGGAGGGCGGCATATTTGGTGTAAAGGCGCTCATTAATCAGCTGTTCTTCCATCATCATCCAATAGAAATGGGCGCTGGGGTCTTGATTCTTAATCTGTAAGAAGTTAAGTACCTGGTTTTGGTCGAAAACACCGGTTTGCTGGTTGGCAAAAAGTGGATGCTGTCGAATGGCGGGGTGAATGTTACGACCGGCTACCATATCCATCAATTCTTCAGGACCAACGGTGATGCCCAGTTGTTGGTATTGCTCATCCAGCAAAAGCTGATTGACCATTTGGTTCCAGGTTTGTTCGCGGAGGCGGTAGACGTCCTCTTCCGACAGTGTGTTCACACCCTGGTTCATTTTGTTGAACTCTTCCATTTCAGAAACTTTATTCTGAAATTCCTGGATGCTTACCGAAGTGCCATTGATGTTGGCTACCTCCATTTGGCTGCCCGAAAACATCGACCCTCCGGAACTCATGAAGTCCATCATGATGAAAGCAAAAAGCGCGAAGCCAACGAAGATGGCCACAAGAATTCCTCCTTTACTTCGTATTTTTTCTAAAGTTGCCATTCGAAATACAGATTTAATTTTTAGCGTTTTAAAACAGGGTACGAATATACAAAAAAATGTTTTACCACCTTGTTGCCGATCGTTTTGATTGCTTTATTTATGGGGGCGTGTGGGCGGTTTAAGCCGTAGGCAGGGTTATTTGTACCTGTTCTATTTTTGATTTGGAAGCATCAAGAATTTTAAGGGAGAATTGGTCAATGATAATCTCCTGCCCTTTTTCAGGAATGGCCTCGTTGTGATAAAGTATGAGGCCTGCCAGGGTTTCATATTCATCGGAAACGGGTAAGTTGAGATTGTATTTCTCATTCAGATAGTCAATTTCAAATCGACCTGAAAAGCTGTAGCTGTTTTGGCTGATTTGTATTTCGGTAAGGTCAGAGGTGTCGTGTTCGTCGTCAATTTCACCGAAAATCTCTTCCAGAATATCTTCCAGGGTAACAATCCCCGAGGTTCCGCCGAACTCATCCACCACCAATACAATACTTTTGTGTTCCTTGGTGAAGGTCTCCAGCAGTTTGCTGGCGGGCATCGACTCGGGCACAATAGAAATGGGGCTGATTACATTGCGTAATTTTTTGGGATTACGGAAAAGAGCGGATACGTGTACGTAGCCCACTATGTTGTCGATACTTTCACGGTAAATCAGAATTTTGGAAAAGCCGGTTTCCGTAAAACGCTCGCGGAGCACCTCCAGTTCCTCATCGATGTCCACGGCTTCGATCTCGGTTCTCGGGACAGAGCATTCTCTGACCTTGACCGTGGAAAAATCCAGTGCGTTTTTAAAAAACTTCATTTCTTCCGGCACTTCATCGTCGTCGCTGCCCTTTTCCTGCTCCATAATTAAGTGGTCCAGGTCTATCCGGCCTATTACGATATTCTCCCGTTGCGGGTGCCCGGGCGATTTTATTACTTTTTTTATCAAAAAGTTAGATGTGGACAGCGTCAGTTTTGACAGGGGGTAGAAGAGGGTATAGACGATCCACAAAGGGAAGGCCATAAAGTTGAGGGAGGCGGTAGGATTGAGACGGAAGATGATTTTGGGAAGAAATTCAGCACTGATCAGGATCAGCAGCGTTCCAGCCAGTGTTTGAATAAAGAGGATGCCGAATTCAGAATCGATGAAGCGGGTCAGATAAGGTTCAAGCAGACTGGCCATAAACATTCCATAAATCACCAGTGCAATGTTGTTGCCTATGAGTATGGTCGATATAAAAAGTCCGGGGTTCCGGTGGAAACGGTCGGTGATTTTACTCAGGGAGGGATGTTTCTTCCGGTTGAGTTCGATCATCAGTTTGTTGGTGGACAGAAATGCCATTTCACTGCCGGAGAATACGGCGGAGAACAGCAGGGTGACAAGAAGAACTGAAAGGGTATCCATTTTGTTTTTTTCTGATCACAGTAGGCTGTGGCTTTGTCCTTTGCTCCTATAAGCCACCTGGTTCGCTAAAGGTAATAAATAATTCCCCATCGGCGATCGGCCATAGATGATTTATGGTGCTGTAGGTTCTGAAGCAGAAGATGCAGGCGCTTCCTCAACCTGAAGGATGCCACTGATGTTCTTTATTTTATAATTTTCCATTCTTTCGTCTGATTCAAACCCAGTACCCGTAATGATCTCGGTATCTGTACTGATCTTAATAAACTGGTCCGAATACAGTGTCTTGGCAGACATGTCCCAATACATCAGCTCGGTGTTGATCACCTCACCGTCCAGATTAACGGCCTCAACGTCCTTTCGCAACTCCCACAAGTCTTTGGTTTGGTGATAGGTGGCCTGTTTGCATTTGATTTGGGCATCGATTTCTTCGAGACTGTTGTACACATACAGATGCAAACCTTCCGGAAACTCAACGGTGGCTTCCTTCCGTTGATCGAACTGTTGCATTACAGGAGTGGTGAAACGGTAGCGAATTTTCCCGGAATCGGTAATGGTGCTGTGCAAATCCCTGTAAGTAATAGTTGGAAGTTCTTCCCTATTGGTCAGCTCCTTGATTTCTTCGGGCTTGTTGGGTGCACAGGAAGGAAAAAAAAGCACGGTGGCAAGCAGCAAAATGCTGCCTGCCACGGTGCTTATCAGATGCAGTTTGTTTTTTCGTTCAGAAGACATGTTTAGCGACTGCGTATGGTCGTTCTTTCATTGATCCATCCTCCTACGGTGTAGGTGGCACCTACTTCCAAACCTTCGAAGAAAATCTCATCGGTGGCCGGAAAGTGGGCTGAGAATGTGGCGATTTGGCCGTTGGCTTCATCTGCCACGTTGCTGTCTACCGATTTGGCCTTCATGAATTTATCCACGGCTGCCCAGTAGGCTGCTTTTTTCTCAATTTCTTTTTCGCCAATGCTGTTGGCTGAAAGCGCATAGGCACGACCGATGGTAAGATAAGGTACCCCCCAGTCGGGACGCGCCTCTATGGCCCTTAGGGCATGGGCGCGAGCCTGAGAATAGCGGTTTTGCGAAAGGAGAATCAGTGCCATCTGATGGAGATACTCTCCTTTTTGTCGGTTGTCGTCGGTAAGCTCAACAGCCTGGTTGAAGAATTCCAGGGCACGCTCAATATCTCCTGCCTTCAGATACATTCTGGCCAGGCCAAAAGCTGAAGCTCCGGAAGGTTCAATGTTATGCTGGTATTCCGATACTTTGTACAGCAATTCAGCGTCCTCACACAGACCCCGTGCCAACAGTTGGCTGACGCGTTTCAGCCAGGCCAGGTCAAATTTGTTGTCCTCCAGTTGGGGCTCATAAATACCGATGATGACATCGCAAGTCGCTGCGCCACTGTTGGCAAAGAGACTTTCCACACCGCTTTTTACCTGCTCGTAAACAGGGTGGTGCGACGCGCGCGCCTTATCCGTAAGAACTTGATCGGTCAGGTCGCTGATTAAGGTATAGTTGTTCACAAGGGTGGCGGCATCAATCTTCCCTGCGCCGTACATACTCACTGCGGTACTCATAAAAGTGGCCAAAAATGCAGGTTGGGCGGCTCTTTTAAGTTGCGTAACGGCGTCGTTCAGCAGGCTGTAGGCCTCTTCTACCACGGCGGGGTCGTTGCGCTTGTATTTGAGCATATCCAGTGCCTTACTCCCTTTTATGGCAGGGGTTGGATAGCGCGGGTGATCGCCAAAATACTCCATACGCTGGTCGTATACCTTCATGAGGTAGGCATAAAGCTCCTCAAATTTTGCAGCGTCTTTATTGGCTTCAATTTTGTCGCTGAGCATTTTCGCTCCATCCAGATAGATGTTGACGGTGGCTGCAGGACACTCTTTGAAAACCACCTCCCACGCGGGAAAAGCAGCTTCAAAGTTTTTGTTTCTGAAATCTTCGGAATAAAGAGAAAGGTGCTTTACACAACGGATACTGTCTTCGCCCACCCCGTATCTGGTGCCCGACTCCAGTCCCGTTTGTGCGGCGGCATAAGTCATGGTCATCAACCACCCCAGTACGATTAATTTTATGGCTTTCATGTCTCTAGTTTTTGATAGTTAGTGTATTGCTTAATCAAATTTTCGTTTAAAGAACCAGTATTCATGCAGGGTGAAACCCAGGGTAAACTTACTGTAGGTTTCTTTCATCTCACTGCTTTGCCCGGTTCCTATGTTTCCGTATTCAAAACCCAGGTTGATGGAAGTGTTGCTTCTTCCAAGTGGTAAACCCAGCCCAAAAGCCATGCCAAAGTCTCTAAGCTGGTTGTTGTTGATTTTGATATAGTCCTGTGCGTAATGTAAGCCGGCTCTGTAGCGTATGCGTTGATGGTAACGGTTGCCGGTTCTTTCGTTGGGGATAAATTCCGCACCCAATGCAAAATAATTGGTGTTGGCGGTTTGTGTATTGAAGTCCGGAAATTGTACATCGGCCCAACGCTCGGTCGAATAGTCGGCAGCCAAAATGAGTTTGTTTTGGATGGTGTAGGACGCTCCGACCCCCAGCTTTAAGGGCATCTCGAAGCTCCTGCTGCGCCAGCTGTCCGAGGAGAAGGAGAGGGTGTCGTTGTTGGTAAACAGGTCGCCCTGAACGTCATAGCCTGTGCCACGGGCCACCAGGTGACTGCTTCTTCCGCTAACTGCTGTTTGCGGTCGAAATACCAGGCCCAGCGTAAGGCTGCGGTTCTCGTCCAGCAAGGTGGTGTATTGTAAGCCAAGGTCGAAGAGTAGGGTTCCGATGTGGTGCTCGGTACGACTGCCATAAATATAGGCGTTGGGGTCACTTACGAAATCCTGAAAAGAGGTGTGTTTGATGTCTCCAAACCAATAGGAGGCATTAATTCCGGCCGACAGCGAGGGGCTGATGCTGTAGGCTACGCTGGCATAAAGGTCTGTGAAGTTACCTTCGCCCTTGATCTGAAGGAGATGGGAGTCGTTATTGGCCGTTTGCAGGGATTGAAAGTCATAGCCCGCCTGCGTGGCCGGTCTGAACCCCAGCGATATGCCCATCTTGGGTCCAACGGCAAATCCGAGGGCAAAATAATCGAAATTCATTTCTGAGAAGGACTCACTGGCTCCGTTTTCTGAAATGTTTTGGGTGAGCGACTGCAGTCCGGTTTCAAAGAAAAAGGACATGGAATCAAGCGCCGAGTAGGAGGCCGGATTCATGTTGTTGAGGTAGCCGGCCGATCGCAGGCCAATCCCTGTTCCTCCCATGGCCTGGTTTCTGCTGAAGCCCTGGGGATTCAACTCGCCCATGCCGTAGCGTGAAAAAGGGGAAGAGGTGCGATTTTGAGATTGAAGAAGGCTGACCGGTATAACTATCATCAGTCCAGAAAGCAGCAGCTTTAGCGTTTTACACATTGTATTCCAATATTCGGTTTAGTCCTACCAGTACTAAATTTTGATTTACAAAGATGGGGTTTTTTAGTTTTCTGGCAAAAAAATATGAGTCTCCGCCGGTTATTATTGTCTTATCGATACCCCATTTGTCCAGACAGGCGGTGCGGTAGCCCTCCATTTCAAAAACCATTCCATTTATTACTCCGGAGGCAATGGCTTCTTTGGTGTTTTGCCCCGCAAGGGGACAGTTTTCCTGTTTGTCGACCAGCGGCAATCTGCTGGTGAAGCTGTTAAGTGCTTTAAAACGCATGTTTAAGCCGGGGGATATATTTCCACCATAGTATTGATGGCCATCCAACAGCACTTCGTAGGTCAGGGCGGTTCCGGCGTCAATAATTAACAAGGAAGCTTCCGGAAACTGGAACTGCGCTCCGGCCACAGCGGCAAGGCGGTCCCTTCCAAGGGTTGTTGGCGTTTTGTACCCAATTGAAAAAGGAAGGGGGGTGTTGTTGTCCAGTACAATAAGGCGACCCGAAAACGCCGGCAAGCTGGAGAGATCAAGGGGTTCCCTTACCGAAGAAATGATGGCAGCTTCCGGTTGGTAGTCGCTGATCACTTCTCTCAACCGGTTTTGGTCAGGCCCATCTGCCGTCTCGGCTAAAATTAACTTGTCTTTGTCAAAAATGCCGTATTTAATAGCGCTGTTGCCTTGGTCTATTACTATCTTAATCATTATTTTTGAACACGGTTGAGCGTTTTATGCCGGCAAATTTAGTCTTAAGTGTTTTAATATCCGCACTTGAGTCTTCTTTATTTCAAATTGTAAATAAGTACCTGAGAATATGCGCAGAATTTTGATAGTTGAGGACGATAAGTTTCTTTCGGCGATTTTTGCGCTGTTTATTAAGGACATGGGTTATGAGTTAACGGGGCGTTGTGGATCGGGGACAGAGGCTTTGGAGCTTTGTGCGCGGGAGCGACCCGATGTGGTGTTGATGGACATCCATTTGGATGGAGAGCTGGATGGCATTCAAACTGCTGAGAAGATTCAAAGGGAATTGGAGCTTCCGGTAATTTTTGTTTCGAGCGACACCAGCTCCGGGGTGGTTGAAAGAGCCATTGTGAGTAATTCCTATGGTTATCTGGTAAAGCCGGTGCAGAAGAAGGAATTGGCCATTACCATTGATTTGGCCTACTACAAGCACAAGGCTGTGCTGGATCAAAAGCGGAGAGAGGAGCGTTTTCGCAAATTCTTATCGGATGCACCCGTCCCGGTTGTCATCCTGGAGCAGGGGAAAATCCAATATTTAAATATGGAGGCACTGAATTTGTTTCATTCGCACTATATTGAAGATATGATTGGCCTGCCTTTCCTGAATTTTGTAGCTGAAGATTTCAGGAATGATTTTGCAGGCTATATCGCCCAGGAGGCCATTTCAGGAAAAGTGCCCAAGCGTTTGGGCATACAGGTGTGCGGCTTACATGGCAAACCACTGGATGTGGCCATAAGTGCTTGTTGGATAAGTTTTAACGGGAAGCAGGCTTTGCAGTTGGTTTTAAACGACATTACCGCAGAGCGGGTGGCTGTTCGTGCCTGTAATCATTTTCGTTCGGCCATTTTTGGTGAGTCGGGTGGCATTGTGGTGGTCAATCATAAGGGACAAATCGTGGGACAGAGTCCCGGGTTCAAAACTGTTTTGCCACAAATGGCCGAGGGAGGGAGTCTGGCTGCCTGGCTGGCCGACTTTGCGCCCATTCAAAAGTTGATTGAAGGGGAAGAAGGGGGAACGACTCAGGTGGAGCTGCTGGTTGAACAGAAGACTTATCCTTGCGAAGCCACCGCCATTGGGCGTAACTTTTTGGGCAACCGGGAAATTCTTTTGCGTTTGTTGTCCTAAGCGCTGTTTGCCGATCCTTCTCCAACTCCAACAGGGGTTTTTAATTGTTGCAAAAGCGTCTCCAACTGAGTTACCTGAGTAATCTTGGGTACCAACAACCAGAGTTTGTCTTGTTTTTCTTCCATACGCGCCAATTTATGATTGCGCTGCACCCACTGCAGGATGTTCTGAAATACCGACGAGCGGTAGAAGGGGGATTCCTGATTGGAGACAAAGGACAGGCGAACATGATTTCTTTTGTAGCTGATTTTTTCAATGCCCAGAGTAAGTGCTGTAATGCGGATGCTCACAAGGGCCAGCAGTTGCGCTGCTTTTTCGGGCAGAGGCCCGAAACGATCGATCAGGTTCTTTTCAAAGGTTTCCAATTCTTCTTTTTCCTTTATGTTGTCGAGTTCGCGGTAGAGTTCCATGCGCTCGGCGGTATTGGCGATGTAGGTTTCCGGGAAACGTACATCCAGGTCGGTGTCGATCAGGCAGTCGCTTACGAAGCGCAGGTCTTCCGGCACCTTGGCGGCCTGTTGGGGACGCACCTCCAGGTCGGGGAATTCGGTCTCGCGCAGCTCCAACAAGGCCTCTTCCAATATCCGTTGGTAGGTTTCGTAGCCAATGTCGCTGATGAAGCCACTTTGCTCGCCACCCAGCAGGTTCCCGGCTCCACGTATGTCGAGATCCTGCATAGCGATTTGAAAACCGCTGCCCAGGTCGGAGAACTCTTCGAGGATGGTCAGGCGACGACGGGCATCGTTGGTGAGGGTACTCACGGGGGGTGCCAGCAGGTAGCAGAAGGCTTTTTTGTTGGAACGTCCCACCCGTCCGCGCAGCTGGTGCAGCTCACTCAGACCAAACTGATGGGCGTTGTTGATGATGATGGTGTTGGCATTGGGAATGTCCAGTCCCGATTCGATAATGGTGGTGGCTATGAGTACGTCGTAGGTGCCATCAATAAAATCGAGCATGATTTTCTCGAGCGTGGTGCCGTCCATTTGTCCGTGTGCCACTACGGTCTTGATGTCGGGAAGTATTCGCTTAATCAGGTCCTGAATTTCCTGAATGTTTTGAACGCGGTTGTTGATGAAGAATACCTGACCGTTGCGCTCCACTTCGTAAAGGATGGCTTCTTTGATGATGTCTTCGTTGAAACCGTGCAGTTCGGTAAAAATGGGATGGCGGTTGGCCGGAGGGGTGTTGAGAATGCTTAAGTCGCGGGCACCCATGAGCGAGAACTGCAAGGTGCGCGGGATGGGGGTGGCGGTGAGGGTGAGGGTGTCGACGTTGATTTTTAGTCTTTTCAGTTTTTCCTTTACGGCAACGCCAAAGCGTTGCTCTTCATCAACGATGAGTAGTCCCAGGTCTTTAAACTGCACATCCTTTCCAATCAGGCGGTGGGTGCCAATAAGAATGTCGACCTTCCCTTCGCTGGTGTCTTTAAGGGTCTGGCGTACCTCTGCAGGCTTTCGCAGGCGACTGACGTATTCAATGCGTACCGGGAAATCTGACAGGCGCTCGCGAAAGGTGTGGAAGTGTTGAAAGGCCAGAATGGTGGTGGGCACCAAAACCGCCACCTGCTTGTTGTCACCGGCTGCCTTAAAGGCGGCGCGGATGGCTATTTCGGTCTTGCCAAAGCCCACATCTCCACATACCAGGCGGTCCATCGGTGTGGGCTCTTCCATATCGGCCTTGACGGCCTGTGTGGCCTTATGTTGGTCGGGGGTGTCTTCATAAATAAAGGAGGCTTCCAGTTCGGTTTGCAGGTAAGAGTCGCCCGAAAAGGCATAGCCGGGCTCGGCCTTTCGCCGGGCATAAAGGGCAATGAGCTCGCGGGCAATGTCTTTGACCTTTTTCTTGGTCTTTTCTTTCATTTTGGACCAGGCGGCGTGGCCCAGTTTGTGTACTTTGGGTGGCTCGCCCTCCGAACCCTTGTACTTGCTGATGCGGTGCAGCGAATGGATGTTGACCAGCAGCACATCGTTGTCGCGGTAAACGAGCTGGATGGCCTCCTGGCGAACCCCGTTCTCCTCCATGGTGACGAGTCCCCCAAAGCGTCCGATACCATGGTCGATGTGTACCACATAATCGCCCGGATTCAGTCGCGTCAGCTCCTTCATGGAAATGCTCTGGCGGGCGGTGCGACTCTTATCTGTACGTAAGGTGTATTTATGAAAGCGGTCGAAAAGCTGATGGTCGGTGTAGCAACAGAGCTTCAGGTCGTGGTCGGTAAAGCCCTCATGCAGGGCGTGGCCCAGTTCTTCGTAGTGAATTTTGGCACCCCGGTCCTTGAATATGGCGCGCAGGCGTTCGTGCTGGCGCGGATTGTCGGATAGAATAAAGACCTGGTAACCGGCATCCTGATTTTTGCGGATGTCTTCCTCTACCAAATCAAAATTTTTGTGGAAGAGGGGCTGGGCCTGTGTTTTAAAGCGCAGGGTTTGTTCGGGGCGGAAGCTGCCGGCCTGGTTCAGCAGGAGCAGGGGACGGCCGCTGAGGTCGTGGAACAACTGGTCGCCGTCGACCAGTTGGGTGGGGGCGGGGATTTTCTGGTCGCGACTTTCTGCTTCCACAAGTTGCCCTTGCTTTTCTACCACCTTCTCCATAACCTGATTCATGCGCTCGCGAATCAGGTCGGGGCTGTCTATCCATACCAGCACTTCCGCAGGAAGGGCCTGGGCCAGGGAGGTGAAGTCTTTGCCGTCTTCACCGGCCCCCAACTCGGGAATGAGGGTGATTTCGTCAAAGCTGCTTTGTGAAAGCTGGGTTTCGATGTCGAAGGAGCGGATGCTTTCGACCTCGTCACCAAAAAAATCGATGCGGAAGGGCTCTTCGTAAGAATAGCTGTAAACATCTAAAATGGAGCCGCGTACCGAATAGTAGCCTGGTTCGTAAACAAAGTCGGCTTTTTTGAAACCCAGCTCCTTCAGAAAATCCACGATAAAGAACAAATCGATTTGTTCGCCACGTTGCAGGGTGAGGGTTTGTTGCTCGATAACCCGACTGCCCGGCACTTTCTCGAGCAGGGCCTCGGTGTAGCTGACACAAAACTGTCCCGCCTTAGCCCGTCGCAGTTGCTGCAGGGCCTCGGTGCGCAGAATGAGTTGACTGCTGTCGGGCTGCCCAAATTCGGGGGAGCGTTTGTAGGTAGAGGGTAAGAAAAAGACGCTTTCCTCGCCATGTAACTGCACCAGGTCGTGGTACAAATAGGCCGCAGCCTCCTTGTCGCTCAGCACCAACAACTGCGGGTGCTGGTCCCCGAGGGCCCCTGCCACCAGGGCGGTGGACGAGCCGGCAAGTCCCTTAAGCAACAGGGGCTGCCCGGCGTTTTGCAACCAACGTTGGAGTGTTTCGACCTGGGGGTGTTGCAGATAACGCTCTGCCGGCGTAGGAACGGAACTCATGCGCTAAATTTTTGCACAAAAGTAAGGTTTTTGAAAGTATTTACTTTTATTTTGGCCCAGTCAACTTTTATAATAGAACAAGACCTTAAGATTTAAGCATTAATGCAGGTATATAAATTCGGTGGCGCTTCGGTACAGCATGCCGATGGCGTGCGCAACATCAGCTCCATTGTTCGCTCAGCCGGGCAGCCCTTGGTGGTGGTGGTTTCGGCCATGGGTAAAATGACCAATGCTTTTGAAGAGCTTACGCGCTTTTATTATGATGGGAAGCCGGAGCAGCTTTGGGAAAAGTTTGCTCAGATTGTCGGTTTTCACCATGGTATCATAGCCGATTTGCTGGGTGGGGAAAACGAGAGTGAAGGATTTAACCGACTTCAGGAGCATTTGGCGCAGCGTCTGCAGCAAGCCCCTTCGCTGCATTACGATTTTGAATACGATCAACTGGTGTCCTTTGGGGAGTTGTTTTCTACCAGCATCATCAGCGATTACTGGCAGAAGGTAGCGCTGCAGCATCAATGGGTAGATGTAAGAACAGTGCTTAAAACCGACGATTTGTACCGCGATGCCAATGTGGATTGGACGCTGACGCAAAAGATGATGCAGACAACCTTTGATGAGGCCCGAGGAAAGTTGTGGCTTACCCAGGGCTTTCTGGGAGGCACACGCAGCAACCTGAGTACCACGCTGGGTCGTGAAGGCTCTGATTACACGGCAGCCATCATCGCGCACAGCACGGGCGCGGCGTCTGTGGCCATCTGGAAGGATGTTCCGGGCGTGCTTAATGCCGATCCGCGTTGGTACACGGATGCTGTAAAGCTGGATGAACTCTCGTACAATGAGGCCATAGAACTGGCCTTTTACGGGGCGCAGGTCATTCATCCCAAAACATTGAAGCCCCTTCAGAACAAGGGAATTCCCTTGTATGTGAAGTCGTTTATTGCTCCGGACGATCCCGGAACCGTGATTGCAGATGGCCGGGAAGGGGATGCCCGCCAGCCCATTTATATCCTTAAGGATAAGCAGGTGTTTCTGACCGCCTCCCCCAGGGATTTCTCTTTCATCATGGAAGAAAAACTGGTGGAATTGATTTCTTATTTCTCACGCTTTCGCATAAAAATGAACCTGATGCAGAATTCGGCATTGAACTTCAGTGCCTGTTTTGATCACAACGGCGCCACCGATGCACTGCTCGAAGCTTTAAACAGCAACTTTGTAGTGCGCTACAATGAGGGGGTACAACTTTTGACCATCAGACAATACAACCCTGCCGCCATTGATGCCATGACGCGGGGACGGGAAGTCATTGATTCGCAAATTACCCGTAAAGTAGCCCGTTTTGTGTTGCGCTAGTCGGCAGGGGTGTTGAGTCTTATTCTCAGTACCGGTTTGCGACCACGGAGACTGCCGTCGCTGGCATAGAGACTGTAGGCCAGTACCAGGGCGTGGACCTCCTTGTGGAAGCGTTGCTCTCCGGGCAGATAGTACCAGCTTTCTTCAAACTGAAACTCTTCCACCAGGTCCCTATGGTAGTCGTCGGCCTGTTCGCGCCGACGCACCTCCTCGATGCTCAGCGGTTCATTGCTGAAATAGTCGTAGGCCTGCAATCTCCCTTCATAAACTTCATTGAGCAGGAAGTCCGCCATAGGTCGCGGCGCCACATGGCGCAGACGCCAGGCCGACCAGGTATCCAGACTGTCGGTGGCCACCAAATCAACACTGTAGACCAGGGTGTCGCTCAGCAAAACGGCGCCTTCGGGCAAGTGAGTAAGGATGGGTGGGCGACTTTGCTCCTGTCTTGGCTCACAAGCCCCCAATGCCATTAACAGCAGTCCCGCCAGGCCAATAAGCATTCTTTTTGGTTTAAAGCTGCTCATTCTTTTCCTTGTTTTTATTTGACAAAGCGCAGGCGTTGCCCACGTACCGATGCATCAATACTGCCTTTATGAAAAACCCTTTGCCCGTTGACCCAGGTGCTTTCCACACTGTGCGCAAAGCTTTGTCCGCTAAAGGGACTCCACTTGCATTTGTAGTGCACGCCTGCATCGCTGATGGTTTGTGCAGCTTTGGGGTCGACCAGCACCAGGTCGGCATGGTAGCCGGCTCTAAGGTAGCCTCGTTTTTCGATGCGAAACAGGGTAGCCGGTGCGTGACACATTTTTTCCACCACGGTTTCCAGGGTAAAAACACCTTGCTCTACCAAGGCCAGCATGGCCAGGAGGGCGTGCTCTACCAGCGGCCCTCCTGATGGCGCAGCAAAATAGGCCTGATTTTTTTCTTCCAGGGTGTGGGGGGCATGGTCGGTAGCCACTACATCCAGGAGGTTGTTTTTCAGTCCCTCACGCAGGGCCTCCCGGTCGCTTTCTTCCTTTACCGCCGGATTCCATTTGATGCGCGCGCTCAGCCGGTCGTAATCGGCGCGACTGAACCACAGGTGGTGAACGCAGACCTCTCCCGTAATTCTTTTTTCGGTCAGAGGCAGGCGATTGCTCAACAGGGAGAGTTCTTTTTCGGTGCTCAGGTGCAGGATGTGCAGGCGGCTGTTGTAGCGGGTAGCCAGGTCTACCGCTACCGACGAAGAGCGGTAACAAGCCTCGGTGCTGCGGATGTCGGGATGGTAACGGAAGGGCATTTGTTCCCCATACTTTTCACGGAAGAGGGCCGTATTATGCCGGATGGTCGCCTCGTCTTCACAGTGGGTGGCAATGAGCATGGGAATCTCGCTGAACAAGAGTTTCAGGGTTTCCTTGTTGTCGACCAGCATGTTTCCTGTGGATGAGCCCATGAAGACTTTGATGCCGCACACTTCTTCCGGATTAACCTTCAGGACCTCCTGAAGGTTGTCGTTGGTAGCCCCCATATAAAAGGAGTAGTTGGCCAGGGATTTTTCAGCGCCCAAACCGTATTTGGCTTCCAGGGCTTCCAGGGTGGTGGTTTGCGGATGGGTGTTGGGCATCTCCATGAAAGAAGTGATGCCACCGGCTACAGCTGCAGCGGATTCACTGGCGATGTCGGCCTTGTGGGTGAGGCCCGGCTCCCGAAAGTGTACCTGATCGTCGATGGCACCCGGCAGCAACCATTTGCCCTCCGCATCCACCAGTACATCGGCTTTCGGTAAAACCTCCCCTTCCGGAAAAATCCCGGCAATCAGTCCCTCCTTTATAAGCAGACTGCCCTTAAAACTTTTGCCTTCGTTGATAATCAAGGCATTTTTAATCAGTGTGCTGCTCATACTTGTTGTTTATAAGATTTAAAAAAACTGCTCAACTTCATTTTTAATACGCCCAGAACCGCCTCGCTAAAGATGCCTCCGCTCATTTTAGAGCTGCCTTGTTTCCGGTCGGTAAATACTATGGGCACTTCAATAAGGTGAAAGCCATATTTCCAGGCTGTAAACTTCATTTCTATTTGGAAAGCATAGCCCTTAAAGCGAATCTTGTCCAGATTGATGGTCTCCAGCACCCTGCGGTGGTAGCACTTAAAGCCTGCTGTGGTATCCATGATGGGCATGCGCGTTACCAGTCGCACATACACCGAAGCAAAGTACGACATCAATACACGCCCCATAGGCCAGTTGACCACATTAACCCCCGATTTGTAGCGTGAACCAATGGCCAGGTCGGCCCCTTCCAGAGTACAGGCCTCATACAAGCGAAGCAGATCTTCCGGGGGGTGCGAAAAGTCCGCATCCATTTCAAAAATGTAGTCGTAAGCTTTTCCCAGCGCCCATTTGAATCCGGCAATATAGGCCGTTCCCAAACCCTGCTTGCCGGCACGTTCTAGTAGATGTAGCTGCCGGGGAAATTCCTTTTGCATTTTTTTCACCAGGGTCGCCGTGCCGTCCGGCGAGTTGTCGTCGATAATCAGAAGGTGCAGGTTGGTAATGGGTTGGTTCAATACTGCCCTGGTGATGGCTTCAATGTTTTCACACTCGTTATAGGTAGGGATGAGAACTATGCTTTTTGACACTTGAAGTGATTTAATTGGTTTGTTGCGAAGATACAACAACGAAAATAATTTTGCAGACAGCAAATCTTTTTTCTTGTATTTTTAATGGCTGTTTTGTATCTTTATTGTTCTCACCTTTTGTGAAAGGGTGTTAAAAGTGAAAAGTCTTGCACTTGTTTTTAAGCGCTTTAGCTTTAGAGCCTAAATTTACTTGCTTTATTCGTTTGGAAGCGGTTGAAATTTGGCTTTACTT